>JAABRX010000052.1 GCA_011390675.1 Trueperaceae bacterium | reverse complement strand
CGCACCACCAGCATGCCCGTCGAGTGGACCAGCGCGTCGAAGGGCTCGTCGGGGTCGAGGCGCGGGTCGGCGCCGATCGCGTGCGCGAACGCCTCGCCCACGTCCTTGAGGGTGACCGCGTGGACCAGCGACTCGTAGTGCACGTCGATGAGCCGCGCAGGGTCGCGCCCGCGCTCCGTCAGGATGCGGCGCCAGGTGTCGAAGGCGCCCGGACCGCTCGAGTAGCCGTGGACGAAGAGGACCGGGGGATGGGTCACGCCGCGCCCTTGGGAACCTCGTAGCGGAGTTCGACCCACGCCGCACCGTACGGCGTCGCCGAGGCGAGCCGCAGCGGCGGCGTCGCGACCCGCCGGGGAAGGAGCGGCACGCCAGCGCCCAGCGTGACCGACACGACCTGGACGATCAGCTCGTCGAGCAGGCCGGCGTCGAGGAACTGGCCCGCCAGGTCGCCGCCGCCGACGATCCAGATGTTCTTGCCGGCGGCCGCCGCGACCATCGCCGCGTGCACGGGGCGGACGTCGCCGCGCGCGAAGGTCACGTCGGCGCCGTCGACCGTCGGGAGCTCTCGGCTCGAGAACACCCAAGCCGGCACCGCGTACGGCCAGGGCTGCGGCGCCTGCCCTTCGGGCCGCACGTGGTGCCGCAGCAGCCAGGTGTAGGTGGACGACCCCATCGCGAGCGCCCCCACCTGCTCGTAGAAGGCGCCGTAGCCGCTCCCAACGTCGCCGAACTGCAGCAGCCACCCCAGGTCGTGGTCCGGGGTGGCGACGAAGCCGTCGAGGCTGCTCGCGGTGAAGTACTGGGTCTTCGGTGCCGAAGGCGCCATGGTCCGACGGAAGGTTAGCCGGTCGGGTCGCGCTCGTTCGTGGAAGGCGTCACGCATACGCATGGGTGTCCGCACGCACTTGCCTTCGGGACATTCGTCCCCTAGGATGAGCGCCTCATGAAGCTGCGCACGCTCGGGGCCTTGCAGCTCGAGGGCGCGTCGCTGACGCGCCCGAAGCCGCTCCTGAAGCTCGCGTACCTCGCGCTGAACGGTCCCACCACCCGGCGCGAGCTGGCCGACGTCTTCTTCCGCGACGCCGACGACCCGCGCGACAGCCTCTCGACGAGCCTGCGCCACCTCCGGAAGGCGGCCGTGGTCGACCTGCTCCCCGACGACCGCATCGCCAGCCGCGTCCCCTGCGACGCCACCGACCTGCTCGCCGACTTCGACGCGTACCGCTACGAGGCGGTGCTCGCCGCCTACGACGGCCCCTTCCTGGACGGGCTCGACGTCGAGCTCGGCGTCGACCTCGAGGACTGGCTGTTCGCCACCCGCGAGGCGATCGCGCGCCGGGTGCGGTCGGCGGCGCTGCATCGGGCGCGGGCGAAGCTCGCCGAGGGGCGGCTCGACGACGCTCGTCAGTTGGCGCTCCACGCGGTATCGCTGCGCGACGCCCCGGAGCTCGAGATGGACGAGCTCGCGAGCGCGCTGCCGGTGCTCGAGAAGCTCGGGCTGCCGGAGGCTGCGCAACTGCGCGAGCTTGCCGAGGGCTATGGTCTCGACGTTCAGGAGCCGCGCGTTGAACGTCGCGCGCGGCCTCGGACCGCAGTGGCCGAGGCGCCGCATCGGAACACCCCGTTCTTCGGGCGGCAGGTCGAACTCCGGGCCCTCGACGCCCTGCTTCGCGACCCCGACCAGCGGCTCATCACGCTCTTCGGTTTGGGTGGGGTGGGGAAGACGCGGTTGGTCGCTCGTCTGGCCGAGCGTCTCGCGGTGCGGGAGCCGCAACGGTTTCCGGACGGCGTCGCGTTCGTGCCGCTCGAGACCGCGTCGGGTCCCAGTGCGGTCGTCCCTGCGATCGCCGCGCGCCTCGCGCTACCGCCCGCGGCGGGGGCGCACGCGGCTGCGTTGGCCGATGCGCTCGCCGGGTGGCATGCGCTGCTCGTGTTGGATAACTTCGAGCACGTGCTCCCGGCCGTCGACGACCTGGCGGTGCTGCTTCGCGCCGCCCCGGGAGTCCGCCTCCTCGTGACGAGCCGGTCACGGTTGGGGCTCTCGGAGGAGCGAACCGTGGAGCTCAGCGGGCTCTCCACTCAGCGTGAGGGTGAGCAGCCGTCCGACGCGGCCCACCTGTTCCTCGAGCGGGCGGATCGGGTCGGCTTCCCACCTGCGGCGGCCGCTCGCGATCTCGATGCCATCGAGGCGCTCTGCACCTCGCTCGAGGGCCATCCGTTGGGTATCGAGCTGGCGGCGAGCATGACGCGCGCGCTCGACGTCCGCACCATCCATGCCTCGTTGGCAGGCGCGCTCGATGTCCTCGACCATGGCCCGGTCGACGCCCCCGAGCGGCACCGCGCGGTGCGCTCGGCCTTCGAGCCCACGTGGGCCCTTCTCGGTTCGAGAGAGCGCGACGCGCTCTTGCGCTTGAGCGTCTTCCAAGCGGGGTTCCAGTTCGACGCCGCCGCTGTCGTCGCCTCGGTCTCCTTGCCGCTCCTGCTCCAGTTGGTCGATCGCGCGCTCGTCCGCAGCGATGGAAGTGGGCGCGGCCGCTTCGGGTTCCATCCGCTCGTGCGCACGTTCCTGCGGGAGCGAGCCACGGGAACGGTGGCCGATGATGCGCGGGCGGCGCATCGTCGGTTCTTCCAGGACCTGCTGGCGGACGCTGCGCAGCGCGTTGCCGGCGAACCGCACGAAGTGCTCGATCGCGTGGAGATGGATCTGCCCGACGTACTGCACGCGATCACCGCCGCTCTGGACGAGGGGGGGGCCGACGTCGGCGTGGCGATGGCGCACGCGCTGGTCGTCGACGTCGATTACCTGCAAGCGCGCGACGTCGGCGTCGACTTGGTGGTCCTCGCGCGACGAGCGGCGACCATCGCCGAAGATGCCGGCAACTGGAGCGTCGCCGAGCGGCTCTGGACGAAGGTCGCCAACGCCGAGCGCGTTCGGCAACACGATGTCGACGACGCCGTTCGGGCCTACGAGCGTGCCCTCGTGCTCGCCGAGCGCGCGGACGACACGGCGCGCCGGGTGATGCTGCACGCGATCCTCGGCGCGCTCCTGGATGCGATCAACCGCGACGAAGCGGAGGGCCATTTCGAAGCGGCGAATACGCTTGCGAACGCGGCGGGTGACGCAGCGATGCAGTGCGAGGTGCTGCAGCGCTGGGGGTACGTGTCCACGCTGCGGCGCGACTGGTCCCGATCGATCGAGCAGTACACGGTCGCCGTGGAGATGGCTGAGCGACTCGTGGCGCGCAGACAGGGGGGCAGTCGGGCGCCGAACCTGTTGTTCTTCGGGTTGCTCGGCCTTGGTGGCGCGGTCGGAGAGAGCGGCGACTTGGCGGGGTCGCTCCCGATCCGCTTCCGTGCTTTGGGGCTCGCGACCGACCGGGGCCAACACCTCTGGACGGCGTACGCGCATGTCGAACTCGCGCACGCCCACAGCGACCTAGGGCGCCTCGACGAGGCGGCGATGCACGCTCGAGAGGCGATGAGGCGGTTCGAGGCCCACGGCGCCGAGGCGGATCGCGCCAAGGTCGCCCTGTTCATCGACGCGCTAGAGCGGCGGGGCGCCGATTCACGTTGAGATCACGCCCGTACGACTGCTATGGAACGTGGGCTGCGACCCGTCTCGAGGAGATCCCGCTCGCACGGTGCCCAGAGAGGGTGGATGCATGCAACGACTTCGTCGATGGTCCTTGGTCTTGTTGGTCGGCGCGCTCGCGTCGTTCGTCGGGAGCGCGAGCGCCCAGGGTGTCGGCCTGTTCCGGGCGCTCGGTGCCGAACTCCTCTACGAACAGCTGCGGGAGCGTTTCGCGAGCGAGCGCGACCCGGCCGACCCCGGCCCGCAACTGCTCGCGAACCTGTACCTGGGGCTAGAGGCCTTCACCGGCCAGGCAGTTCCGGAAGACGACCAGTTCCAGGTGTGCGTGGAACTCGTCGGCACGGGGACCACACCGCGGCTCGATGGCGGTGGCGGTCTGCTGACCGTCCGGTCCTCCGACCAGGCGCTGACGACGTCCAGTGTGCCTCCGCTCGGCCTGCCGCGGGCGGCCACCGACCTTGTGATCGTCGACGAGTTCGACCTCCTGGCGCTGACGGTCTCGCTCGAACTCCACCGACGGCTGCTCCCGGACAACCTCCTCCTGACCGGTTCGGAGCTCGAGCATGCCCCGCACTGGTCGGCCTTCTACGGCTTCCGACTCGCGATCGTCGATCCGCCAGCACCGGAGACGACGGTCGTGCCGCACGGTCACCTCGTGGCGTTCCATGCGCTGGCCCACTTCGGTGTGGCGGCGATCGAGAAGGTCGTGTTGGTGAGCGACCGCCACGCGGTCGTGACGGTCGCGTCGGCCCCCGACCCCGAAGCACCACGCGTGCGGGTGCACCTCTTGGACGTGGATTTCGACGACGTGGCGACGATCCGGGACGCGGTCCAAGCCATCCCGACGCTCGGCGACCCGCTGCAGCCGACGCCGACGTTCGCGGTCCTGAGTTGGGGCCTCGTCGACTGCGCCCTCTCGGAGCGGTACACCGCGCACGACGGCGACGCTTCGGGGGAGGAGTTCGAGACGCTTGCCGAGTACCTGGAGGTCGTGTTCGCGACCTCCGACGGACCGGGCGCGATCGCGCTCCTCGCGGGCCTGTGCGAAGCGTTCGAGGACGTCATCGAGCAGCACCTGTCGATCACCTGCGACGTCGCGACACCAGAGCAACTGGCCGCGATCGGCACGATCGGCGTGTTGGCGGAGATGGACGTGCGAGCGAGCGAGGCCGTCGGCCTGCCGCAGCCATCGGAGCGCATCCGGTACTTCGCCGCGGCCGGCAACCAGGGCATGGTGTTCCCGATGCCACCGGCAGCATGGCCCGGGGTGATCGGCGTCGAGGCGTGTACGGGCACCGTCCGATGGCGGGATGAAGGCTACTCGAACCGCGGCACGACGTCGCCGAGCGCATCGCAACCTGCCCAGCGTGCCCGGGGGGCGTACTTCGCGTCCCCAGAAAGCGTCGACAACGACACGCTCGTGTACTGGGGGACGTCGTTCGCGGCACCGTCGGCGGCCGTGCACTCCGCGACCGACACGACAGGCAAGGCGACCAACGTGGATCCCGAGGATGCGAACTGGTGCGACTGATGGCCTAAACGCCAACGTGGCGGCCCGCGTCGTCCTGAACCCCGCACGGACGCTGAACGGACCGTGAACGGACCGACCTCCGCATCCTGCCGTCAGCCCTCCGGGGACCCACCCCGGGACGGCAGGAACGGAGGTCGCTCATGCCTGCGATCGGATCCGCGAAGCCCGACGAACGAGGACCGCTCCCCGCCCGCCCGCGCCGCCGCGCCTCCGCGTGGCGCGCCCCCCGCACCACCCGCTGGCGCCTGCCCGACGCCCACGGCCGCGACGCCCGCGCCACCGGCCACGGTCGGGCGCGGTCGACCGCGCCGACGTTGGTGCTCTTGGGCACGCCCAAGGTGGGCTCGTCGGGTGCCTGGTACGACCTGCCGCCCTCGCGCTGGCTGGCGATGCTGGCCTACGTCGCGCGGTGCGGTACCTGGGTGCGCCGCGAGGCGCTGGCCACCCTCTTCTGGCCCGACCACAGCCGCGAGCACGCCTACCTGAACCTGCGCCAGACGCTCCAGACGATCGCCCGCTCGCCCGCCGGTGCGGCCTTCGAGCGCGAGCCGGCGCGCGTGCGCTGGGTCGGTGCCACCGACGTCGCCGAGTTCGAGCGGCACGTGCACGGCGGAGGGTGGCGCGAGGCCCTCGGCGCGTACGGCGGGCCGTTGCTCGACGGACTCGAGCTCTCCGAGGTCACCCCGGCGCAGGAGTGGCTCGAGACCGAGCGGCGCGTCCTCGAGGACTGGTGGCGGACCGGTGCGCTGGCGCTCGCCGCCGAGCACCTCCAGCAGGGGCGCCCGCTCGATGCGCTTGCGCTCGCCGACCGGCTCCTGCGCCGCGATGCGCTCGACGAGGCGGCGCTGCGGATCGGCATCGAGGCGTCGGTGGCCGCCGGCGACCGCCAGCGGGCGCGGCGCACATTCGCGGCCTTCCACGGGCACCTGCTCGACGAGCTGGGGATGGAACCGGAGCCGGAGACCCTCGCCCTGGCCGCCCGCCTCGGCCTCAGCGACGGGTCGTGAACGCGCCGTCAGGCGGTGGCGATCGAGCGCAGATGCGCTTGGTAGGGCTCAGGAAGTCCCCAGTGCTCCGCGCCGCGCACGAGGTGGAACAAGTAGTCGTCGCTGGGCGCGAACGGCTTCGGCGCACGCTCGACGACCTCATAGGTCGTGACCGCGAGCGGTCGGTGCGGGTCGCCGTCGATCGCTACCGTCCGCTCGACGCGGGTGTACCAGGAGCGCGCGCGCCCGGGCGCGTACCCCTCGAAGCCGTCGAGCACGAGCGCGTCCGCCTCGCTCATCGCGTAGACGACCCCCCAGACGCGTCCGCCCGGCGTCGGCACCACGTCCGCCACGCCGCACCTTCGGCGGGTCGACCAGCGGGTGAAGGCGAGGTCGAAGTCCGGGAGGAGCGCCCGGTGCAGGAAGGCGGCCGACGGGCAGCGCTCGGCCATCTGCTCGGGGTCGAGGTTGGAGCCGTAGGCGAAGTAGTGCATGCGTCCGAGGGTAGCCGGAACCGGCACCTCACGGCGTTTCCGGGCGCGCGCGGTGGAAGCGCGCGCGCCAATCGCCGAACGGACTCAACGCCACCGGCTTGATGTCGCCGCGCCGCTGTCCGCGGGCGACCATCGCGTCTTCGAACGCCGCAGCCCCGTCTTGGATCTCGACGAGGGCCAGCGGTCCGAGCTGCCCGAGGTCGCGCGCGTAGGCGTAGTGCGGGTTGCTTCGCAGATGCGCCTCGATCGCTGCGAGCGCCCCCGTGCCGTGGCGGGGTTCGATCCCCTCGACGTACACGCGGTACGCCGGCGGCGCCGCGGCGTCGTCGCAGGCGACGAGCGCGAACCGCGGGGCCGTTCCCGTGAACGACCAGGCGGCGTCGAGCGCCTCGCGCACGTGGCGCTCGACGAGCTTCTCGCCCACGCGATCCGAGGTGTGGCCGGCGCGGCCGAGGAAGCGCAGCGTGGGCGCGCGCCGATGGTGGCCTTCGACGCGCACCCGGTCGCCCAGGCGGTATCGGTAGAGGACGTCGGTGGTGACCACCACCTCCACCTCGTCGCCCACCTCGAGCTCGTGCGCGAAGCGGGTGGTGGTGCCGCCGGGCTCGAGGAACTCGAACACGTGGCTGCGCACCGCGAGGACGGGCGCCGCAGCGGCGCGCAGCGGCAGCGTGACGAACGCCTCGGTGGCGATCAGCCCCTTGCCCTGCAGGCGGGCGTGCGGCAAGCGGCCACCGAGCGCGACCGCGGCCGGCGCCGCGTGGGCGTCCGTCCAGCAGCTCAACAGCCGCAGCTGCGGCCAGAGGCTGCGGGCGACGTCCTCGGCAGGGCCCGACGCGGCGCGCCGGAGGGCGGTGGCGCGCCCGTGGGCGCGCGGCAGGGCGAGGTCGGACCGCTCGGGACCGCCGGGCGGGCGGCAGCGACCGCTCGCGAGGTCGTCGGCCAGGGCCTCGGCGTGCCGCGGCAGGGCGTCGAGCAGCACCGCCAGGAAGCTCGGGTTCCACACCGACACCAACCGCAGCGGCGCGCGCCCGACCAGATGCAGCAGGGTGACGTAGCGGAACGCCTCGACGTCCGCGAGGTGCCGCACCGCCTTCGGAACCGCGAGGACGGCACGCTCGAGCCGCCGGCCGGCGGCGCCCAGGTACGCGGCGTCGTCCTCGAAACCGATGGGCACCCCGCCCGCGCTGCGCGCGTCGGGTCGGAGCGCGGGGCTGAGCGACCAGTACGCCGGTCCGGTGGCGATCCGCGGGTCGCCCGCGAGCAGGTCGACGATCCAGGGTGCGATGGCGCGGGCGAAGGCGCGGCGAAGCTCGTCGCTCGCCGGGATCAGCTTCGGCGCCGCGCCGGACCCGCTCGTGGGTTCGAGCACCCGGACCGGGCTGCACCCCAGCACGTTCGGTTCGCCGGCCGCGACGCGCTCCACGTAGGGCCGGTGCGCCTCGTAGTCCGCCAGCGGCAGTGCGTGCGGAAGGTCGGCGAGGGCGCGCACGCGCGCGAGGTCGTGGTCGCGGCCGAAGGCGCTCGTCGCGTTCCGAACGACCATCGAACGCAACAGGCGCGCTTGCGCCGCGGCGACGTCCCGCGTGGCGGCGTCGAACGCGGCCGCCGCAGGCGCGAGCGCCGCGGCCCACAGCGCGTGCGCGGCGGTGGCGCGAACGGCGTCACGCACGGTCTTCGTCGCTGCTCGGCAGCGGCAGCGACCCGACCATGCGCCGCCCTGCCGGCGTCAGGTTGGCTTCGTCGACGTCGGTGAGGCACACGAGCTCGTCGCCGAGCGCGTGGCCCGGGTTGGCGGCGACGAAGAACGCCACGTTCGGGTCGGCGGCGCGGGCGGCGGTGACGTCGGCGACCCCGTCGCGAAGCGGCGTGGGGTGCTCGAGCCGGACGACACCGGTGGTGGCGTCGTAGCGCTCGCCGTACCGCAACCGCGCGAGGTGGGCGGCGAGCGCCGCGTCGTCGGGGGCCGGCGGGACGTCCGCGTGCGGCAGGTAGCGGCGGAAGAAGGTCGGGAGGAAGCGGTAGGTCTTGTAGCCCGAGCTGATGAGCATCCACACGACGCGTCGCTCGGGTTCGCGTTGGCGGACCGCCGCCGCCTCGGCGAACACGTGGCGGCTCCACGCGCGCGCGAGCGCGGCGCTGCCGCGGGCGTCGGCGCGCACGATCGTGTCGCCGGAGTAGAAGGCGGTCACGGGCCGCCCGCCGAAGCGCGCCTCGATGCGCGCCAGCGTCGAGAAGCCGACGAGCTCGTCGTGCGCCCGCAACACCACGGCAAGGTCCTTGTCGGCGAGGTCGACGACGAAGCGCTCGGGCGTGACGCCCCAGAAGTGGGCGTCCAAGAGCGCCACCATCGCCTCGCGATCGACGCCACGCAGGTCGGCGACGCGTTCCACCGAGGTCGTGACGCTGCCCGGTGGCGCCTCGCTGCCCGCGGCGCGGTCCCGGGCCTTAGAGGGTGCCGGCATCGACGAAGCGCGTCCCTTCGAGGCGCCGGACGAACTCCGGATCGGCGAGCGGCAGCGCCACGAGCTGGGACCCGTAGGCCACGTGCGGCCGGCGCCTCGCGACGCGCAGGAGCGGGTCGACGGCGTCGAGCGTGAGCGCCAGGGCGTGCGCGCCGCGCCGCGCAGCCGCGGCGACGGCAGCGGCGATCAGCGCCGACGCTACCGCCGCATCGTCGGCGGCCACCGTGAACAGGCTGGCCGACGCGACCCGCAGCGGCTCACCCACGGCCGGCAGCGCCCGTCCCCCACGAATCCGGCGCCCGACGTCGAGCCACGGTTTGAGGCGCCCGAGCGCCGGACCGTAGCCGCGAACGACCGTCTGACGGAGCGCGGACTGGTCCCACACCGCGACCACGCCGCGCAGCGCACCGCGCGAACGGGCGAGGACCAGGTCGTCGACGCGCAGCCCCGGCCGTCCGGCGAGCGGGCCCTCGCGGCCGACGGCGGGGTAGAGCTGCCGCTGCGGTCCGTGGCGGGTGAGGAAGTCGGCGACCTCCTGGAGGTCGTCGGGGGTGGCCGTCGCCAGCTCGCCCTGGCGCCACCGGGGTCGGACCGGCGTGGCGGCGTACGCGAGCGTCCAGAGCTCCGCGACCGGCGCGAACCCCGCCGGGCCGCGACCAAAGCGCCGCAGCAGCACCCCCTCGGCCGCGCGGTTGCCCTTCGACACGGTGGCGTAGGCCCCGGGCACGCCGGTCTCCGCAAGGCGCGCGCGCACCGCGCGCAAGCCCAACGCCACCAGCCCGCGGCCTTCGTGGCTGCGGGCGACCCGCAGTTGGCTGAGGTAGCCGCACTCCGTCACCTCGCCGCCGACGTGCAGCCGCCGGCGCGCCGCGCTCACGAGGCCGACCACGGCGTCGCCGTCGCGGGCGACGAAGGTCTCGCAGCGCTCGCCCAGGATCGCGTCCGCAGCGAAATACGCCGGCTCGCGCTCGAACCCGAGCGTTACCTGCCCGGGCACGGGCACGCGCAGCAGCGCGCGCAGGCCGGCGTCGTCGTCGGGGCGCGCGGCGTCGATGCGAACCGTGCTCATGCGTGGAGCAGCGGTGCGCGGTCGGTCTCGTCGCCCAGCGGGTAGAAGTCGCGCGAGGCGACCTCGGCGCGCAGCATGCCGTTGATCACGAAGAAGTTGCGCCACATGAAGGCGTTGGCGCGGTTGGTGGCGTCGACGCTGCGGCGCGCGATGCTCCGCAGACCGTAGAAGCGCCGACGCGCGTCGACGCAGCCGCGACGCAGCGCCTCGTGGTCCATCTGGGCCGGCGCGAAGGGGATGACGTTGTACGAGTAGTCGGGATCGAGCCACCAGGTGTCGAAGCGCAGGCGCCCTTCGCGCTCGAGCCGCGCGTACAGCGGCGTGCCCGGGAACGGCGTGAGGTGGTTGAAGGCAGCCATGTAGAAGGCGTGGCGGCGCGCGAAGTCGAGGGTGGCGTCGAAGGCCTCGGGGGTGTCGTGGTCGTAGCCGAAGACGAAGGTCGCGTAGAGGCGGAGCTTGTGGCGGCGCAAGTTCGCCAGCGCCACCTCGTACCCGCCGCGCATCGTGTTGAACCCCTTGCCCATCGCCGCGAGGTTCCTGGGGTCGAGGCTCTCGAAGCCGATCAGGAGCCCCTGGCAGCCACTGCGTTTGATCAACTCCAGGAACTCCTCGTCGTGCGCGGCGTTGATGCTCGCTTGCGACACCCACCGCACCTTGAGTGGGGCGAGCGCCGCGAAGAACGCCTTCGCTTCCCGCAGGTTGGAGGTGATGTTGTCGTCGACGAAGAAGAGCAGCTTGTGCCGGTCGCGGATGCGCGCGATCTCTTCGATCACGTCGTCGACGGGGCGGCGCGTCTGCTTCTGGCCGAACACCGTCTGCACCGCGCAGAAGTCGCACTGGAAGTGGCAGCCACGCCCGGCCTCGACCAAGCCGATCGGCAGGTAGCGCTTGCCCGCGAAGATGGACCGGTCGGGGCGCAGACCGGCGAGCGACGGGCGGCCGTTCCCCTGATAGCGGCGTTCGAGGCGTCCATGGCGGGCGTCGTCGATCACCTGCGCCCATACGGTCTCGGCTTCACCGACCACCACCGCTTCGGCGTAACGGCCCACCTCGTCGGGCTGCAACGTCGCGTGGAACCCGCCCATCACTACGGGCACCCCGCGACGGCGGTAGTGGCCGGCGATCTGATACGCGCGCTTGGCGGTATAGGTCTCCACCGAGATCGCCACCAAGTCGGTGGGCTCGTCGTACGGGATCGCTTCCAGGCGATCGTCGTAGAAGCGTACGTCGACGTCGCTGGGCGTCAGCCCGGCCACCGTGGCCGCGGGCAGGGGCTCCATCTGCCACGAGCCGATGTAGCGCTGGCCGGCGCGGCGGCCGATGCACGGGTGGACGATCGTCAGGCGCACGGCTCAGGCCGCCGCTCGGAACCCGGGCCAGTCGCACGTGTAGAACCGGTGCAGGTTGCGGGCGTAGTAGCGGTAGCCGAGGTTGGCGGCGATCGCCACGGGCAGCTGCACGCGCGCGCCCGCGAGCCGTTTGGCGATGCCGCGGAGTCGGTAGGTGCGCTTCCAGGTCGCTTCGGTGCGTCGCTCGAGCTCCGCGGCGCTCATCCGCGCCGGTTCGAAGACCGCGTGTTGCCCATCGTAGAGGCTCCAGTCGCGGGTGCGGATGCGCCCCTCGCGCTCGAGGCGGGCGTAGAGCGGCGTGCCTGGGAACGGCGTGAGGATCGCGTAGCGGGGAAGGTCGATGTCGGCGTCGTGCACGAAGTCGGCGGTCGCCTCGAAGGTCTCGGCGGTGTCGCCGTCGAACCCGAAGACGAAGCAGCCCATGACGGCGATGCCGTGCGCGTGGAGCGCACCGACCAGCGCGCGGTAGTCCTGCTGCGCGTTGAACGCCTTGCTCGTGCCACGGAGCACGTCGGGCGCGAGCGACTCGAAGCCGATCAGGAGCCCGCGGCAGCCGCTGCGGGCGGCGAGCTCGAGCAGCTCGGGGTCGCGGCCGATCAGCGTGGTGGCGAGGCCGCCCCACGTGAGGCGCAGGGGCACCAACGCCTCGAACAGCTCTTTGGCGTACGCGACGTCGGCGATGGGGTTGAGGTCGAGGAACACCACCCGCCTCGCCGCCATCTGCCGTAGGTCGTCGACCACCTCGACCACGGGACGCTGCAGCGGCCGGCCCCACGCGCTCGGCACCACGCAGAACTCGCAGCGGTGCACGCAGCCGCGCGTCGCTTCGATCGTGTGGAGCAGGGCGTGCCGACCACCAGGGAGCAGGTCGCGGCGCGGGAAGGGGCGGCCGCCGAGGTCGAGGTCGGGGGCCTGGTCGTAGCGCGCGCGGAGCGCGCCGGCTCCGAAGTCGCGCAGCAGTTGCGGGAACGTGTCCTCGGCGTAGCCGACCACCACGGCGTCGGCGTGGCGTGCCGCCTCGTCGGGCAGCAGCGTCGGATGCACGCCGCCGAGCACCACCGGCACCCCGCGGGCCCGGAAGCGGTCGGCCAGTTCGTAGGCGCGAGGCGCGGTGCCGGTGATCGCGCTGAGCCCGACCAGGTCGGCATCGATGCCGTCCGGGATCGTGGTCACGCCCTCGTCGATCAGCGTGAGGTCGACCGGCACGTCGGCGGGGATCAACGAGGCGAGCGTCGTGAGCGTCAGCGGTGCGTAGCGCAGCGACTTCTTCCAGATGCCGGTGCGGTGTCGGTAGAGCGGACCACGTGGCGAGATCAGGGCGAGCTTGATCGGATCGGGCATGCGGCAACCCCCGAGGTTCGAGCGGGTTGCCGAATCCTAAACCGAGCCACCGGGGCGGCGCGTGAGGTGCTTCGCGGGGCGCGGACGGCGCGGGCGCACGACGTCCGCACGCACTACGTCTGCGTCCGCACCCGCTTGCCGCCCTCCTTGCGCCGCGACTTGAACACCAATCGGAACGGCACCTCGGCGAACCCCAGGTCCTCACGGATCCGGTTGATCAGGTACTGCTCGTAGGAGCGGGTCACGTACTTCTCGCTGTTCACGCTCATGTGGAAGACCGGCGGCGCCACGTCGACCTGGCTCGCGTAGTAGATGCGCAGCGGCTTGCCGTGGAAGTTCGGCGGCGCCTGGCGGGTGGTCCAGACCTCGATCCAGCTGTTGAGGTCGCCGGTCGAGACGCGCCGGCGCGCGATCTCGTAGACCCGCACGCAGGTCGCCAGCAGCTCGTGCAGGCCGAACTCGGTGAGCGCGGACGTGTACACGCGCGGCGCGAACGACACATGGGGGAGGGTCTCGTCGATCAGCTTGCGGCGCGGCTCCAGGTCCTTGTCCTCGACCAGGTCCCACTTGTTGACCGCCATGACCATCGGGGTGCCGCGCTCGAGCGCCTGGTTGGCCAGCCCCATCTCGTGGTCGCCCATCTCGAACGGGTCGACGACCAGGACGCACACGTCGGCGCGGCGCAGCGCCTCCTCGGAGCGGATCGTCATCCAGCGCTCGATGTCCTCGGTCGGCTTGCGCCGGATGCCGGCGGTGTCGACGAGCACGAACGGCCGCCCGCCGTACTCGAACGCCACGTCGACGCTGTCGCGGGTGGTGCCCGGCACCTCGGCGACGATCACGCGCTCCTCGCCCAGCAGCGCGTTCACCAGGCTCGACTTGCCCACGTTCGGGCGCCCGACGACCGCGATGCGGATCGGCGCCTCCTCGGCGACGTCCTCCTCGGGCAGCTCGGGGAGCTTCTCCTCGATCGCTTCGAGCAGCTCGTACATGCCGCGGTCGTGGTTCGCGCTGGTGAAGTGGATCTCGCCGAAGCCGAGGCCGTAGGCCTCGGAGATCGGTGCCTGCTCCTCGTGGCGCGGGTCGTCGAGCTTGGTGCCCACCAGCCACACCGGCTTGCCGAGCGCACGCAGCCAGGCGGCGATCTCCTCGTCCCCGGCGAGCACCCCCTCGCGGCCGTCGACGCAGAACAGGACCAGGTCGACGTCGCGGATCGCGCGCTCGACCTTGGTTCGGATGTCCTTCTCCCAGCGGTCGCCGGACCACAGCCCACCGGTGTCCAGCAGCGTGAAGGTGCGCCCGGAGTCGAAGGCGACCGTGCCCTCCTTGACGTCGCGGGTGACGCCGGGGAAGTCGTCCACCAGCGCCTCGCGCCGGCGCAGCAGGCGGTTGAACAGGCTCGACTTGCCGACGTTCGGTCGACCGACCAATGCGACCTTAGGCAAGGCGCACCCCTCTCGTGACGCGCGCGCCGTTCGCCCACGCGCGGGCCCCCATGCGCGGCTTGCCCGCGGCTTGCACCTCGATCAGGCGCACCGCCCGGTCGCCGCAGGCCACGACGACGCCCTCGGCGTCCACTCCGATCACCGTACCCGGTGCGCCGGCGCCGTCGACCTCGGCGAGCACGTGCGCCTTCAGGACCGCATCCGCCCACGTGCACCAGCTCCCTGGCCAACCGGCCACCCCGCGGTGGCGATCGACGACGCGGCGAGCCGGCTCCGCCCAGCGGATCCGCCCGTCCTCGCGCGTCAGGCGCGGGGCCAGCGTGGCGGCCGCGTCGTCCTGCGGGGTGCTCGGGAGTCGCCCCAGCGCCAAGAGGGCGAGCGCCTCGAGGAGCGCCTGAGCGCCCAGCTCGGCGAGCGCCGCGAGGAGCGCGGGTGCGTCCTCGTCGGGGGCGATCGCGCGTTCGCGCACGAGGCGCACGGGGCCCGTGTCGAGCCCGGCTTCGGTCTGCATGATCGACACGCCCGTGGTCGCGTCGCCCGCGATGAGCGCGTGCTGGACCGGCGCCGCGCCGCGCCAGCGCGGCAGCAGGCTGGCGTGGACGTTCAGGAAGCCTTCGCGCGGCACCGCCAGCAGCGCCTTCGGGAGGATCTGGCCGTAGGCGGCCGTGACGGCGACGTCGAGGTCGAGGGCGGCGAGCGCCTCCTGGAAGGCGGCGTCGCGCCTCAGCTTCTCGGGCTGGGCCAGCGCCAAGCCGAGCTCGACCGCGCGGTGCGCGACCGGCGGCGCCTCGACACGCAAGCCTCGGCCCACCGGGCGATCGGGTTGCGCGACGACCAAGCGCACGTCGTGGTGGGCGTGGAGCGCCTCGAGCGTCGGCAGGGCGAACTCCGGGGTGCCGAACAGCGCGACGCGCAACCGGTGCGCGCTCACGGCCACGGCGCCACGGGCGCGCCGGCGTCGCGGAGCGCCCGCAGGTGCGCCTTGGCGTCGCGCTGCATCTCCGCCAGCTCGGCTCGGTGCTCCTCCATCAGGCGGCGGCGCTCGGGCTCGTTCAAGCGGTCGAGGAACAGGACCCCGTCCAGGTGATCGAGTTCGTGTTGAACCGCCTTCGCGTGGTTGCCTTCGGCGACCACCTCGTGCTTGCCACCGAGCACGTCCTGGTACCGCACGACGAGGCGCGCCGCGCGCTTGACGTCGGTGTAGATGCCCGGGATCGAGAGGCAGCCCTCGACGTCGACCCGGACGCCGTCGTGCTCGACGATCTCGGGGTTGACGTACACGACGCAGTGGGCGCGTTCGGTGGCGGGCTCGTGCTCCTCGTCGGGATCGAGCAGCCCGGCGTACGTGCCCGCCAGCACGAAGGCCCGCACGCCCACCCCGACCTGAGGAGCCGCGAGGCCGGCCCCTTGGGCGCCGAGCATGGCGTCGATCAGACCGTCCCCCAAGCGCGCCAGCTCGCTCCCGAAGGCGGTGGTGGGGCGAGCGCGGCGGCGCAGGGCAGGATCGCCGAAGAGTCGGATGGGGTAGGTGGTCACGGGCGGGGCTCCAGCAGGATGCGGCGACGCGAACGGCGTCACTCGGCGAGGGGATTCGGCGCGTACGCGACGCTGGCGGTCGGTGCCTCGAGGGCGAACACGCCCTCGGGCAGCGCCAGCGTCAACGGACGAGTATAGCGGCCCCCCGCGGGGATCTCCGTCGGGAGCTCGACGACCGCCTCGACGACCGCGAGCGCGTCGAGCGTCGTGGCGGGGCCCGTGACCAGCACGTCGGTCGGCGCGCCCTGTAGGCCGCTCCACCCCGCTGCGGTCGGTGCGACCACTGCGAGCGGCACCCGCCGCTCGACGCGCACGGGTTCGACGGCGATCGTCACCGCCACCCGGTCCGGGGCGACGGCCACGTCCAGGACGGGGCGTCCGGTGGCATCGACGGCGTAGGGCGTCACGGTGGTGGCGAGCGCCGTGCGCGCGTCTTCCGCCGCGACGGGCACCACGACGGCCACCACGCGCTCCACGATCGACGCGCGCCCGCGCACCTGCGCCGTCTCGGGGGTCGCGGTCGCCGCGAGGCGCTCGTCGGGCCCCAGCGCGCCGGCGACGGTGACGCGGACGGGGACGTCGGAGATCGCCACCGTCTCGAGCTCGCCGATCACCTCGCTGGGCGCCACCCGTTCGAGCACGATGCCCTGGGGCGGCGCGATGGTCACCTCCACCTGGAACGCCCCCACGACGTCGGTGAGGTCGAGCACCGCGTCGAAGCTCTCGGGTCGCAGGCGGTCGATGCGGTTGCTCGTGCCCGACACGGTCACCTCGACGAGCTCGGGCAGCCCGACCGCCAACCGGTCGGCGTCGATGCCCTCGACCACCAGCGGGACGAGCAGCGAGCGCTGGGCGGTGGTCGTCGCGTCGGTCGCGACGATCAGCCAGACGAAGAGCGCTGCCGCCACCGCGCCCAGCTTGCGCGGCCAGTGGTGGATCAGACGGCGCCCCCAGTACGCGAGTCGGTTCACGCGCCGTACACCTCCCGAAGGGCCGCCTGCACCGCGGCCGGCGCGATGTCGACGCGCAGCGCGCCATCGCGCGCCACCGAGACGGTGCCGCGCTCCTCGCTCACCACGAGCACCAGCGCGTCGCTCACCTCGGACAGGCCGAGCGCCGCGCGGTGGCGGGTGCCGAGCTTGGCGGCCCAGCCGTCGGCCGGCTCACGGTCGCTGAGCGGGAAGATGGCGCCTGCGTGGGTGATCGCGTCCTCCTTGACGATCAGGGCGCCGTCGTGGAGTGGACCGCGGCTCGCGAACAGGGTCTGGATCAGGGCTGCGGTGACGGGTGCGCCGACCACCGCTCCCGGCCGGCCGTACTCGCGCAGCGGCGTGCTGCGCTCGATCGCGATGAGCGCACCGACGTTCTGTGAGGCCAGCTCGCGCACCGCGGTCATCAGCTCCTGGACCGGGTCGGATCCGACGTCGGGGCGACGCCGGCCGCGGCCGAAGCGCTCCAACGCCGCCCGGAGCTCCGGTTGGAACACGACGACCACGGCCAGGAACGCCACGGGGGCCAAGCGATCGAACACGGCCCCGGTGGCGTCGAGGCCCAACTGGGTCGCCAGGAACCAGAGCCCGGTCAGCGCGGCCAGCCCACGGAACACGTTCCAGGCGCGCGACCCGATCAACAGGGCGTAGGCCTGGTAGATCAGCGTGGCGAGCACGAGCACGTCGATGACGTCCAGCAGGCCGAAGCCCTCGAACAGGTCCAACGGGGCGCCTCCAGGGCGGATGGGGGTACGGATCGCGAGCCGTGCGTCGGGAACGGCGTTCCGGTCGCGTCATGGTACCACGGGGTTCGCGGGGTACACTCGCGATGCATGCACACGACGTCGATGCCCAGCCCGGGCGCACGTCAAGTCCCGCCGCCTCGGGCGCGCGGTGCGTGTGGAACAGGGAGGAACCGCTGTGGAACCGCTTCGCCAGCGACTCGATGCCCTCCGGGGGTATCTTTGACCTCGTCGGGAAGCAAGCGCGTCTTGCTGAGCTCGAACCCGAACTGAACGACCCCGCGCTCTGGAACGACCCGGACCGGGCGCGCACGGTGAACACCGAAGCCACGCGGCTGCGCAAGGTCGTCGATACCTACCAACGCATCGCCGATGACGTCACCGGCCTCGAGGAGCTCCGCGAGATGGCGGGGCCGGAGGACGAGGGCGACCTGGACGTCGAGGAGGCGCGCGTCTCTGGCGAGCTCGAGACGCTCTACCGCGAGACGCTGTTCCAGGGCGACCACATCGAACGCGCGGCGATCGTCACGATCAAGCCGGGCGCCGGCGGGACCGAGTCTTCGGACTGGGCCGGCATGCTGTTGCGCATGTACCGCCGCTTCGCCGAGCGGGGCGGCTACAAGGTCGAGCTGCTCGACGCCGTCGGCAACGACGCCGCACCCAACGGCATCGATTACGCGCAGATGATCGTCCGGGGCGAGCGCGCCTTCGGCATGCTGCAGGCCGAAGGGGGCGTGCACCGGTTGGTGCGCATCAGCCCCTTCGACAGCCAGAACCGCCGCCACACCAGCTTCGCCGCGGTCGAGGTGATGCCGGAGATCGACGACGCGATCGAGGTCGCGATCGATCCCAGCGACGTGCGCGTCGACGTCTACCGGTCCTCGGGGCCCGGAGGCCAATCGGTCAACACCACCGATTCGGCGGTGCGCGTCGTCTATCGCGGCGGGACCCCCGACGAGGTCGTCGTCACGTGCCAGGACGGCAAGTCGCAGATCAAGAACCGCGAGAAGGCGATGACCGTGCTGCGCTCACGGCTGTGGGAGCGCGAGGAACGGCGTCGGCTCGAGGAACAGATGAAGGCCCGCGGCACCCAGAAGGCGATCGAGTGGGGCTCGCAGATCCGCTCGTACGTGCTCGACAAGCAGTACGTCAAGGACCACCGCACCGGCGAGATGCGCCACGACCCCGACCACGTGTTGGACGGCGACATCGAGGGCCTCATCTGGGCCGGTCTCGAGTGGCAAGCCAAGGGGGCGATCGCAGCGCCCGACGCGGACTGAGGGGGGCGGCGGGATGCGCGTCCTGGCGTTGTCGGACGAGGTCTCGCCCGTCATCTACTCCGAGAACTTCCCCCGCAACCTGCCGCCCTTCGACGTGGTGGTGTGCGCGGGCGACCTCCCGGGCTACTACCTGGAGTTCATCGCGAGCAAGCTCCGCACCCGACCGGCGTACGTCGTCGGCAACCACGCGAACGCCTACTTTCGCAGCGCCGAGGACCCGACCGTCGCCCGCCTCCCTGGCGGCTGCACGAACGTCCACCGCGACGTGATCGACATCGACGGCCTGCTGATCGCCGGGTTCGAGGGAAGCGCGCGGTACCGGCCTGGTCCGCACCAGTACACCGAGGCTGCGTACGCGCGCATGTCGGCGGCGCTGGCGCCCAAACTCGCCTGGAACCGGTGGCGCCACGGCCGGGCCGTCGACGTGCTGCTGACCCACGCCCCCCCCAAAGGGACGCACGAGGGCGAGGACTTCCCGCATCGCGGCGTGCCCGCGTTCAACCGCTTCCACCGTCGTTGGCGGCCGGCGGTGCACGTCCACGGCCACGTGCACTTGAACGGCGCCAACGCCCCCCGCGAGTACCAGACCGCCGAAGGCGTGCGGGTGATCAACGCCTACGACTTCACCCTCTTCGAGATCGACCTCGAGGCCAGGCGCGAAGCCGCACGACGGGCGGGCTCGCGGCATCGAGGCGCGCGCCGAGGCTGACGGCCTCCGATCGGCGCTCGCTGCCGACGACGGCCGGTCGCCCGCTCGCGGAGTACCTTGGGGCATGCCCGACGCCGAGCGATCCTTCGTGCCCCCCGTGGTCGGAGACGCGACCCCCCGCCCCCCCAGCATCTGGCGCGCGCTCTTGGACGAACCGGTGCTCGCCGGTGGCGCGGTGCCCTGGCTCGCGCCCGCGGCGCTCGACCACCTCGGCGATCCCGATGGCGAGCGGGTCGACCTCCTCGTCGGTCGGCCGGTCGTCGTGCCGCGGCTGGCGCGAGGCCACGTGCGCGTGCGCGGTGCGGACCGCGTCGACTTCCTGCACGGGCAACTGAGTCAGGACGTGCGCGGTCTCGCGGACCACACGGCCGCGTCGGCGCTGATGCTCGACCACAAAGGGCGCGCGCAGGCGGGCCTCACCGTCCATCGCCGCCCCGACGACCTCTACCTCGCGATCGACGACGGCCACGGCCCTGCAACGTTCGCCGGGCTCGCGGCGCACGTCGTGTTCGATCAGGTCGAGCTCGACGACGTGGCCGAGTCGGCGGTGGGTGAGCGCGGGTTGGTGGCGTTCACGTTCGTCGCGCGCGACCTGGCGGTCGTCGTCCGCGAGCTCGGCCGGGCGTTCCCGGCGCTGAGCGCCGACGCCGTCGAGGTCGCGGTGGAGGAGGGACGGACGGTGACCGTGCCGACCGCCGATGGCGGTGCGAGCGTGTTGCTGCGGTTCGGGACCCTGGGCCCGCTCGCGACCGTGGACGTCGCGCTGCTGGCGCGCGACGTGCGCGAACCCTGGCACGCCCTGATCGAAGGGGGCGTGCGCCCGGTCGGCGAGCGGGCGCTCACCGCGGCGCGCGTGGCCCATGGCGTCGCCACCGTGCGCGCCGAAGGTGCGCACGGGCTGCCGCAAGAGACGGGCCTCGCCGACCGCGTGCACCCCCGCAAGGGCTGCTACCTGGGGCAGGAGATCATGGCGCGGGTCGAAGCGCGTGGCCGCTTGCGCCGCGGTCTGTACGGCCTGGTGCTCGACGGACCGCTCCCGGCGTTGGGTCTGGCGGCGGCATGGCGCGTCGAGGACGCCGACGGCGCCGCCGTCGGTGCGGTGTGCAGCGCGGCCCCCGCCCCCGATGGCGAGGGCTGGTGGGCGCTCGCCGTGGTGCGCCACGCCGCCGCCGAGGCGGCCGCGGACGCTCCGGGCTTCCCGTGGCGGGTGCGCTGCGACGGCGACGTCCCGCCGCTCGGCCCGGACGCGGTGGGCGCGGCGCTGCGGCAGCTCTGACCGCGGGGCGCGCGGCGCTCGTTCGTCGGGCCGGGTCCCGGACCCGTTCCGCTCCGGTGCGGTACGCTGCGATCCGTTCGTTCGGAACCGCCCACCCATGATCCAGCCGCCCATCCGCGTCCTCATCGCCAAGCCTGGCCTCGACGGCCACGATCGGGGCGCCAAGGTCGTCGCCCGCGCGCTGCGCGACGCCGGCATGGAGGTCGTCTACACCGGTCTGCGCCAGAGCGCCGCCGCGATCGCGGTCGCCGCGCTGCAAGAGGACGTCGACGCGGTCGGTCTGTCGGTGCTCTCCGGATCCCACCTCCACCACTTCGCCGAGCTGGTCGCCGAGCTGCGCTCCAAAGGCTTGGACGACGTCCTCGTGTTCGGCGGTGGCATCGTCCCGGATGCCGATCGTCCGGAGCTCGAGCGGTTGGGCGTCGGTGCGGTCTTCGGTCCGGGCACCGACACCCATGCCGTCGTGGCGTACCTCGAGGGCGAGGTGGCGGCCCGCCGGGCCGGCGGTCGATGAACCCCGGGCTCACTTGCTTCTCAACGCCGCACGATACTCTCATGGACGGAATGCGCAGAACCGAGGCCGAGCGCCCGTGACTCCCCGCGCCGCGATCGCGCACGCCGTCCGTGCCCTCCCGCAGGGCCGACCTCGACCCGCGATCGTCGCGCTCATCGTGAGCGTGCACCTCGTGTTCTCGAGCGGTCTCGCCCAGAGCTTCGCCCTCGTCGAAGTGCGTCCCGGCGACGCGGTCGGCACCATCGCCCACCGCTACGGCGTCGACGTCGACGCGCTGTTGGACGCCAACGGCCTCGGCGGTCATCTGATCCGCCCAGGCGACGTCCTGAAGGTCCCGCTCGTCGAGGCCCGAGGCGGCTTGGCCGAACCCGCGCCCGATCCACCCCCCGGCTTCCGGCGGCACACCTTGGCCAGCGGCGAGACCCTGACCGAGGTGGTCGAGCGCTACGGCATCACCATGGCGGCCCTCGTCGGCGCCAACCCCGACCTCTCCTCGCTCGATCGGCTCCCCGTCGGCGTGGAACTGTTGATCCCCCCCGGCGAGGGGCTGGTCGTGGCCTTGGAGCACGGCGTCGCGCTGACCGACCTGCTCGCCGCCTACGGCGCGGACCCCGCCAGCGTCGCCCGCGCGAACCAGCTCCGCGGCCCGCTCGACCTGCGCCCCGGCATGCTCCTGTTCCTGCCCGGCGTCGCGCCGGTGGCCGCGCTCGAGCGCCTGGCGCAGGTGCGCGAGCTCGAGAACACCTACGTGTGGCCGTTGCACGGTCGCCTGACGTCGTACTACGGCCGCCGCAACCTCGGCTTCGGCACCGCCGCGTTCCACCGCGGTCTCGACATCGCCGCCCCCACCGGCAGCACGATCGTCGCCGCCCGTACGGGGACCGTCACGTTCGCCGGGTGGTCGGACCGCGGCTACGGGAACCTGGTCAAGGTCCGCCACGCCGGCGGGGCCGAGACCTGGTACGCCCACGCCAGTCGCATCCTGGTGCGGGTGGGGCAGAGCGTCTCGCAGGGCGAGCCCATCGCGCTCGTCGGCTCCACCGGGCTCTCGACGGGTCCGCACCTGCACTTGGAGCTGCACGTGCGCGGCGTCGCGATCGACCCGCTCGCCGAGCTGCGCTGAGGACCCGCACGACGTGCGCCGCATCCCGACTCGGGGATACGGCGCGGTGCGTTCGGGTCGGGCGGGTCGGCGCTTCGTAGGTCAGGCTTCGGGTTCCTGGTAGAGCAGGCGCCCGCACGATGGGCAGCGCACGACCCCTTGGTGCTTGCGCACCTTCTGGACCACGTGGATGGGGAGCTGGACGTGGCACCCGCCGCAGCGTTTGCCGTCCTGCAGACCGACGAGCGCGAGGCCGCGGCGCGCCTTGCGCACCTGCTCGTACTGCCGCAGGAGCATCGTCTCCACCGTGGTGGCGAGCCGGTCGCGGCGATCGGCGAGGTCGGCGTCGCGGGCGTCGACTTCGGCGACCCGGGCTCGTTCCAGCTCTTCGGCCGCATCGAGCTCGGGCTCCAGCTCATCGAGTTGCGCCTGCAGGGCGGCGAGCTCGGTCGCCCTCGCCTCGAGCCGCTCCATGAGCGGCAGCGCGTCTTCTTCGAGCTCTTGGGCGCGGGTGGCGAACTGCAGTTCCTGGTTCTGGAACTGCGACATCT
This sequence comes from Trueperaceae bacterium, assembly GCA_011390675.1. Classification (GTDB taxonomy): domain Bacteria; phylum Deinococcota; class Deinococci; order Deinococcales; family Trueperaceae; genus JAABTL01. The sequence goes on along the minus strand of JAABRX010000052.1, from coordinate 2,377 downwards.
CTTTGGCGGTCGCGGCGCGCAGGGCCGATTCGGACGCCGACTTGCGGCGCTCCTGCAGCGTCTTGAGCTCCAGATCGGTGGCGGCCACCTGCTTGCGCAGGTCGTCGTGGTCGGCTTTGACACGATCGCGTTCGGCTTGGAGCTCGGCGCGCCGGATCCGTGCGGCCAGCAGCTCCTGGGGGGTCTCACCGCGCGCGGCGGTGAGCGCGTCGCGCTCCAGATCGAGGCCTTGGACCTCGCTCAGCGTTTCGAGCATGCGGCCTCCTGAACGGCGAACGCCCCACGCGAACGGATCGCATGGGGCGTCGGACGAGGCGGGTGGGGTTCGTTCGTCACGTCCCGCAGTGTAGCACCGGTCGGCGCGGCGGCCGTCCGGGATACACTCGCGCCGTGATCGAGGATTCCGTCGAGGGCTTCGTCGCCCGCTGGCGCACCCATGCGGTGCGCGCCATCGCGTTCGCCCGTGCCGAGGGGAGCCCCTTGCTCGAGCTCGGGATCGGGGACGCCGTCGTGCAGACGCTCGAACGGACCGGTCCGTACCTGGCGCCCACCGGCTCGGTGCGGGTGGTGCTCCACGCGATGACCCGCGGCTTCGACCCGGCGGCCGAGGGCGAGCGGCGGCTCGAGAGCTCGGGGCTCGGTCGCCTCGACCTCGCCGGCGCCGTCGTCGAGCGCGAGGGCGCGCTGATCGTGATCGACGCCGGGCACCCGGTGGTCGTCGGGCTGGACGACCCGGCAGGGGAGGCCGTGCCCCCTGGGGTCGGCACCTGGGTGAGCTGCGTGAGCCTGGCGCCCGTACACGCCTTCGTGCTGCCGCCCGAGCGCACGAGCGTCGCCGGCGTGCCGACCGACGAGCTCGTCTGAGGGCTTCGCTTCGTGCCGCACGGGTTCAGCCCCGCCCACCTGCCCGCTCCGCTGCCGCCGGGGCACCGCTTCCCGATGACCAAGTACGCGCTCTTGGCGGAGCGGCTCCGCGTCGACGGTTGGGCGGTCGCGCCGGCGCCGCTCGCTGAGGAGGCCGACTTGGCGCGGGCGCACGACCCGGCGTACTTGGCCGCGATCGAGCGCTGCGCCCTCGACGCCCGCGCGGAACGGCGCCTCGGCTTCCCGCAGAGCCCCGAGCTGGTGCGCAGATCCAAGGCCTCGGTGGGCGGGACCGTGGCAGCGGCGCGGTGGGCGCTCGGGCATGGGCTCGGCGTGTCGCTCGCCGGCGGTACCCACCACGCCTTTGCCGATCGGGGCGAGGGGTTCTGCGTCTACAACGACCTGGTCGTCGCCGCGCGCACCCTGCTCGACGAGGGCGCGGTCGGCCGCGTGCTCGTCGTCGACCTCGACGTGCATCAGGGCAACGGCACGGCCGCGATCTGCGCCGGCGACGAGCGGGTCGTGACCTACTCGGTCCACGGCGCACGCAACTACCCGTTCGTCAAGGAGGCGAGCGATCTCGACGTCCCCCTCGACGACGGCGCCGGCGACCGGGCCTACCTCGACGCGTTGGAGCGCACGCTGCCGGCGCTGTTCGCCGCGGTCGCGCCCGACTTGGTGCTGTATCAGGGGGGCGTCGACGTCTTGGACGGCGATCGGTTCGGCCGCTTGACCCTGACCGAGGGCGGCGTCGTGGCGCGCGACCGCACCGTCGCCGAGCTCTGCCGCGCCGCCGGGACGCCGCTCGCCACCACGCTCGGCGGTGGGTACCACGGGGAGGTCGCCCGCACGGTGGCCGCGCACGCGGCGGGACTGACGGCGATCGCGGCGGTGCTGGCCGCGTAGCCCGCGGTGTGGACGGCGCGCGCGTACCTGCTAGTCTGCGCGTCGTGCCCATCGTCCGCCCCGCCCCCACCGATCCGAACGAGCCGCCGTTCGTCGCGCCCGTGCGCGCCGTCGCCGCGGGCTCGCCTGCCGCCCGAGCCGGCGTCGAGGCCGGCTGGGAGCTCGTTCGGATCAACGGGCAGTGGGTGCCGGACGTGCTCGCCTACCGCCGCGAGCTGGAGCGTGGGCGCGCCGTGCTCGAGCTGCGCGACGCCGCCGGCGGTCGCGAGCGCGTGGTCGAGGTCGAGTGGGAGGACCCGGGCCTCGAGTTCGACGACGTGATCTTCGACGGCCTGAGGCTGTGCGCGAACAAGTGCGAGTTCTGCTACGTGCACCAGATGCCCAAGGGGTTCCGCAAGAGCTTGTACACGATGGACGACGACTACCGCACCAGCTTCCTCTACGGAAGCTTCGTCACCCTGACCAACCTCACCGAGGCCGACGTTCAGCGGATCCTCGACGAGCACCTGTCGCCGCTGTACGTCAGCGTGCACACCGCCGACGAGGCGCTGCGCGCCGACATGATGAAGTGGTGGCGCCTGAAGGTGAAGGACCCGAGCGCGACGAG
>JAABRX010000051.1 GCA_011390675.1 Trueperaceae bacterium | reverse complement strand
CGGCCGCGCGGGGCGTACTTCCACACGGACTGGATCGGGAGCGGCGGCGGGGTGACGTCGGAGGGGTACGAGGGGTAGGGCTGGACGTCACGCCGGCGCGTCGGCCACGACCTCGAGGGTGAGCGAGGCCTCGAGACCGATCTCCGTGTTGTGGAGCAGCAGGCGGCCGTCGAGTGCCCGCGCGATCAGCTCGACGAGCGTCAATCCCAGGCCGTGGCCGTCGGGGCGCGGCGCGCTGCGCCCGATGGGGTCGGCGAGGCGCCGGAGCTCGGTGGCCGGGATCCCGGGGCCCATGTCGCGCACGCGCAGGACGAGCGATCCGGCGTCGCGTTCGGCGCCGACGGTCACCGGACCGGCGCCGTGGCGGATCGCGTTGTCGATCAGGTTGCGCAACGCCTGGGCGACGAGCACCGCGTCCCGGACGACGACGTCGGGCACGGGTTCGACCAGGTAGACCCGATCGCGATCCGTTCCGGCCTGCGCGTCGAGGACCTCGTCCACCAGATCGCGCAGCCCTCGGACGTGGCCGCCTTGGTCGCGCGCCCGGGCAAGCGTGAGCAGCGCGTCGATCAGCTCCTCGATGCGTCGGGTCTGGCGCGCGACGGCCGGGAGAACGTCGGTGGCGCTCGCCGCACCGAGTTCGATCCGCTCGAGCTGCACCTTGATCGCGCCCACGGGCGTGCGCAACTCATGGGACGCGTAGCGGGTGAAGGAGCGCTCGCGCTCGAGCAGCGCGTGCATGGCGCCGCTCATGGTGGCGAGGGCCTGATGGAGGCGGGCGATCTCGCCGTCGTCGTCCGCGTCGGGCGGCGCCAGCGCGGTGGGCTGCCGCGCGAGGGCGTCGGCGGCGGCGGTGAGGCGCGCGAGGCGGCGCGAGAGGGTGCGGCCGACGAGGGTCGCGGCGCCGGTCGCCAGCAGCGCCGCCGCGCCGAGGCCGAGCGCGGTGCGGGCGACCACGGTGCCGAGCGCGGCCCCCGCGCGCAGGTCGAGGCCCGCGACCAGCAGCGCGATCAGGCCCCCGGCCCCGAACGCCGCCCAGAAGGCGGCGCGCCGGACGCTCAAGGGACGCCCAGCCGGTACCCGCCGGCGACGGTCGCTACCACCTCGGGCCCCAGCTTCTGGCGCAGTTGGCGCACGTAGACGCGGACGACGATGCCCCCCGACTCGGCGTCCGGGAAGACCCGCTCCTGCAGCTCCAGGGCGCCGAAGACCCGATCCGGGTGGAGCGCGAGCAGCTCCAGCATCGCGAACGCCCGCGCGCTCAGCTCGACCTCGCGCTCCTCCCACCAGACGCGTTGCGCGGCCAGGTCTACGCGCAGCGGGCCGCGTTCGACGGCGACGCCCTTGACCGGCGTTTCGCGGCGCAGCAGGGCGCGCACCCGAGCACGCAGCTCGACCAGGCTGTACGGCTTGACCAGGTAGTCGTCGCCTCCGAGGTCGAGGCCCCGGACCCGGTCTTCGACCGCGTCGCGCGCCGTGGTGAAGAGCACCGGTCCGAGGAAGCCGGCCTGGCGCATCGCCTGTGCCCAACGAAAGCCGGCATCGTCGTCGCCGCCGATGATGACGTCCAGTACGGCGAGGTCGAAGGCCCGGCCGGCGACCGCCGCGTCCGCCGCCGCGAGGTCGGCCGCCCAGACCACGTGGTGGTGGTCGTGCGTGAGCGCGTCGACGACCGCCTGCGCGATGTCGGGTTCGTCCTCGAGCAGCAGGATGCGCACGCACCGAACCTCCCGGACCGCCTGGGTCCCGAACGCCAGCGTACCGTCCCGACCGATGCCGCTCGGCGCACGTCGGTGTCGCATCCACGCTCGGATCCCGCGTCCGCGGCGGGCGTTCGAACGGTACGCTGAGCGACCGCACGATCGAATCTTCGCCAGCGGCGTGCGACCTAAGGAGGCAGCCAGCGTCGTGGCTGGACCCGGCATCGAACCGGCCGTCGAGTGCAGCGCGCTCGAGCGCCGCTACGGCGACGTCGTCGCGGTCGACGGCGTGTCGTTCGCCGTCGCGCGCGGCGAGTTCTTCGCGCTGCTCGGGCCCAACGGCGCCGGCAAGACGACCACCGTGAACGTGCTCACCACGCTGTCGGCCCCCACCTCGGGGTCCGCGCGGGTGCTCGGCCACGACGTCGTCGAGCGGCCCCAGGACGTGCGCCGATCGCTCGGGATGGTGTTCCAGGACCCGGCGCTCGACGACGGCTTGACCGCGCGCGAGACGCTCGCCCTGCACGCGGTGCTCTACGAGGTGCCGCGCGCGGAGCGGCGCGACCGGATCGCTCGCGCGCTCGCGTGGGCGACCCTGGAGGGCGCGGCCGACCGGCGCGTGCGCACCTTCTCGGGGGGCATGAAGCGCCGCCTCGAGCTCGCGCGCGCGCTCCTCCACGAGCCCGGCGTCCTGCTCCTCGACGAACCGACGCTCCGCCTCGACCCCCAGGGCCGACGGAACCTGTGGGACCGGATCGAGGACCTGCGGCGCGACGGCATGACCGTGCTGATGACCACCCACTACCTGCACGAGGCGGCCTCGTGCGACCGCGTCGGCATCCTCGACCACGGGCGCTTGGTCGCGTTGGGCGCACCCGGCGACCTGATCGCGGCCATGCCGGGCGCCGAGGACCTGGAGGCGGTGTTCTTGGCGCTGACCGGCCGGGCGCTGAGCGACGAGCCCGGGCGGGCGCGGAGGGCGCCATCGTGACGACCCGTCGCGATCCCGCCTTCGCCCCCGCCGTCGTCGCCGCCATGTGGGGCCACGAGCTGCGCCGGTACGTGCGCGACCGCGGCCAGGTCTTCGGCGGCGCCTCGCGCACGGTGTTGTGGCTCGTGATCCTCGGGGTCGGCCTCGGGGCCTCGCTCCGCGGGATCGACGGCTTCAGCTTCGCCGAGTACGTCCTGCCGGGCGTCATCACGCTCAACATCCTGTTCTCCTCGCTCCAGTGCGCGGTCGCGCTCGTGCGCGACCGCGACTCGGGCATCCTCCGCGAGGTCCTGGTGTCCCCGGCGCCGCTGCGGTCCGTGACACTCGGGAAGCTGCTGGGCGGCGCCACCATCGCGCTGGCCCAAGGGTCGATCCCGCTGCTCTTCGCCCCCGTGATCGGGGTGCCGCTCACGGCGCCGGGCGTGCTCGCTGCCTGGGGCGTCATGTTCCTGATGGGCTTGTCGATCACCGCCATCGGGGTGGTCATCGCCACCCGCATCACCAGCCTCGAGAGCTTCGGCTCCATCTCGAACGGCGTCATCCAACCGCTGTACTTCTTGTCGTGCTCGATCTTCCCGCTGCAGGGACGCATCGGCCCGGGCGAGGCGGTGGCGCTGGGTTGGGGGGTCGCGTTGCCGCGGTGGCTCGAGGTGCTGGTGCTGGCGAACCCGGTGTCCTACCAGGTCGATCTGCTGCGCACGGTGCTGATCGGGATGCGGCAGCTCCCGCTCGCGGCCGACGTCGGCGTGTCGCTCGCCCTGCCGATCGTCGCGGCGTTGTGGGCGCTCCGGGCGATGGGGCGGATGGGGAAGGGCTGAAGCCGCGGACGTGGCGATCGACACGACGAGGAGGCGATCGCACCGCACCGCGCGCCCCGTTCAGCTGGTGAGCCCGCCCGGTGGCACGACGATGGGCAGCCGCAGCCTCGCTTCGAACCCCGGGTCCAGGTTGCGCATCGCGAGATCGCCGTCCAGCGTCTGGGCGATGAACGCGACGAGCGCCAGGCCGAGGCCCATGCCACCACCGCGCTCGGCCGTGCGGTAGTAGGGGCGCGCGAGGTGCGCCAGCGCGTCCTCCGGGACGCCGGGCCCCCGGTCGCGCACCCGCAGCGTCAACTCCGAGCCGTCGCGATTGAGGTGCACGTGGACGGGCACGGCGCCGTAGGCCAAGGCGTTGTCGACCAGGTTGTGCAGCGCCCGCTGCACCAGCATGCCGTCGGTGACGAAGACGTCGGGTGGGATCGACATCAGGTCGACGCGGCCGCGCACCGCCGGCGGGAGGGCGGACAGGACCTCGTCGACCAGGTCGGCCAGGCCGTGCGGCGTGCGATCGCGCTCGCCGGTGCGCGCGAGCGACAGGAGCGCCTCGATGACCTCTTCCATGCGGCGCACGTTGCGCGCCATCGCTTCGAGCGTCTCGGGGTTCGGCTGCTCCGCGCGCTGCGCCCGCTCCACCTGGAGCTTGAGCGCGCTCAGGGGCGTGCGCAGTTCGTGGGTCGCGAAGCGCGACAGCGTCCGTTCGCGCTCGACTAGGGCGCGCAGCGTGGCGCTCATGCGGTTGAAGCTGCGCGCGAGCCTGGCGACGTCGTCGTCGCCTTCGGGCACGGCGAGCGGCTCGGGGAAGCGCTCCGCGGCGAGCTGCTCGGTCGCGCGGGTCAGCGCGCGAAGCGGCCGTCCGAGGCGCCGACTCAACCAGCTGGCGGTCAGCAGCGCGAGCCCCACGAACACCGGTAGGTCGAGCACGTCGAGCAGCAAAGGGTTGGCCAGGAACCGCCAACCCGGGCCGGTCGCGCCCGCCGCGCGCGCGTCGAGCAGCCGCTCCGTGCCGACGTCGAGCAGCGCCTCGATCGCGGTCATCGCGGCGATCGCGCCGACGATGCTCCAGAAAATCGCGCGCCGGTGGCTCACGCGCCGCCGAGCCGGTAGCCGCCGGCGACCGTCTCGATGACCGCGGCGTCGACCTTGTGGCGAAGCTGGCTCACGTACACGCGGACGACGCGGTGCCCCGATGCCGCGTCGGGGAAGAACCGGTCGAGCAGCTCGTCGACGCTGAAGACGCGATCGGGGTGCAGCGCGAAGAGCTCGAGGATGGCGAACTCGCGGTCGGTCAGGTGGACCGGCTGGCCCGCCCAGGCGACGGTGCGCGCCACCAGGTCGACGTGCAAGGCCGCGTGGTCGACGACCGCCTGCTTGGTCGGCGTGGCGCGGCGGACGAGCGCGCGCACCCGAGCGAGGAGCTCGTCGAGGCTGAACGGCTTGACCAGGTAGTCGTCGCCGCCGAGGTCGAGGCCGCGGATGCGATCGGCGACCGCGTCGCGGGCGCTGACGAACATGACGGCCCCGCCGTACCCCGCCTCCCGAGCCTCGTGCACGAAGCTGAAGCCGGCGTCCTCCCCGTGGGGGAGGGTCACGTCGACGAGCAGCAGATCGAACGCACGCTCGGCCACCGCGTCGTGGGCCTCGGCCACGTCGCGCACCCAGACGACGTCGTACCGATCGTCGGTGAGCGCCTCGACGACCGGTTCGGCGATGTCGGTCTCGTCTTCGAGGTAGAGGATGGTCATGGCGAGGTGGGCACCGTGCGGTCCGCGACGGCGAGCCGGGGCGCCTCGTCGACCACGCTACCCGTTGGCGGGGCCGTGGCCGGTGCCTCAGGGCCCACCCCGGGACACGACTCCGTGGCCCCGACTTACCTCTGCCTTACCTCGGGCAGGTACAACCACCCTCGGGTTCAAGCAGATAGGGACGAACGTCCCGCCGTGCGCGTCCCGCGGTCTGGGTCCGACCGCGGGACGCGCTAACCGCGAAAGGGGGTCCGCAGCCATGCACTACGTAGCCAACGCCCGCCGTGCCGGCTGGCGCGCCCGGTCGGTCCTTGCTGCGACGATCGCCGTCGTCGCCGTCGTCCTGGGGAGCGCCCACGCCCAACGGGTCGTGATCGGCATGGTGCTGCCCGAGCTCGAGGCCGGGACCGCTCTCGAGCGCGCGGTGGCGCGCTCGGCCGACGAGGGCACGACGATGGTCGCGGAGGAGTTCGCCTTCAACGCCGAGATGTTCGCGCTGGACTTCGAGGTCGCCGTCGCTCGTGCGAACGATATAGAAGGCGCCGTGCACGCCGCCGAGGAGCTCGTCACCGAGCGCGAGGCCTTCGCGGTCGTCGGGGGCTTCGGCGTCGGCGTGGCCGAGGCGCTGAGCGCCTGGTCGGCCGAGCGCGGCGTGCCGTTCTTGAACATCGGCTCGTCGAGCGACGCGCTCCGCAACGAGGCGTGCGAGCGCACCGCGTTCCACGTCGAGCCCAGCGCGGCGATGTACATCGACGGGCTCGCGGGGTGGTACGTCCGCTCCGGGTTCCGCCGCTGGTTCGTCGTCCATGCCGACGACGCCGAGGGGGAGCGGTTGCGCGAGCGCCTCGGCTGGTCGCTGCGAGAGCGGCACTTCGGCGCCCGCGTCGTCGGGACGCGGGCCGTGCCGGCCGGCGCAGGCGACGTCGCTGCCGCGGTCACCGCGGCGCGTCGCGCCGACGCGGACGTGGTCACGCTGCTCGTCTCCGCCGAGGACCAGCTGCGCTGGTTGGCCGAGCTCGACGCCGCCGGCCTCGAGGCCGAGGTCGCCGGCTTCCCCCACCCACAGGCCCAGACGCGGGCGTTCTTCATCGCCGCTCGCGACGCGTCGCCACGACTGGGGGCGGCGTTCCGCTCGCTCGCGTTCGAGGCGACGCTCGATGCGTACGGCGCTCGTGAGCTCAACGCGCGGTACCGAGCCACCTTCGGGGGCCCGATGGAGCCGCCGGCGTGGGCCGCGTACCAGGCGGTGAAGATGCTCTTCGAGGCTGCCACGTTCGGCGGCTCGACCGAACACGAGGCCGTGACCGCCTACCTGAGCGCGGACACCACGGTGTTCGATCTCTACAAGGGCATCGGCACCTCGTTCCGTCCGTGGGACCGCCAGTTGCGCCAGTCGATCTACCTGGTCGAGATCTCGGAGACCGAGACCGTCCCGTTCTCGATGGCCATCTTGGTGGGCGAGTTACCGGCCATCTACATGCCCGGCACCGAGGTGCTCGAGCGCCTCGACCAGATCGGCGACCTCGCAGCCGAGAGTCGCTGCAACCCGTGAGGCGCCTGCGCGTTCGTGCGCGCTCGACCTCGTACCCGTTCCGGAGCCGCCCCACCGGCGCTCCACGAGAGGAGACCACCACCTTGCCCCACCCCCGCCCCCTTCGGTCCGCCCGCACCCGCATCGGCGCGCTCGCGTTGTCGCTGGCCATCCTGGTCGGCACCGCGACCGCCCAGGAGTACCGCGCGTACATCGCCAACGAGTTCGGTGCCGACATCTCGGTCATCGACGTCGCCACGAACACCGTCATCGATACGATCTCGATCTCGGGCCGCCCGGGCGAGGTGCGCCCGCGCGGCATGGCCGTGAGCCCCGACGGGTCGGTCATCTACGTCTCGGTCAGCGACTTCAATCCGGTGCTCGAGACCCCCGAGGACAAGATCATCGCCATCGACGTCCGGACGAACGAGATCATCCAGGAGTTCCGCGCGGGGGGCAACCCCGAGCGCCTCGCGATGAGCCCCGACGGCACCCAGATCTGGGCGGCCCTCGAGGCGCTGGCGCAGGGCGCCGGCTACGACGCCGTGACGGGTGAGCAGCTCGGCGTCTTCCGCGTCGGCGTCGAGGCCGAGGGCGTCGCCGTGAGCCCCGACAACCGCTGGGCGTACATCACCGCCGAGGCGACCCACACGGTCACCGTCATCGACACGGTCGAGCTCGCCGTGGTGAAGCACTTCCTGGTGGGCAACCGCCCGCGCGAGGTCGACTTCTCGGCGGACGGCACGCGCGCGTACGTGTCGGCCGAGATCGGCGGCACGATCTCGGTGGTCGACGTCGCCACCCACACGGTCATCGAGACGATCAACCTGGGCCTCGACTCGCGCCCGGTCGAGATGGCCTTCGATGCCAACACCGACCGGCTCTACGTCGCCGGTGGCGGCACCAGCGCCGTGTACGTCATCGACACGGCGACCAACGAGGTCATCGCGACGATCAAGGAGCAGATGGGACGCCGTCCGTGGGGCATCGCGGTGACGCCCGACGGCCGCTACGTCTACACGGCCAACGGCCTCTCCGACAGCTCGAGCGTCATCGACACCGAGTGCCTGTGCGTGATCGACAACATCCAGGTGGGCCGCGGCGCCCACTCCGCCGAGATGGGAGTGGTCCCCGATGGTCGCTAAGCCCCTTCGCGCGCTCCTCGCGGTGCTCGCCGCCGCGGTGCTGGCCATCGCGCCTGCGCAGGCCGACCCCTTCTTCGACGACATGATCCTCCAGAGCCACGGCTTCGGCCTGGAGATGGTGGCGGTGCGCCTGCACGCCATCGAGCAGTTCGATCCCATCCCCGAAGGGCTCGACGAGGTCTCGGAAGGTTTCTTCGAGGACGACCTGCCGCGCTTCATGGGCACCCTGCGCGCCGCCGACCCGCTCGTCGCCGACGGCCTGGCCGAGGCGCTCGAAGCGGTCGAAGAGGGCGTCGAGGACGGCGAGGTCTCGATGCTGGCGCTGGCCTACGCACGCGCCTGGCAGACCGTCGCCTACGACGTGCTGGTGCCGGCCTCCGCGCGGACCCCTGCGTATTGGGGTGCGATCGCCGCCGACCTGCTGTTGGCCGACGGCGGCGTCGGCGAGGCGATGGAAGAGGCGATCGCCGAGGACGAGATCTGGGAGTACCCGGGGGGCTGGGCCGCGCTCCAGCGCCTCGAGTGGATCTGGGCGCAGCTCGAACCGCTCGCGAACGAGGAGGAGGCCTCCTTCGGCCGCCAGTACCTCGACATCCTGCACGAACTGCTCCCGACCGCGCAGATCCCCGACACCTTCCCGGCCAACCCGGAAGAGGCCGAGGCCCCTGCGCAGAGCCTGGTCGGCGTCTTCGAGTCGGTCGTCGACGCGAGCCTGTACACGGGGCGCGACCTCGGCTTCCTCGCCGGCCACCTGGCGGACCTGGTCGCCCCGGCGTGCGAGCTCTACGCCGCCGGCGACGAGGAGCTCGCGTCCGAGACGGCGTTCGCCGTCCGCCCGCACTACCGCAAGCATCTGCGGCGCCTGCTCGACCTCGTAGCGCCGGAAGTACACGAGGTCGCAGGGGGTATCCTCGACGAACTCGTCGCGGAAGAGGACGAGCGCCCCGAAGACCTCGCCGGCGCCTGCCGCGAGCTTCACGACGCCTTGCTCGAGGCGAGGGCTGCCCTGGGAGGGTAATCGACCACCATGACGGCCACCCCGGCCATCGACGCCCGTTCGCTCGGCCGCCGCTACGGAGACGTAGCGGCGGTCGCCGACGTGTCGTTCACCGTCGGGCGCGGCGAGTTCTTCGCCCTGCTCGGGCCCAATGGTGCGGGCAAGACCACCACCGTCCACATGCTCACCACGCTCGTCGTGCCCACCACGGGCCGAGCGTCGGTCATGGGCCATGACGTCGTGGCGGCACCCGCCGAGGTGCGCAACACGCTCGGTATGGTGTTCCAGGAGCCGGCGTTGGACGATCGCCTCACGGCGCGCGAGAACCTCGAGATCCACGCCGTGCTCTACGGCGTCCCGCGGCGCGAACGGGCGCAACGCGTGGTCCGGGCGCTCGAATGGGCGACGCTCACCGAGGCCGCCGGCCGGCGCGTCCGCACCTTCTCGGGGGGGATGAAGCGCCGCTTGGAGCTCGCGCGGGCGCTCATGCACGACCCCAGCGTGCTGTTCTTGGACGAACCGACGCTCGGGCTCGATCCGCAAGGGCGGCGCCACTTGTGGGAGCGGCTCGAGGCGCTGCGGCGCGAGGGCATGACGGTGCTCATGACCACCCACTACCTGCACGAAGCCGAGGCCTGCGATCGCGTGGCGATCATCGACGACGGCCGCGTCGTCGCCCTCGGCAAGCCGGCGGACCTGGTCGCCGAGCACCCCGACGCGACCGATCTCGAGGACGTCTTCATCGCGCTCACCGGTCACCAGCTCCGCGACGAGGAAGCGACGCCACGCGCCCTGATGAAGGGCTTCGCGAAGCGCGGCGGGGAGCTCACGCGGTGACGCCGGCGCCGCGCGTCTCCTTCCTGGCCGTCGCCGGGATCATGTGGAAGCGGGAGATGCTTCGCTACCTCCGCGACCGCTCGCAGTTCTTCGGTGGTGTCTCGCGCACCGTGCTGTGGTTGGTGATCCTCGGGTTCGGGTTGGGCGCCTCGCTCCGCGAGATCGAGGGCTACACGTACGCGCAGTACATCCTGCCCGGCGTCATCACCCTCAACGTCCTGTTCGCCTCGCTCCAGAGCGCGATCGCGCTGGTCTACGACCGCGAGGTGGGGCTGCTGCGCGAGGTGATCGTATCGCCCGCGCCGATCCTGGCCGTCGCGCTCGGGAAGGTCCTCGGCGGCGCCACCATCTCGGTCATCCAGGGCAGCATCCCGCTCTTGATCGCGCCGTTCATCGACGGCCTCCCCTCGCTGCCGTACCTGCTCCTGGCCTGGGTGGTCATGTTCTTCATGGGCCTGCTCCTGACCTCGCTCGGCATCGTCATCGCTGCGCGCCTCAAGACCTTCGAGGGGTTCGGGGCGATCTCGAACGGCGTCATCCTCCCCCTGTACTTCCTTTCGGGATCGATCTTCCCGCTCAGGGGCATCATCGGCGGAATCGGCTTCCTGCAGATCCCCGAGGCGCTGCGCGAGGAGCTGCGGCGCGTCGGCGTGTACGCCATCGGCGGGGGCTGGGTGGTGCAGCTGCCGTGGTGGATCGAGGTCCTGGTCTACGCGAACCCGGTCAGCTACCAGCTCGATCTGCTGCGCTTCGCGCTGCTGCGCTTCCAGCAGCTTCCGATGATGGCGGACCTGCTCGTCACGTTCGTGCTCCCGCCGATCGCGGTGGTGATCGCCGCGTTCATGATGCGGCGGATGGTCCAGACCCGCTGACGCCCAGCGCGGCCCGGTTGTCCCGCCGCGCGGCTCGCCCGGTCGCCGCTCGGCGCGCGACGACGTACACTCCGTGGGACGTTCGTCCTTGACCCCGCGAACTCCACCGGACCCATGAACCCATCGAACCGACCCGAGCCCACCGCTGCCCCGCCGCGCCCCCCCTCGACGCTCGATCGCTCGCTGCGCGGCGCGCGCCGGGTGTGGTGGGGCCTGGCCGTGCGGCGCGCGTTCGCCACCGCCGCGGCGATCGCCGCGCTGGTCGCGCCGCTCGCGTGGCTGACGGCCCTGCGTTCGGGCGACCCGGGTGCCCTAGGGGTCGACGGGTTCGCTTCTCTGGTCCGTCCTGCGGCGTGGACGTTCGTCGCCGCGCTCGCGGGGGCGCTGGCCCTCGCGGCATGGCGCGCGCCATCGCTCCTCGCGCTCGCGCGGCGCGCCGATCGGGTGCTCGATCAGGCCCAGCGCTTGTCGACCGCGTTCGAGGTGAGCGCTCGCGGCGGTCCGGCGACGCTCGTCGCGCGCGCCCTGACCCACGACGCCGAACGGCGCGCGGCGACCCTCGATTGGGGCGCCGTGGGCCGGACCGCTTGGTGGCGCCCTGCCCCGGCGCTCCTCGGGGCGGCGTTCGCGCTCGCGCTGCTCGCGATGGTCGTGCCCGTCCCGGTGCGGACGCCGCTCGCCCCCGTCGCGACGTCCGGCACCCCCGTCGCGCCGGATCGCGCCGCGCGGGACGCCGAGACGGTCGAACGCTTCGCGACGCTGCTCGAGGCCGTGTCCGAGCAAGAGGACGACCCGTACCTCAGCGCCGTCGCGGCGTCGTTCGCCGACCTCGCCGAGCGGCTCGAGGCGGGCTCGATCGACGCCGTCGAGGCCAGTCGCGTGCTCCAGGAGCTGGTCGGCCATCTGGAGGTCGCGGCGAGCGACGTGGGTGGTGCGTTCGGCGAGGCGATCGAGGCCGCGCTCGCGGCGGCCGGCGCGACCGCCGACGGCGCTGGCGCCGCAGGCGCGGCGGGCGACGGCGCGGGCGATGCGGCCGCGTCGGAGGCTGATGGTGAGGCCACGGACGCGACCGGCGACGCACCGGTCGCGGCCGATCCGGCGGCGGCCACCGCGGACGCCTCGCTGTACCAGGCGCTCGAGGACCTGGCGAACGAGTTCGATGACGACCCAGGTGGCTTGGGGCTGCGGCCGCCGCGACCGGCGTTCGTCGACGTCGACGCCGAGGACGCCTTCTACGGCGGCGTCGGCCGTGCCGAGACCGATCCCGATGCGCAGCCGTCCGAACCGTCCGGCTTGCGCGCCGACGCGCCCGGCGGCGGCGACGTCGTCGGTGCGGCCGAGCAGTCGAGCGAGCGCGCCGGCGACGCCGCCGGAGGCGGGAGCGCCGAGCTCGGTGGTGGCGCCGACGGGTTCTTGGACCTCGAGGCCGAGACGACCGCCGCGGCGGCCCTGCCGTGGAACGAGCGCGCCGACGGGCGCTTCACCGAGGTCGAGCTCGTGCCCGATGCCGTGCTCGGTGAAGCGCGGGCGTTCGAGCGCGACACGCCCGATGGATCCTTCCGCCGGACCGATGAGGCGGCGTCGACCGCACGCTCGGTCGGCGTCGCGTACCGCGAGGTCGTCAGCCGTTACTTCATGCCAGGGGCCGTCCAGGCCGGCGGCGCGCCGTGAGGCGCCGCCCAGCGAGGTGGGATCGACGTGGATGAACGAGGCAACCAGACGAGCACGGCCGGCCGCGAGGTCGAGATGAGCGAGCTCCAGGACGCGCTCGCGCGCTTGCGAGCGGGCCGCGAGGCGGTCGGCCACGTGGTCGTCGGGCAGGCCGAGGTCATCGACCAGGTGCTCACCGCGCTCCTCGCGGGCGGTCACGTCCTCATCGAGAGCTCGCCCGGCTTGGGCAAGACGCTCCTCGTGCGCACGCTCGGGACGGTGTTCGGGATGAAGTTCAACCGCATCCAGTTCACCCCCGATCTGATGCCCGCCGACATCACCGGGACCTACGCGCTCACGCCCGGCGAGCAGGGTCAGGGCATGACGACCAAGTTCCAGCCGGGCCCGGTCTTCGCGCAGATGGTGCTCGCCGACGAGATCAATCGCGCCACCCCCAAGACCCAATCGTCGCTGCTCGAAGCGATGCAGGAGGGCACCGTCACGGTCATGGGGGTCGAGTACGACCTGCCGCGCCCGTTCTTCGTGTTGGCGACCCAGAACCCGATCGAGATGGAAGGGACCTACATCCTCCCCGAGGCGCAGATCGACCGCTTCTTCTTCAAGGTCGTCCTGCCGTTCCCGTCGGAGGCGGTGCTCGAGTCGATCCTCGACGCGACCACCGGTGCGCCGCTCGCGTCGGTCCAGGCGACCTTGACGCCCACCGAGGTGTTGGCCCTACAGGCTTGGACGCGCGACGTGCCCATCTCGTCGGAGCTGCGCACGATGGTCGCGCGCTTCGTCCGCGCGACGCAGCCCGACCTGCCGGAGGCCCCCGAGCGCGTGCGCCGCTTCGTCCGCTACGGGGTGTCGCCGCGGGGGGCGCAGGCGCTGGTGCTGGCGGCGAAGGCGCGGGCGCTCATGGAGGGCCGCTACAACGTCGCCGTCGAGGACGTGCGTGCGGTCGCGCTCCCTGCGCTGCGCCACCGCCTGCAGCTGAACTTCGAGGGTGAGGCGGCCGGCGTCTCGGTCGACGACCTCATCGCCGACGTGCTCGGTGCGGTCGCCGAACGGAGCCGATGACCCCCACGCTGTCAACCGAGGTGCGGCGACTCCTCGGCGGGTCGAAGCTGATCGCGCTTCGCGCGCCGGCCAACGCCGCCATCGGGGAGCGCCGCTCCAAGGCCATCGGCCCGGGCATCGAGTTCGCGCAGTACCGCGATTACGAGCCCGGCGACGACCTTCGCTACATCGACCGGCACGTGTACGCCCGCCTCGGGCGCGTCGTCATCCGGCAGTTCAGCATCGAGCAACGGTTGCGGGTCTCGGTGCTGCTCGACGCGAGCGCGTCGATGGCGCTCGACCCCGCCTCCTGGCGACGCGCCGTCGAGCTCGCCGCCGTCTTCGGTGAGGTGACGCTCAACGGTGGCGACCAGGTGCGCTTCGGGGTGGCCCGGGGCGACCGCGTCGCGTGGGGTCCGATCGCGACCCGGGGTCCGCAGTTGCAGCGCGAACTGGCGCGGCTCGCGACGCTCGAACCTGGCGGCGCCATCGGGTCGCTCGCCGAGGTCGCACTGCGCTCGCTGGAGCCGCTCGGCCGCCCCGGGGTGCTCGTGGTCATCAGCGATTGGCTGGTAGACGGCTTCGCCGAGGCGCTCAAGACCTGGCGCGTGCGCGGCCAGGAGGTCGTGGCCGTTCAGGTGCTCGGCGCGGCCGAGGCGGGGTCCGCCCGTACCGAGAGCGGCTGGGTGCAGCTCGTCGACGTCGAGACGGGCGAGGTCGTCGAGCGTCGCCTCGATGCCCACGCCTGGTCGCTCTACGCGCGCGAGGTCGAGGCGTGGAGCGAGGAGGTGCGCGCGGCCGTGTGGGCGGCCGAGGGGCGTTGGTGCCGCATCGATTCTGCCGCGCCGCTCGACGAGGTCGCGATCCAATCCTTCCGCCGGCAGGGGCTGATCACGTGAGCTTCGCGCAACCGCTGTGGCTGGCGCTGCTGCCGGTGCTGCTGCCGCTGGTGTTCCTGCTGCACGCCCGCCGCCGTCGCGACCTGCCGGTCGCCAGCCTCGTCGTGTGGCGTCGTATGGCGGCGACGACGGCCGTGGCGCCGGATCGCCGCCGCTTCCCCTGGCGCGACCCGCGGCTCTGGCTCCAGGTGCTCGCCGTCGTCGCGGCGGTGGTCGCGCTCGCCCAACCGGTCGTCGGCGGTGGCGGTCGCACCGTCCACTGGGTGGTCGTCGTCGACGCTTCGACGTCGATGAACGCGGTCGATCTCGAGCCGAGTCGATTGGCGGCAGCGCGCGCCACCGTGGCCGCGCGCTGGGGCGGCGAGGCGGGCGACGAGCTGGTCTCGGTCGTGCGCGCCGGGCCCACGTCCAGCGTCGTCGCCGCCCGCTGGCCCTCGGGCGCAGGGCTCGTCGGCGCCCTCGAGGCCCTCGAACCAGGGGACGGCGTGCCGGATTGGGCCGGTGCGGCGGCCCGGGTCCGCGCGGTCGTCGACCCGGCCGACGAGGTCCACGTGGTCGTGTTCACCGACGCGTACGGCGCGGCGGCGGCGCGCGCCGCGCTGGTTGCGGCCGGGCTCGGGGACGTGGTCGAGGAGACGGGGTCGGTGCCGAACGGCCCGCAGCCGGCCGTCGATCTCGAGGTCGTCGTGCTCGGTGACGCGCTGGTGAACGTCGGGCTCGGCGACGTGGCGGCCACCCTGCGGGGCGAGCGTCCCGACCAGTGGTCGGTCACCGGTCGCGTCGCCACGGTCGGGCTTCGGCCCGACGAGGTGCTGCGCGTCGTGGCGGCGTACCGGCCTTTCGGTGGCGACACCTTCCTCCCGTGGGGCGGTGCCGACGTGGCGCTGGAGGCGGACGGGACCGCCACCTTCGAGATCCCCCTGGACCTGCCGGGCCCCGGTGAGTTGGAGGTGCGCGGTCCCAGCGGCGACCGGCTCGCGGCCGACGACCGGGCCGTGCTCGTGCTGCGCCCCGAACCGGTGCGGGTCGCCGTCGTCGGCCCGCGGGAACCGGCGCTCCTCCGGGCGCTGGCGGCCGTCGGCGACCTCGACGTGTTCGCCGCCGACACCGTGCCCGACCCCGAGGCGGCGGCCGCCTTCGATCTGGTCGTCGTCACCGGCGACGTCGCTGGCGTGCCTGCGACGTCGACGCTCTGGCTCGGCGCGGTGCCCGATGGCGTCGCGGCGGCGGAGGCGCGCTCGGCGCCGTTGCCGCCCCTGCGGATCGGCGCGCACGTGTTGATGCGCGACCTCGACCCGGGCGCGCTCGAGCTGACCCGCGCGACCCCCCTCCGCGACCTGGCCGGCACGACGCCGTTGCTGACCGCGGGCGAGGACACCCTCGCCTGGGCGCGCACCACGGACACGGGCCGCCAGGTGGTCGTCGGCTTCGGCGCCGACGACGGCAACTGGCCGGCCCAACTCAGCTTCCCGGCCTTCATCGCCGCGGTCGTGGCGTGGTCCGCGCCGGCGGCACCGGTTTCCTTCGGCGACGTGGGCGGGTGCCGCGTGGGGACCGCCTGCACTTGGCCGCGCGAGGCCTTCGCCGGCGATTGGGTGCTGCGCGACCCGACGGGCGCGGTCCTGTGGCGGCCCGACGGGCTGGTCGCGGTGGCGGCCGATCCGCTGGCGAGCGCGGTTTGGGACGGTGCGTGGTTCGATGCCGGCTTCGTGCCCGAGCGCGCCGGGCGCTACGCGCTGGAGACCGCCAGCGGCCAGGTGGGCGTGCCCGTCGCGACCGAGCCGGTCGGGGGCGAGCCGGTGGCCGAGAGCACCGCGACGGCGGCGGTGGCGTCGGCCGCGCCGCGCGCCCTCGGGCGCTGGTTGGCGCTGCTGGCGCTCGCCCTGGTGCTCGCCGACGCCCTCGCGCTCGTCGCCTCGGCGTCGTTCGCCGCACGCCGGCGCCTGTGGCGGCCGCTCGCCTGGACGGTCGCGGCGGTGGCCGCGTGGGTGCTCGCCGTGGTCGGGGTGCCGCTCCCATGGCCCGGTCCGGGGGGGCAGGCCGTCTGGGTCGGCCCGGTCGACGCGGCGAGCACGAAGGACGACGCGGAGCGCGCGTCGCCGGGCTGGGCGTGGTCGTCGGTGGGGGTGGAGCCGATCGCGGCGCCGGCGGAGGCGGCGGACGGCGAGGTGCCGCCGGCCGACGCGCCGACGTTCGACGCGCGCACGACCGACGTCGCCGCCGCGCTCGAGCTCGCCCTGGCGCTGCCGGCCGAGGGCGCGCAGGCGCGGCGCGTCGTGGTCGCGGCGAACGACGTCCGCAGCCTCGCGGCCGCGGATTGGGTGCCCCTGGTGCGCCGCGCCTCGAGGACGGGGACGGTGGTCGACGTGGTGGCCGCCGACGCGCTGGCGGACGGCGCGGGAGCTTCGACGCCGGCGGACGGCGTGCCGAGCGAGGTCGCGTTCGCGCAGGTCCAGGTCCCCGAAGGGGTGCGTGCCGGAGCGCGCTTCACGCTCGCCGCCAACGTGCGGGCGGCGGACGGGGTCGGTTGGCGCGTCGAGGCGACGCTGCTCGACGCACCCGTGCCGGCGGAGGTAGCGGACGAGGCGGATCGTGCGGCGGTCGCGTCGGTGGGTGGCGAGGCGTCGGGGGTGGGTGCGGGCGCGGCCGACCTCGAGCTGCAGGCCGGCGGATCCGGCGAGCTGCGCTACCGCCTGGCGCTGTTCGAGGAGGGCGTGCCGGAACCCCGCGCGTTCGCGACGGTCGCGGTCGCGGTGGGCTCGCGGCCCCAGGTGCTGGTGGTCGCGTCCGACCCCGAGGAGGGCGCGCTCCTGGTCGAAGGGCTGACCGCCCAGGCGATCGACGTCCGCACGGTCATCCCGTTCCGCATGCCATCCTCGCTGGAGGCGTTGGCGGCCTACGACGCGGTCGCGCTCGTCAACGTCTCGGCGAGCGACGTCTTCACGGCCTACCAGGAGATGCTCGAGACCTACGTCCGCGAGCTCGGCGGCGGTCTCGTCATCTTCGGCGGCCCCACGGCCTACGGGCCCGGCGGCTACTTCCGCACCCCCCTCGAGGACCTGTCGCCGCTGTCGGCGCAGATCACCGAGGACGCACCGGAGGTCTCGATGGCCTTCGTCCTCGATCGATCGGGGAGCATGAACGCCGGCGTCGGTCCCTCGAGCCGCATGGACGTCGCCAAGGTCGCGACGCTCGAGGCGCTCGACCTGCTTGGCGAGCAGAGCGAGGCGGCGCTGATCGTCTTCGACACCGAGGCGCAGGTCCTGCTGCCGCTGCGTCCGGTCACCGAGGTCCCGGCGTTCGAAGCGGCGCTGACGTCGGTGCGCGCCGCGGGCGGCACCGCGATCTATCCGGGCCTGGTGGCGGCCTTCGAGCTCATGCAAGGCACCGACGCCGCCACCCGCCACGTCGTGGTGATGACCGACGGCTTGTCGCAGGAGGGCGATTTCGCGACCGTGCTCGGGCAGCTCCGCGATCTGGGCATCGCGACGAGCTTCGTCGGCGTGGGCGACGCAGCCGATCGCCGCCAGCTCACGACGTTGGCCGGCCTGAGCGGTGGCGCGCTGCACTTCGCGCTCGACTTCCGTGCGCTCCCGAGCCTGCTCGCCCAGGAGGCCCTCATGCTCTCGGCGACGCCGATCGAGCTCGGCCCCACGAGGGGGGACTGGGTGGCGGGCAGCGTACCCGCCTTCCTCGAGGGCGTCGTGAGCGGACCGCCGCCGTTGCTCCAGGGCTACGTCCGGACGACGGCGAAGGACGAGGCCGACGTGCACCTGGTCGAGCGCGGTGAGGACGACCCGCTCCTGGCGTCGTGGCGCTACGGGCTCGGTCGCGTGGTCGCCTTCGCCTCGGAGGCCGACGGCCCGTGGGCGCAGGCCTGGACGGCGGCGCCCGAGTACGCCCGGCTGTGGAGCCAGACGCTGAGGTGGACGGCCGAGCGCGCGGTGCGCGACGCGTGGTCGCTGCAGGTCGCCGGTGAGGCGGGGCTGCTCGACGTCGAGCTCGTCCACCCGAGCGACGTCGCCGCCAGCGAGCTACCGGTCCGCGTCGTGGACGTCTTCGCCGAGGACGGCGCCAGGCTCGCCGCGCGACCCCTGGTGCGGACGGCCGACGGTCGCTGGCTGGCGCGGTTCGAGATCGACCCGAGCGCGCGCGGGGTCCTCACGGTCCGCGTCGCCCCGGCGCCGCAGCTGGGGCTGGACGCCCCGCTCACCCGCACGGTGGCGTGGCCGCCGCCGCCCGTCCCGGCTCTGCGGTCCGACGCGATCGGGCTCGATCGCTTGGCGTTCGCGACCGGTGGCGACGTGCGCGGCGCCGGTGCGATCGAGCTCGCCCCGGTCGCGGCGGCCTGGCGCTGGGCGGCGCGCACCGAGGTGTGGTTGTTGATCGGCCTCATCGCCTTCCTGACCGGCTTGATCGTTCGCTACGGCGCGTGGGCCGCGTGGTTCGGACGGCTACGGCGCGTCCGATAGCGCGAAGACGAACAGCGTGGCCGGTCCGGTGAGGGTCGGCGGGAGGCCGGCCGCCGGCAGGCTCGGCGCGCCGGTGTCGCGACCGGCCATGACCGCGACGTACTGCACGCCATCGACGGCGTAGGTGATGGGCGCCGAGTCGGCGTGGGCGGTGAGCGCTTGGGCCCACAGCAACTCGCCGGTGTGGGCGTCGAAGGCGCGGAAGAGGCGGTCGGCGAAGGCGGAGAACACGAGGTCGCCCGCCGTCACCAGCGCCCCGGCGTCGTGCGGGTAGGGAAGATCGAAGCTCCAGGCGACCGCCCCGCTCGCCGGGTCGATCGCGGTCAACGCGCCCCAGCGTTCGTAGTGGTCGTCCACGCCTCGCGCCTCGGCCAGCAGCCAGGTCGGCCGTGCGCCCGGTTGCCAATCGTCGGGGGTGGTCCCCGCGCCCTGCTGGACGCAGGCGAGGTCGTTGGCCCGGTAGAGCAGGCCGGTGCGCGGGCTGAAGGCGCCTGGGGCAACGTTGGCCCAGCGGCTGCCGGGGCACACCTGCAGCACCTGGTCGGCGCTCGAGCGCCGCATCGCCTCGTCGATGATCGGGGTGCCGTCCGGCGTGTAGCCGAGGTGGACGGTGGCGCCATCGACCATGGCATGGGAGGTGACGAAGGCGCCCGTCCCGACGTCGATGAGCACGACGAAGCCGGTGGTGGTGGCCAACACCGCGACCCGGCGCGATCCGCCCTCGAGCGCGAGCTCGGCGACGATCGGGACGGTGTGCTGGTCGTAGGCCCACTCGTCGCCCGGGACGACCTGGTGGAACCAGCGCAGCGCCCCCGTGGTGGCATCGAGCGCGACGAAGCTGGCCGTGTAGAGATCGCGGCTGACCGGGCCGTCGCCGTCGTCGCGGCGCGGGTCGAGTCGGTCGGACGGTACCGGCTGGCCGGTGCCGTAGATCAGCGTGTCCGTCGCGGCGTCGTAGGCGCCGGCGTTCCAGCCGGAGCCCCCGCCCACGCCGAACATGCGTCCCGGTGGCGTCGGCGACCAGGTCGACCGGGCCGGGTCGTCCTCGCGCACCGGCACGAGGTCGAAGCTCCAGGCGGGTCGCCCGTCGGCCAGGTGGAGCGCGACGAGGCGACCCGGCACCGGGCTCAGGTCGGCGCCGGTGGGGCCGACGACGAGCACGTCGCCGGCGAGGATCGGGTTGGTGCGCAGCGCTTCCGCGAAGTCGGGGTTGCCCACCGCGCTCCGCCAACGGACCGCACCGGTTGCCGCGTCGAGCGCCACGACGACTGGCTCGCTCGGCAGCGAGACCACGACGGCGGCGCCACCCGCCGCGTCGGGGACGACGACCGGGCTGCCGCGCGGCGCTTGGCGTGGGAGCCCGCTGCTCGTGCGCGACCCCTCGTCCTCGGCGTACGTCCAGCGTGGTGCACCGCTGGCCGCGTCGAAGGCGGCGATCCCGTCCCGCGTCGACACGAACAGCGCGTCTCCCCAGACCGCCGGGGCACCCTGGACGCGGCCCGAGAAGCCCAGATCGACCGCCCAGGCCACCTGCAGGCGGCCGACGTTCGAGCGGTCGATCTGGTCGAGGGGGCTGAAGCGCGTGGCGCTCGGGTCGCGGCCGTGCTGCGGCCACGCTTCGGGGGGCGGTTCGAGCAGCGCCGCAGGGTCGAGCTGCGCGAGCGCAGCGCCGAGGGCGAGGGTCGCCGCGATCGCGGCGACCCGTCGCCAGCCGCTCATGGCGCGCCGCACCCCTCGACCGCGCCGCCGCGCGCGGCGGCGGTCGCTGCGATGGCCACGACGTCGGTCACGTTCGCGATCGCGGTGCGGGCGGCTGCGGTGCGCCCCCACGTGGCGCCGGGGACCGGCTCCATCACGTACAGCTCCTGAAGCAGCTGGCCATCGGAGGCGCGGTAGCGCACGGGGGCGTCCTTCCCCACGTCGATCGCGGTGGCCGCGTCGGTCAGGTACGCGCGCATCCCGGCGGTGTCGTGGAGCACGCCGGCCTCAGCGGCCGCGAAGGCGCTGACGATCCCGGCGTACGTCGTCCAGGCGGCGGGCTCCATAGGCTCGCCGGTCCGGGCGGCGAAGGCCTCGTTGATGGTCGCCGCGACGGAGGGGTCCCATACGACTACGCGCGGCGCCGCCCCGGCGTCCGGGGCCACCTGCAGGTAGCGTTGGACGTAGGGGCGCGACTGTCCACGGACGGTGCTCAGGCCGGCGACGGTCACGTCGAGGTCGAGGCTCGCAGCCTGACCCATCAGGAGTTCCTGAGCGTCGGGCCCCATGAGGAGCACGAGCGTGTCGGCTCCGGAGGCGCGGATGGCGTCGAACACCGGGAAGAAGATGAACTGGCCCGGGTCCACCAGGGCGCTGCCCACGAGTTCGCCGCCAGCCTCCACGACTTGTGCGGCCAGCGCCTCGACCAGGGGTTCGGTCTCGGTGCCGCGCTCGGCGACCGCGAAGACGCGTGGCGCGGTGCCGTCCGTGGTCGTCGCGACGATCCCGGCGACGAGCATGCGACCGCTCGGCGCCACGTGGAACGTGGTCGGGTAGCACGTGCCGTCGCGCAGCGCGTCGTCCTCGCTGCCCGCGTTGAAGAAGGCCACGCCGTGCTCCGCCGAGATGCGGGCGAGCAGCGTGGCTTCGGCGCCGTCGTAGCCGCCGACCAGCGCATCGACCTGCTCGACGAGGATCAGGCGCATGGCCGCGCGCTCGACCGACGCCAGGGTGGGGGCGTGCGCGTCGAGCAGGACGAACGGCGCGTCCTCGTCCTCCCGCAGCGCCACCGCGTTCTCGGCGACGGCGGCTCCGAGCCGCGCGAGGTCGCCGACCGGGCCGTTGGGCAGCGACTTGGGGGTGGTGGCGGGGAAGATCACGCCGACGCGGGTCGCGTCGGGGTCGACCTCGGTGTCGACCGGGCGCGAGAGTGGGAGCTGTGGGATGCCGAAGGCGTCCATTGCGGCGATGACGTCGTCCCAGCGTTCGGCGAGGGCGCGGTTCAGTCGGTCGCGGAGCGCCTCGTCGTGCGTGCGCACGCCGATCGTCCAGATGCGCGAGAGCTGCAAGATGGTGGCGCCGAAGTCGAGCTCCGGGGTGACGGGACGCAGCTCGAGGACACCGCCTTCGTCGAGCGCGCGGCCGGCGGCGACGGGGCCGTAGACGATGCCCACGTCGACCTCACCGGCGACCACCGCGTCGAGGATCGGGGTGTGGTCGTCCTGGCCGGTGGGTCGCACGAGCGCGGCGTACTCGCGCACGTTGGCCTCGATGCCGCGGTTGCGCAGCGCGACGGATGGGATGCCGGCCTGGTAGGTGCCGATGGTGAGCGTCGTGAGCTGTGGGTCATCGAGCGAGTCGATCGTCAGGTCGCGGTCGGCGCGGGTGACGAAGACGTAGGGCGTGCTGAGGTACGGAACCGTGCTGAGCACGTTTGCGACGCCTTCGCCGATGCCGATCGCGACGTCGCAGAGCCCCGCGTGCAGGGTGTCGCGGATGCCGACGGTATCGAAGTTCGTCCACGTGAAGGTGGCCGTGGCGCCCAGCTCGTCGGCGAGGATCTCGGCGATCGCGTTGTCGAAGCCAGGTCGCTCGCGGTCCGACATCGGCCAGGCGGCCAGCGGCGCGCAGAAGGCGAGCTCGTACCCGTTGGCATGCACCGGAGCGAGCAGCGGAAGGATCAGGACGAGCACGAGGCCGGCGACGGCCCGGCGCACGCGCGGACGACGCGCGGAGTGCAAGGGATGCATGTCCCGACTCTACCGCCCCGCGCGCGCCACTCCGGCGTGCCGGGCTGCCTTCGGGGCGACCCTCACGGACACGGACCGGGAAGCTCGAAGCTTCCCGGTCCGCGGGGTCGTGCAGGCTCGAGGCGGTCGCCTCGAGGCGCGCTAGTTCGGCAGCGCGTAGACGAAGACCGCCACGCCACCCGTCGGCGGGATGAACAGGCCCTCGACGTTCGGGTTGTAGTCGGGGATCAGCGGGTAGCCGCTGAAGCCGGTCTTGCCGACCATCGTCGCGACGTACTGCTTGCCGTCGACCGCGTACGTGATGGTGCTCGCGTTCGAGCCGGTGGTCAGGACGTTGCTCCAAAGGACGTCGCCGGTGGTGGCGTCGAACGCGCGGATGGTGCGGTCGGTGAAGGCCGAGAACACCAGGTTGCCGCCGGTCACGACCGGGCCCGCGTCGTAGCCGTAGTCGTGCGCGAACTCCCAGACGACATCGCCGGTAACCGGATCGAAGGCCGTGAGGGCGCCGACGCGGTCGAACCAGAGGCCTTCGGAGCCCGTCTCGAAGTAGTACGCCCGCTCGCCCGGCTGCCAGTTGTCCGGCATGATCTGCGCGCCGTAGTCGATGCACAGGGTGTTGTTGGGGCGGTAGAAGAGGCCGGTGTCGGGGCTGTAGGCCGGCGGAGCGATGTGCGCCCAGCGCAGACCGGGGCACATGAGGAAGAACTCGAAGCTCTCCTCGAAGGCCTGGTTCGCGGCGCGCGCCTCTTCGCTCACGATCGCCGTGCCGTTCTCGTCGTACCCGAGGATGATCGTGTATTCGGCTCCCTCGGTGACGTCGGTGAACGACGTGTGGTTCGCGAGGTACTCGCCGGTGTCGGCGTCGACGATGTAGGTGTAGCCGGTCGTCGAGCCCATGATGGCGATGCGACGTTCGGTGCCGTCCCAGTCGACGGTCGCGAACGTGGGGACGGTGTGCTGGTCCATGTCCCACTCGTCGCCCGGCAGCGCCTGGCGGTACCAGCGCAGTTCGCCGGTCTCGGCGTCGACGGCGACCCACGAGACCGTGTAGAGGTCCGCGGTCGGGTTGCCGTCGGGATCGGCGCGGCGGGTGGGGTCAAGGCGGTCCCAGGGGGTCGGCTGGCCGGTGCCGTAGAGAATGATGCCCGACTCGGGGTCGTACGCGCCGGCGTTCCACGCCGAGGCGCCACCGATGCCGGCGTCCCACGAGGGCGGGTTGGTCCAGGTGGCCCAGGCGGGGTCGTCGGGACCGGTGGGGATGATGTTGAAGGTCCAGAGGAGCTCGCCGTCCTCGGCGTCGACCGCGTGGATCTTGCCGGGCGCGCCGCCGAAGTCGGCGCCCGAGGGCGCCGAGATGATCTTGCCATCGGCCCAGATCGGGTTGGTCGTGTAGCCCTCGTTGCGCTCTTCGACGGTGAGCTGGGTGTTCCAGACCTCTTCGCCGGTGGCGACGTCGAGCGCCACGACCGCGCCGTAGCGGGTGTTGATGAAGACCTTGCCGTCGTAGATGACCGGCGCGCCGCGCAGCGCGGAATCCGAGATCACGGTGCCCGGGTTCGGGGAGCTGTACTCCCACATGGTGGTGCCGTTCGTGGCGTCGAGCGCCACGACGCCGGTCTGGGTCGCGACGTACATGACGCCGTTCCACACCGCCGGACCGCCCTGGAAGCTCTGGCTGTAGCCCATGTCGCGCGCCCAGGAGAGCTGCAGCTGCGAGACGTTGCTCGTGTTGATCTGGTCGAGCGGGCTGTACCGGCTCTGGATGGTGTCGCGCCCCATCTGGGGCCATTCACCGGGGGGCGGATTGAGCAGGTCTTCGGCGGTCTGGGCGAGCGCGAAGGTGGCCATCGAGGTAGCGGCCACCAGCGCCAGGGCGCGGATGCGTCGATAAGGGTTCATCAAACGGTCTCCTGAAGTGCGGGGTTCGTGCAGAGAGGGCTTGGGGTCCGAGGGTCGTCGTGGGTCCGTTACGCGCAGGGTTCAGCGATCCGCAGCCGCAGCCTCCTCTCCAACGATGCCGAACTCGTTCCCGAAGGAGTTGCGGACGTATGTCGCCACCGCAGCCACCTCTCGGTCGGAGAGGCTGGCGCCGAAGCCGGGCATGTAGCCGCTGCCATGGATGACGCGGCGGAGGACGAGTCGTTGGTTGTCGAGGCGGTCGTTGTCGGCGAGGAGCACCACGTGGCTGGCGAGCGACTCGTCGCCGTCCACCCCGTGGCACGTGGCGCAGATGGATTGGTACACGCCCGCGCCCTCGTCCATGAGGGCTTCGAACAGCGCGTCTTCGCCACCGGCCGCGGCGTCGTCCGCCGCCATGCCGAGCGCCGTTCCGTCGGTCCCGATCACGTACCAGGCGTCGTTGATGCCCTGGCCGTTGGCGTCGCCGGCGTCGGCGTCGTTGACGAAGGTGTAGAGCGGCCAACCACCGTACGTCACTTGGCGGCTGCCGTCCGCGCGCTCGACGCTACCGACGAGCTCGGCGTCGAGGCCTTCGGCGACGGCGACGTCGCCCTCCGCCACGAGCGGTGGCCAGTTCTCGGCGCACGCGTCGACGCAGGTGCTGGCGCCCTGCTCGTCGGGGGTGAAGAGGTAGAGGGTCATGCCGGCGCCGTCGACGAGGTGGTCGCCGAGGTTCGGGTCGGTGCGGACGGCGAGCGACGGCTCGGTGCTCTGGGCGAACGCCGCGACGGCCACGATGGTGGCGATGGTGGCGGCGAGCACACGCTTGGCGAGGTTCGAACGGAACGTCACGATCTCTGGACCTCCTGGAGGCAGCAAGGGATTGAGGACCGACCGGTCCGACGGCGGCAGGTCGACGGGCGATCCGGGACTAATGGCCCTATGCACCAAACTACGTCGGTCGGCATTTGGGCTGGTCCCACGTTACCCGTCCCTCGGTACACAGCCCCAGGTCCGTCAGCACCTCATGAAGCAAGGGTGAAGGGAGGGTCGAACGTCCCCCGCTCGGCGTCAATCCCCGCTCCGCAGCGCCCGCACCGCCACCCGCGACGCTTCCCACAGGCGCGGATCGTCGCCGTCGCGGGGGCGCGGGATCAGGTCGGACACGCGGTAGTCGCTGACGATCCGGCCCGGCTCCGCCGCCATCACCACGATGCGGTCGGCCAGGAAGGTCGCCTCGAGCGGGTTGTGGGTCACGAACACGACCGTACAGCCGATCTCGGCCCACAGGTCGAGGAGTTCCTCGCGCATGCGGCCGGCGGTCAGCTCGTCGAGCGCCGAGAACGGCTCGTCCATGAACAGGACGTCGGGACGGATGATCAGCGCGCGGGCGACCGCGACGCGCTGGCGCTGCCCGATCGAGAGCTGGCGCGGGTAATCGTCGCCGCGGCCGGGGATGCCGACGCGCTCGAGCCAGAAGTCGACCTCGCGGTCGGCCTCGGCGCCGCCGACGTCGAGCACGAAGCGCAGGTTGTCGCCCACGCTCATCCAGGGGAGCAGGCGCGCCT
>JAABRX010000050.1 GCA_011390675.1 Trueperaceae bacterium | reverse complement strand
GTCGCGAGCTCGAACGCGTCGTCGACGGTGAGCCGGTGCACGTCGTACGGGTGCTCGGGATGCGTCGCGAGGTGCTCGCGGCGCCAGCCGGGACCGGCGCCGATCTCGACGGGCCGCGCCACCAGCTCCCGGTCGACCCGCGCCCCCTGGCGCTCGAACACGAGGTTCGCGAGCCCGCGCTCGACGTTCAGCGGCCGGGGCGGGCCGTCCCCGCCGCCGCGCAACCAGTCGTACATCTTGAGCGTGAACAGGTAGGGCGTGGCGCTGATCTCGAGGACCAGGTTGCCGGCCCCCGACGCGTGGACGGTGCCGGTCGGGATCAGGAACAGGTCGCCGGGCCGCGACGGGCGCTCGCGCACGTAGTGGGCGACGTCGATCGGGGTTCCCGCGGCCTCGCTGCGGCGCAGCGCCGCCGCCCAGGCGTCGCGCGTCACCCCCGCTTCGAACCCCAAGTAGACCGTCGCGCCCGGCTCGGCGGCGACGATGTAGTACGTCTCGTCCTGCGCGAGCGCTTCGCCGAACGCCGCGCGCATCGCGTCCGGTCGCGGGTGGCACTGCACCGAGAGCGGCCCGCCGCCCACCGTGTCGAGGTAGTCGAAGCGGATCGGGAAGGCGCGCCCGAACGTCGCCGCGGATCGCCCCAAAACGCGGTCCGCCGCCTGCAGCATCAGCGAGCCGAAGCGGGTCTCGAACAGCAGACCGCTCCCCTCGAACACGAGGCCGTTCTCGGGCGTGATCAGCTCGAACGACCACGCGTAGTTGGGCGCCGCACGCGGCAGCACCGGGATGCGCTCCTTGAGCCACTGCCCGCCCCACACGCCGGGCTCGAACCAGGGGCGGGCGCGGAACGGCGCGTGCGCCACCGCGTCGAGGCTGGCGCGCAGGTCGGCGCCGGCGACGCTCACCGGTTCGGCGCGCTGCACGTCCACGACGCGGTCGATGCGCGGCCACACGTCGGCCTGATGGTCCTCGAGCAGCGGCCACTCGACGAAGTAGAGCCGTTTGTACGCCGCCGCCGCGTTCGTGGCCGCCGCCGACGCACCGACGTGCACGAGCGCGCCCGCGCGGGCGCGGTACTGCTGTTCGTTCCGCGGCACCTCGAGGTACGCCAGCGGGGCGCCGGGGTCGGCCATTGCCGCGCCCACGCCGAGCACGACCACGAGGTCGTCGTCCGCCGTCGGCGCCGCTCGGGCGCGCAGGGCCGCGACGTCGACGAGCTCGTCGAGCCGACCGTCGAAGCGGCGGCCGAACACCGGGTCGTCGCCCCCCAGGCTCGCCGCGATGCGGGCCTCGAAGGCGTCCTCGTCGAGGAACGCATCGGCGCTCGACACGATGCGCACCCGGCGACCGAGCGCCGCGCACGCCGCGGTCAGGCCCGCAGCGGTGCTGGGCCAATCGACGCCGCTGCCGCCGTCGACGAGGAGGTGCTGGGCGGACGTCCCTGCCAGCGCCGCCACCGCCGCCCACCCAAGCTCGACCGTGCCGCTCACGAGCGGCGCCCGCGGGTAGAGGTCGTACCCCTCCTCCACCGGATCGGGCGCGCACAATGGCAAGGGCGCCTGGGTCGTCGCGCGCGGAGGGGCTCCGGTCATTCGAGACCCTGGCGTCGTTCGGCGAAGCGGCGACCCGCGTCGTAGGCCGCCTCGAGACGCGCCTCCGTCGCGGCGGTCGGCGCACCACCGACGGGGACGGCCATCGGTCGTGGAGGCGCGTCCCCGTACGCGTTGGCGCCGTCGGTCCCCGGCGCGAACAGCAGGTACGCCGCGAACACGAGACCGACCACGGGCACGAAGCCGAGCACGGCCCACGCGCCGGCCCGGTCCAGGTCGTGCAACCGGCGGACCGCGTACCCGACGAGCCCGAACACGTAGACCGCCGCGACCACCACGAGCGTGGGGAGGACGGCGGCGTTCAGCGCCTCCGGCCCACCGACGATGCTGACCACCACCAAGACGACGGTGAACGCCACGCCCGATGCGATCGCGCACGCTGCGTGCCAAGCCACCAACGAGGCAAGGTACGCGCCCCGGCCCAGGCGACCTTCGACCCGGAACGGTGCCCACCCACGCAGCAGCCGAACGGCCGTCGCGCGCGACGCGACGGATTCCTCGTCGTCGGGCAGCCAACGTCTGCGCGTCTCGTCCACTCTTCGCACCCCCTCCGTGCGGACCACCGTACCGGCCGATCGTATCCTCGGGGTGCATGCCCGACCTCGAAGGCCCCCACCTCGGCATCGACATCGGCGGCAGCGGCGTCAAGGTGTCGCTGCTCGCCGGCGACCTCACGATCCTGCGCGCCGACGTGCACGAGCTGCCCGACCTCGTCGACGACCCCGCCGGCAACCTCGAGGCGCGCTTGGGCGTCCTCGCCGACGCGGTGCGCGCCGCGGGGCCGACCGCGACCGTCGGGATCGCCACGGCCGGCGTGGTCGACGCCGCCCATCGCCGGATCGTCGCCCTGCCCGGCAAGCTGTCCGGCCTCGAAGGCGTCGACTGGGGCGAAGCGCTCCAGCGCCACGGATCGGTGCCCGCACGCCCACCCCTGGTGCTCAACGACGGGCACGCGGCGGTCCTCGGTGAGGTCCGGTTGGGCGCGGGGCGCGGCGCCGACGACGTGGCGATGCTCACGCTCGGCACCGGCGTGGGCGGCGGCGTGATGATCGGCGGACAGCTGTTCGAGGGCCGCCGGCAACGCGCCGGGCAGCTCGGCCACCTCAGCCTCGATCCCTACGGCGCGCCCAGCGTCTTCCCCAATCCCGGTTCGCTCGAGTGGTTCGTCGGCGACGCGTACGCCGCGGCGCGCACCGACGGGCGCTACGCCGGGAACGCCGAGCTGCTCGCCGCCGTGCGGCGCGGCGAGACCGACGCCCTGGCCGACTGGAGCGCCATGGTGCGCGCGCTCGCCGTAGGGATCGCGTCGATCGTCCACGCCTTCGACTGCGAGCGCGTCGTCGTCGGAGGTGGGCTCGCCGCGGCCGGTAGGCTGCTGTTCGAACCGCTCGCCGTCGAACTCGACTCGGTCGAGTGGCGGCCGGACGGGGTGGGGGTGCCCGTGGTCGCGGCCACCCTCGGCCGCCACTCGGGGAGCATCGGCGCCGCCCTGTACGGCCGCGAGAGGAGCACGTCCCCATGAACTTCTGGCTCGCCAGCGCGAACCCGCGCGACGTCGCCCGCCACATGGAGCTCGGCGTGTGGCGCGGCGTCATCACCAACCCAGCCGTCGTCGCTGCGGAGGGGCGCGCGCCCAAACCGCTCTTCACCGAGCTCGTCGGGCTCGCGGAACGAGCCTGGTACCAACTTCGCGATGGATCGTTCGACGCGATGCTCGCAGAGGCCGACTCGATGCTGGCCATCGACGCCGCGCGCATCGGCATCAAGGTGCCCGCGACGCGCGCCGGCCTCGGGGTGCTGCGCGCGCTCGCCGATCAGGGGGCGCGGCCGATGGCGACCGTCGTCCCCACGGCGACCTGGCTCGCGTACGCGGCCGCCGCCGGTGCGGTGATGGTGGCCCCCTACGGCGGGATGCTGCAGCGCGCCGGGGTCGCGTCGAAGTACGACGAGGTGCTCCGGATGCAGGCGATGGTCGACGCGCAGGGCTACGACCTCGAGCTCTGCGTCGGCCTCTACGACCCCACCGACGTGCCTGCCTACGCGCGCGCCGGCGTCCGCGCCGGCTTCGTCTGGGCGCGCGACGTCGAGGCCTTCTTCACCCAGCCGCTGGTCGACGAGGCGTGCGCGGGGTTCGCGGAAGCTTGGGCGACGATCGACGGCGCGACGACCGGCTGAGCGTCGCTCGCCCGCCGGTCACCCAGGGTCGCTCTTCCGCCGCCGCCGCTTGTGCTCGTACATCCGGTCGTCGGCCAGGCTGAGGACCTCGTCGGGGGTGGCTTCGGGCGCGATGTCGTCGATCAGGCCGACGCTGAACGCGATGCGCACCTGACTCGACGTCGACTGAAGGCTCAGCTCGACGCCCTGCCCGAGCCGCCGGACGGTCTCGGCGACGCGCTCGAGGTCGTCGGAGCCGACCAGCAGGATCATGAACTCGTCGCCCCCCCAGCGGCCGACGTAATCGGTGCTGCGCACGGCCGCGACTAGGTGGCCGGCCACCTGCCGCAACACCTCGTCGCCGACCAGATGGCCGTGGGTGTCGTTGATGGCCTTGAAGCCGTCGAGGTCGACGAAGAGCGCGGCGACCGCGGCGACCGTGCCGGCCGGCCCCCGCCGATCCCGTTGGAGGTCGTGGATCTTCTCGTAGAGCGCGGAGCGGTTGGGGAGCCCGGTCAGGGCGTCCAGGAACGCGGCGCGCTGCAGCTCCTGGCTGCGGTTGGCGAGGAGATGCTGGTGGCTCCGCGCCTCGATGGCGCGGGTGACGATGTCGACCAGCTGCCGGGTCGTGGTCGGCTGCGTCACCAGCGTCGTGTGCCCCCAGGGCGGCACGACCGCGGCGCCGGGCGGCGCCAGCAGCACGACGGGGAGCGCCGACCACGCCGGCTCCGCCTGCTTGAACCGGGCGATGACCGCGCCGGCGCCGCGGCGGACGCCGAGCGAGGTGACCACGACCGCGCCCAGTCGCTCGCTCTGGTCGGCCAGGACCGTCTCGAAGCCTTCGAGGTCGGCGCACACCAGGCACTGGACGCCCCCCTCGCGCAGACGGCGCGCGATCGTCCCGGCGTTGTCGACGCCGGGCGCGAACACCAGGGCATGGCCCTCAGGTCCGTGGAGGGCCATCGGAGTCGGGTGATGATGCCATCGGGTCGCCGATCGCCACGGTCGGGACGCCGTCGTGGGTCATGCCGCCGAAGCTCGGCAGCATCTGGCCGACGTGCAACCCGGAACGGTCGATCACCAGCTCGCGCATGCCCTTCTCGTGGTCGCCGTCGCGCCGCTTGATGACCGACATGCCCTTGATCAGCACGTCGCCTGCCTCGAGGTACTGCAGGTTCACCGTCACGTCGACGCTCTCGCTGATGTTGAGCGCTTCGAGCGGAACCGACTCGGTGCCCACCGGGTCGGCACGCTGCGCGACGGTGATGAGCGTCAAGACGCCGCGCTCGCTCAAGAAGCGGATCACGTCGCGGATCTCGGAGAGCAGCAAGCGCTCGTCGGGAAGCGCCTGGTAGTAGCCCGACAGTGAGTCGATGACCATCAGGTGGGCGCCCCATTGGCCCGCCGAGCGGATCTGGGTCGCGAGCTCGCCGGGCAGCACGCTGGTGCCGCCCATCTGGATCACCCGCACGCGGTCCGCCTCGACGTGGGGCGCCAGCGGCATCCCGAGCGCCGCCGAGCGCCGCATGAAGGTGTCGCGCACCTCCTCGAACAGGAAGTAGGCCGTGCGCTGCCCTCGTTCGGCCGCGGCGTACGCGTAACGCGTCACCAGGCTCGACTTGCCCACACCGGACGGTCCGCGGATCAGGCACGACGTCCCGGCGGTCAGGCCCCCACCGACCAGCTCGTCGAGGGACTCGATGTCGCTGGCGTAGCTCGTTCGCGGGCGGTGCTCGTGCTCCTCGGCGAAGTGCCCGCGGTGCGCGAGCGTGAGGCGCGGGTACACGACCAAGCCTCCGCGAACGATCTCGAAGTCGTGGTGGCCGCCGTAGAACGCGCTGCCGCGGATCTTCTGGACCCGGAGCCGGTAGCGCAAGCCGGCGAAGTCCTCCTCGAGGTGCTCGAGCTCGATGGCGCCGTCGGTGATCAGATCGGTGGTCCCCGTGCCGCCCTCGTTGAGGACGAAGAGCGACGTGACCTCGAGGCTGCCGAGCAGCTCGACCAGCGCCGCCAGCTCCTGCTCGAAGCGCCCGGGGGCGGTCGCGAGCATCTCGATGAAGCTGAGCGTGTCGAACACCAGCCGGCTCGGCTGCACCTTCTCGACCACGCCGCTGATGCGGCCGGCCACGTCGACCAGCTCGATCTCGTCGGTCACGAACACGTCCTGCTTCCCGCGCTGTTGGCGCAGGATCTCGTTGGGCGTGATCGCGTGGACGTGGATGTCGTCGAGGGTCCAGCCGTGGGACGCCGCGATCCGCTCGATCATCCGGGTCGATTGGGACAAGCTCACGAACAGGCACGTCTCGCCCTGCCTGGCCCCTTCGAGCAGGAACTGCAGCCCCAGCGTGGTCTTCCCGGTCCCCGTTCCCCCTTTGATCAGGTAGACGCCGTTCTCGGGCAACCCGCCCAACAGGATCTCATCGAGCCCGGGGATGCCGGTCGGTACCCGCTCGAAGGCGTGAGGAGAACCCTCGGGGATGCCTTGGACCGTCATGAAGGTCGTACGGCGCTGTTCGTTCGCCTTGCGATCGGCGGGGTCGGGGGTTGTGCGTCCATTTCGCTAGATTACCGTCGATCTGGTCCGAGCGGCGTGCCCGATGTCCCCGTGCGAGCCGCCAGCACCAGCCGATGCCGCCCACCATCGATCGGCACGCGCACCACGCCATCGGTGGGTCGATGCGGCTCGCCGTCGAGTTCCGCGTCCCAGGTCGCGCGATCGGCGACGTTGTGGACGACGATGGCGTACCGCGTCGTCCCGATCGCCACGGTCGCCTCGAAGCCGGGCCAGGCGGCGGGGATGCACGGGTCGACGATCAGCTGGTCGCCCGCGCGCCGTAGACCCAGGATGCCCTCGACCCCGGCGCGGTACATCCACCCTGCCGAGCCCGTGTACCAGGTCCAGCCGCCGCGTCCTACATGGGGCGCCACCGAGTAGACGTCGGCCGCCACCACGAACGGCTCGACCTGATACCGTTCGACGCCTTCGGCGTCGAGGGCGTGCCGGACGGGGTTGATCAGGTCGAACAGCGCCGCCGCCTCGTCGCCCTGGCCCAGCCGCGCGTGCGCCAAGATCGCCCACATGGCGGCGTGGCTGTACTGCCCACCGTTCTCGCGCAGGCCGGGGGGGTAGCCCTTGATGTAGCCGGGGTCGAGCGGCCCGTCGTCGAAGGGTGGCGTGAACAGCAGCGCCAGGCCGTCGTCGGGGCGCACCAGGTGCTCCTGGACCGACGCCATGGCGGTGCGTGCGCGCTCGGGATCGGCGGCGCCCGAGAGCACGGCCCACGACTGCGCGATCGAGTCGATCCGACACGCCTCGCCGCTGGCGGTGCCCAGCCAGGTCCCGTCGTCGAAGGTCGCCCGGCGGTACCAGGCGCCGTCCCACGCCTCGCGCTCGAGCGCTTCCCGCACGGAGGTCGCGTGCGCGCGCCACCGGGCCGCGCGCTCCGGGTCGCGCGCGTCGGCCCAGGGGGCGAACCGCGCGATGGTGTCGACCAGCAACCACCCCAGCCAGACGCTCTCGCCCTGGCCACCCTCCCCCACCCGGTTCATGCCGTCGTTCCAATCGCCGGTACCCATGAGCGGGAGCCCGAGGGCGCCGGTGAGCTCGAGCGCCTGGTCGAGGCCACGCGCGCAGTGCTCGAACAGCGTGCCCGATTCACCGGACGGCATCGGCTCGAAGAAGTCGTCGTGCTCGCCTTCGCGCAGCTCCGGGCCCTCGATGAACGGCACCACCTCGTCGAGCACGGCGGCGTCGCCGCTGGTCGCGAGGTACGTCGCGGTCGCGTACGCGAGCCACACCCGGTCGTCCGAGATGCGCGTGCGCACCCCGCGCCCTTCCGGCGGCAGCCACCAGTGCTGGACGTCGCCCTCGACGAACTGGCGCGACGCCGCCCGCAGCAGGTGGCTCCGGGTGGTCTCGGGCAGCGTGAACGAGAGCGCCATGCCGTCCTGCAGCTGATCGCGGAAGCCGTACGCACCGCTCGCCTGGTAGAAGGCCGAGCGCGCCGTGATGCGGCAGGCGATCGACTGGTACAGGAGCCAGCCGTTGAGCATCAGGTCCATCGCCCGGTCGGGCGTGCGCACGGAGACGGCGCCCAGGATCGTCGTCCAGTGCTCTTCGACCGCCGCCAGGACCGCGTCGAGGTCCGCCGTGCGGTACCGCGCGACCAGCGTCGACGCCTCCTCGGCGGTCGCGCACTCGCCGAGGGTGGCCACCACCTCGACGGAGCCGCCGGGCGGGATCTCCACCACGCGCAGCAGCGCCGTGCACGGGTCGAGGCCCGCTCCGGTCCGCCCCGACAGCGGCGTGGTGCGCCGGAGGCCCGCCGGCGCCGAGGGCCGCCCGCCGCGACCGAGGAACTCCGTGCGGTCCCCGGTCCACTGGCTCGGGCGCTCCCCGATGTCGGCGAAGGCCACCCGCCCCGCGTAGGCGGTGCTCCACGGGTTGCGGACCAAGAGCGCGCCCGTCGCGGCGTCGACCTCGGTGATCAGGTGCGGCGCCGAATCGCTGCGCGAGGTGCCGAGCACCCACTCGGCGTAGGTGGTGACCGACAGCCGCCGCGGCACCGCGGAGCGGTTGTGCAGCGTCAGCCGCGAGATCTTGATCGGGTCCTCGAGCGGCACGTACTGGAGCAGCTCCAGGGCGATGCCGTTGGCCTCGTGGGCGAAGCGCACGCTGCCGAAGCCGAAGCGCGCTTCGTAGCGGCCGCCGTGGCGGATGGGCTGCGCGGTCGGGCTCCAGACGTCGCCCGACACCTCGTCGCGCACGTACAGCGCTTCGCCGGCGGGGTCGACGACCGGGTCGTTCGACCACGGGGTCAACTGGTGGTCGCGGCTGTTCACCGCCCACGTGTAGCCGCTCCCCTCGGTGGACACCTGGAAGCCGAAGCCGGGGTTGGCGATCACGTCGATCCACGGCATCGGGGTCGTGCGACCGCCCTCGAGGACGGTCATGTAGGCGCGGCCGTCGGCATCGAACCCTCCGAGGCCGTTGAAGAACTCGAGCCCGCGCGGGGCCGGAGCGGACGCGGCGGGGGTCGGCGTGCGCGGACGCCGACGCCGCACCGGCGCGGCCACCGCCGCGGCCGGCACGCGGGCGAGCTGACGGGCGATCGGACCGCGCTGGGCGATGAGGGCGACGCGCGCGACCGATCGGATCAGCGCCCGCGCCTCGGGCGTCATCAGGTCGGCGCGCAGCACGTAGACCGATCCCTGCGCCGGCACGTCGCCGAAGCGCGGCCGCGACTGGCTCGAGCGCACCGCGGTCTCGAGCGCGACCTGGAGGTCCTGCAGGTACGACGCCGCGTGCTCGTTGACGATCACGAGGTCGACGGCCAAGCGCTTGAGGCGCCAGTACTCGTGGGCGCGCAGCAGTTGGCGGACCTGATCGAGGTCGGCGACGTCGTCGATGCGGAGCAGCACGATGGGGAGGTCGCCCGAGATCGCGTGCGGCCACAGGCCCGACTGCGGTCCCGCCCCCGCATGGATCGCGCCGCCGGGCGCCCGGAAGCGGGCGTCGGCGATCAGCAGCGGCGTGGCCAGCTGCTGGAACTCGGCCGCCTCCTCGGTGGTGACGTCCAGGAAGCGCATCTGCACCTGAGCTTGGGTCCAGGCGAGCGTCTTGGCGCGCTCATACGCGCTGCGGTCGCGATGCTTGTCGATCGCGTCCATCAGGGCGCTGCGCGACCCAGCTACCACCGTCCAGAAGGCGATGCGGACGACCTCGCCCGGCGGCACCCGCACGCGGCGGCGCAGCGCGAAGACCGGGTCGAGCACCGTGCCGACCGTGTTCGAGAGGACCCGCGCGTCGACGATCGCGGCCGCCTCGCCGATCGACCGACTGCGCCCGAGGAAGTGCGCCCGGTCGGTCTCGAACTGCGTCGGCCCCACGGTCTCGCCCTCGACCACGGCCAGGTGCGCCGCCCACACCTCGGCCTCCTCCGGCGAACGCCGGCGGCGGGTCGCGATCAGGGCGTCGGACTCGGGGAGGTACTCGGTCTGGACGAACAGCTTCGCGAACGCCGGATGCGCCGCGTCGACGGCCGCCGACGTCAACACCAGCTCGGCGTACGAGGTCACGTCGATCAGCCGCTCGCGCCGCCCCGCGTTGGTGAGCGACACGCGCCGCACCTCGGCGTCCTCCTCCCCCGAGATCAGGACGTCGGTCGTCGTGGTCAGGGAGCCGTCGCGGCGGATGAACTCGGCGTGGTCCTCGCCGAACTCCACGACGTCGTCCGCGCCGCCACGGCCGATCGGTTCGATCCCCGCCGACCACACGTCGCCGCTCTGCGCGTCGCGCAGGAACACGAACGAGCCGCACTCGTCGCGCGTCGCGTCGGCGCGCCAGCGCGTCACGGCCAGGTCGTGCCAGCGGCTGTAGCCGGCGCCCGTCGCGGTCAGCATGACCGCGTAGCGACCGTTGGAGAGCAGGTGCGTGACGGGCGCGTCGGTGGGGACCGGGTGCAGCCGGCGCACGGTCGACGTGACGGCGCGCAGTTCGGACGGCGACTCCGCGACCTCGTCGGCGCGCGGGGTGACCGCCACGACGTCGTGGGGCACCCGCTCCTGCAGCAACAGCTCGGCGGCCTGGACCATCGGCTCGCGGTGGAACCGAGCGCGCATCCGCCCATGATCGAGCGCGTTCGCGACGGCGACGACGGTCATCCCCTGGTGGTGGGCCATGTAGGACCGCACCAGCGTGAAGGGGGCGCCCGCCGGCACGCGGCTGGGGGTGTAGTCCAGCGCCTCGTAGTAGCCGTACCGACCCAGCGCTCCGAGCTCGCGCAGCCGCGCGAAGTTCTGGAGGGCGCGCTGCGGATCGACCATCGTGGCCAGCCCGGTCGCGTACGGGGCGACCACGACGCTCTCGGACAGGCCGCGCTTGAGCCCCAGATCCGGGACCCCGAAGTTCGCGTACTGGTACGTGAACTCGTGGTCGCGCGCGGCGTACGCCGATTCCGAGACGCCCCAGGGGACGTCCAGCCGCGCCCCGTACGCCTGGTGGCGCCGCACCGCGTGCCGCTGCGACTGCTGCAGCAAGCTGCCCACCGGCGCGTCCATCACCAGGAAGGGCATCAGGTACTCGAACATCGAGCCCGACCACGACAGCAGCACCGACCCGCTTCCGGCAGGCGCCGCGCCGCGCCCGAGCCGGAACCAGTGGCGGGTCTCGACGTCGCCCTTCGCGATCGCGAAGAGGCTCGCGAGCCGCGCCTCCGAGGCCAGCAGGTCGTAGCAACTGCGGTCGAGCCCGTTCTCGTCGAGCGAGAAGCCGATCGACAGCAACCCGCGCTCCGGGTCGATCAGGAACGAGAAGTCCATCGCCAGCGCCATCGACCGCGCGGTGGTCGCCACGGCGCGCAAGCGAGCGTTCAGCGCGCTCGTGCCGGCGTCGTCGAGCTGCGCGTCGTCGTCGTGTCCGGAGCCGGCGCGCTGGAGCGCGCCCACCCAGTACGCCAGGTCCGCCAGGTCGTCCTCGGCCGTCGGCAGGCCGGCGGCATGGCCGACGACCGCGTCCACGAGCGACCCGAGCGTCGCCCACGCCGCGTCCGGTGCCCGCAGTCCGGCCTCGAGCGCGTCCAATGCATCCGCGACGCCGGCTCCGGTGGCGCCCAGCGAAGCCCGCCCGAGCGCCTCGCGGGCGAGGTCCAGCGCGTCGAGCATGCCCCTCCGGGCTTCGGGCGCGCGCGGTGCGTGCACCCACCCCTCGCAGGCGTTCGCGAGGACCAGGAGGTGACCGGCCAGGTTCCCGCTGTCGACCGACGAGACGTAGCCGGGCTCGAGCACGCGCCCGTCCTCGGTCGCGTACCAGTTGAACAGGTGCCCGCGGAAGTGGTCCAGCGCCGCCACCGACGCCAAGGTCGCCTCGAGCCTCGCGACGGTCTGCGCGGTGCCCGCCCAGCCGAAATCGCGGGCCGCCACGGCCGAGAGCAGGTAGAGGCCGACGTTCGTCGGCGAGGTGCGCCGCGCCACGACCGGGTTCGGGTCCTCCTGGAAGTTGTCGGGCGGCAGATGGCGCTCCTCGGCCGTCACGAACGTCTCGAAGAAGCGCCAGGTGCGACGCGCGACCAGGCGCAGCTCGCGCGCGTCGGCGGCCGGCAGCGCGCGCCGCCGCGCCACCGTCGGCGGCCGGCTGATCCAACGGGCGACCGCGGGCGCGACGGCCCACACCACCACGAACGGGACGACGAGCCATGCAGGGGCCGGCGCCAGGGCGAGCGCGAGCGCCGCCGCACCGAGCGCGACGAGCGTGCCGCCCGCCATGGACCGATAGACGCCGGCGACGCCCAAGCGCGGACCGCTCGCCTGCTGCGCCGCGGTCGTCCACTCGAGCAGGTGGCGGCGCGTGCGGAAGACCCGCACCAGCGTCCGGACCACCGCGTCGATCATCCACCAGGCCGTGTCGGGCAGGAACGCGATCGCCAGGAGCGCCTGCGCCGCCGAGCGCTGGACGTCCGCGCGCAGCGTGGCGAGGTGGTTTCGGAGCAACACCCCGCTGCGCCGCGGCACCACGGCGTAGAAGGCCGGCAGGAACGCGGGCACGATCAGCGCGCCGAGCACGAAGGCGACGCCGACGATGCTGCCGATCGGGCCGAGGAACCACGACGACACCAGCGCCACCAGCGCCGCGGGCGCGAGCAACGAGCGGCGCAGGTTGTCCAGCATCTTCCAGCGCCCGAGCAGCGGCACGGCGAGGGGCCCGGAGCGGCGCCCGAACAGCCACGGCAGCAGCTGCCAGTCGCCGCGCGTCCAGCGGTGCTGGCGCTTCACGGCGACGTCGTAGCGCGACGGCGACGCCTCGACCACCTCGACGTCGGTCGCGAGTCCGGCGCGGGCGAAGACGCCCTCGAACAGGTCGTGGCTGAGCATCGTCGCGTCCGGGATGCGACCGGCGAGCGCCGCCTCGAACGCTTCGACGTCGTAGATGCCCTTCCCGGTGAACGAGCCCTCCCCGAACAGGTCCTGATAGACGTCCGAGACGGCGGATGCGTAGGGGTCGATGCCGCTGGGCGCTCCGAACACCTGCCGGAAGACCGAATCCTCCCCGCGGTCGGGGAACGGCGACGTCACCCGCGGCTGGAGCACGCCGTAGCCGCGCACCACGCGCCTGCCGGTCGCGTCGAGCACGGGGCGGTTGAGCGGATGCGCCAGTTTGCCGACGAGCTTCTGCGCGGCGCCGCGCGGCAAGCGGGTGTCGGCATCGAGCGTGAGGACGAAGCGCACGCCTTCCGGCACCCACGGCGCGCGCCCGCCCAGGGCCCGGAAGGTGGTGTCGGTCGCGCCGCGCAGCAGTCGGTTGAGCTCCCGGAGTTTCCCGCGTTTGCGTTCCCAGCCCATCCAGACGCCCTGGCCGGCGTCGTACACGCGGCGCCGATGCAGCAACAGGAAGCGGGGGCCTGCCGGGCCCGGCGGGTGGCGGCGGTTCAAGCCTTCGAACGCGGCGACGGCGGCGGCGAGCAACGCCTCGTCGCCCGGAAGCTCCTCGGCATCGGCATCGACGCCGTCGGCCAGCAGGGCGAAGGTGAGGTCGCCGTCGGTGCCGCCCAGATGGTGGACCTCGAGCCGCTCGATCTGCTCGGCCAGGTCGGCTTCGCTCGACAGGATCGTCGGCACGACCACCAGCGTGCGCCAATCGCTTGGCACCCCCGTGTCCAGGTCGAGGCCCGGCAACGCCGACGTGCCCAAGAGGCGCGTGACCAAGCGGTTGACCAGCGCCGTCGCGACCTCGCTCATCGGCAGCACCATCGCCACCGCGATCCACGCCAGCCACACGGCGCCCACGCCCGTGCCCGCCAGCGAGACCACGACGAGGGCCACGAGCAGCGCCGTCGCAAGCCCGATCGCGCCGACGTAACCGGGCAGGCCGAGCCGGGTTGCGGCGCGCCGGACCCGCGTCCGCACCGACGCGCGGGCACCGAGCGCGCGCTCGAAGGCGCGCCGGCCGTCGCCGATGAGGAAGTGGCCGGGATCGCCGACGCGCCGGGCCTGCTCGGGGTCGGCCGCGGCCGCGTCGCGCGCCGCCGTGAGGACCCGATCCGCGACCTCGAGCTCGGTGGCGTCCGATCCGCGCGCCAGCTCCTCGATCGCGCTGCGGTAGGTGTCGCGCGTCGCGAAGTCCATCGCCGCGAAGGAGCTTCGCGCGCGCAGAAGCTCGTCGACGAGGCTGACCTGCTCGAACAGCTCGGCCCAGTCGATGTCGGAGATGAGGCGCATGCTCGTCACGATGTTGCGCATCGTCACGTTCGCCGCGCCCAGGCGCTGCTGGGTGAACGCGAGGACGCCCTCGATCGAGGTGCCCTGGCGCCCGAGGCGCTCCTCGAGCCAGCCGAGGGCGGGCGTGGTCGTCGGGTCCTGGTCGCGCAGCCGCTTGGCGAGTTGGGCGGCGAAGGCGGTGCGCCAGGCGACGTCGGCGTCGGCCTCCAGGTCGGAATCGCGCCACGAACGGCTCGAGCCCGCCGTCTTGATGCGATCGGCCAGCGCGTCGGCCGCCGCGTAGGCGGCGCGGTCGTCGGCGATCTCGTCCGCGAGCCGCCGCAGGTTCTCGATCAGGACGAACCGAAGCGTGATCGCGATCGCCCACAGTTCGCCGATCGTGAGGGGCTGCACCCGTTGGTACGCGGTGATGAAGCGGCCGAGCAGCTCCGGCGCGACGTCGCTGTCGGTGTGGGCGACGTAGGCCCAGGCCAGCCCGAGCACCCGCGGGTACCCCGCGAACGGACCCTCGGCGAGCTTCGGCAGCTGACGGTAGAAGCCGGGCGGCAGCGCGTCGCGCACCTCGCGCACCTGGGCCTCGACGACGTGGAAGTTGTCGAGCAACCACTCGCCCGCGGGCACGACACCGTGGCCGAGCGCGACCTCGGTGGCGCTGGTGCGGTATGCGGTCAACAAGGCCGCCGCATCGTCGTCGAGGCGGGCGCGCAGCGAGCGGACGGCGCGGGGCCGATCGGTGACGCGTTGGGCCGCCGCGAGGCTGGCGGCGTGCTGCTCGAGGCGCTCGGCGCCGAACAACTCCTGGCGCACCGGCGCCTTGTCGTTCCAAGGTGGCGCCGGAGCGCGCATGGTTTGAAGACGTGGGGCGCGCGGAACCATGAGCGCCTTCCTGAGCGTCGTCGCGTGGGACGAGCGGCGCTGCGACCGCGGCGAAGGACGTCGGGACGTGCCTTCAGCTTAGGGCCCGGGAACCCTCCCGTCCGGTACGGCTGCCGTGCCGCTGCTCAGGACGCCCGCTCCCACGGCCACGCCTCAGGCGCGATCGCCACCCCGACCGCCACGGCCCCCACGTGCACCGCGAGCGCGGGGCCGACGGGCACGAACCCCGACCACACGATCGGGTGGCGCTCCCGCACCCGCGCCAGGACCGCCTCGGCGTCGGCGATGTCCGCGCCGTGCACGAGCCCGATCCGCAGCGGCGTCCCCGCCCCGAACCGCGCGGTCACCTGCTGCGCGAGCGCGTCGATCGCCCGTTTCCACGTGCGCGCCCGCGCGACGGTGACGTAGGCGCCGACGGCCTTGTCGACCGTGATGATCGGCTTGAGGTCGAGCATGGTGCCGAGCGTCGCCATGACCCGACCGATGCGCCCGCCACGCTGCAGGTACACCAGCGTGCCGAGCGTGAAGAAGAACTCGGTCTCGGCGTGCACCTTGCGCATCCATTCGACCGCGGTGGCTACGTCGTGCCCGAGCGCCCGCGCGGTCATGGCCGCGTGCACCTGGAACGACTGCGCGACGCTGACCGTCCCGGAGTCGTGCAGCGTCACCGAGACGTCGGGCGCGAGCGCGCGCCCTTGATCGGCCGCGTTCAGGCTTCCCGAGAGCGCGGACGAGACCGTGACCCCCAGCACCGGCAGGGTGGCGGCGCGGTACCGCTCGGCGTACGTCTCCGGGGACGGTTGGCTGGTGCTCGGGTGGACCCCGCCCGCATCGAGCCGCTCGAGGAGTTCGGGGAGCGGCATCTCGGTCGAATCGCGGGTCTCGTCGCCGAGTTGGACGACGAACGGGGTGATGGTCGGGTCGTTGGCGAGCGTGGGGAAGGCGTCGAAACCGTGGTCGGCGATGACGTCGAACTGGGGTTCGGCGGGGGCGGGTGGGGTGGGGGCGGCCATGAGCACCTCCAGACCGGCACGCGCCGCCGTCGATCGGCCACGCGACGCTGGTCGCGATCGCTAGCGATGTCGCTTCATCGTACGCCGGAACGGCGCGTTCCCGGAGTACCCTTGCCGGCTTCGGCGGGCGTCGCGCCGCGACCCATCACGCCGAATCGACCCCCGCTGCGCGATAGTGGGGGATGACCCAAGCACCCAACGACCCTACGTACGTGCTCCACGCCGACCTCGTCCACCGCCTCGCGCCCGTGCCCGCCGGCGAGATCGTCAGCGAGCTCCTCCACCACGACGACCACGTGAAGGTGACGCTGTTCGGCTGCGCCGACGGCCAGCAGCTCTCGGAACAGATCGCGAGCCGCTCGTTCATCCTCCAGGTCCTCGCGGGCGAGGTGCGCTTGAAGCTGGATGGCCAGGTCGCCGTAGCCGGTGCCGGCAGCTGGATGCGCATGGCGCCCGGACCGCACGACCCGATCACCGCGGTCGGCGAGGCGATCTTGCTGCTCACGTTGTTGAAGGACTGAGCGCCCCACACGCCGCGGCTCCCGCACGGGTCGCCTACACTCGGGCTACATGGATCATGGACGGCAGGGACTCGCGGTACGGGTGCTGGGGCCACCGGGCCTGACCTGGAACGGTCGGCCTCTGCACGTACCCGGCCGCAAGAC
This sequence comes from Trueperaceae bacterium, assembly GCA_011390675.1. Taxonomy (GTDB): domain Bacteria; phylum Deinococcota; class Deinococci; order Deinococcales; family Trueperaceae; genus JAABTL01. The sequence continues at coordinate 9,567 of JAABRX010000050.1, read as the reverse complement.
CTCCGGCCTGATCTACGCCCTCGCGATCCGCCGCGACGGCATGGCGAAAGACGAGCTCACCGAGATGCTCTGGGGCCCCGAGCGACGCGGCAGCTTGCGGACCGCGCTCTACCGGCTGCGGCACGGCGCGCACGCCGGCGAATGGCTCGTCGACGACGCAGAGAGCGGACGTATTCGGCTCGACGGAGCCAGCGACGTGGCCACCTTCGAGCAACGTGGTGCCGCCGGCGACGTCGCCGGCGCCCTCGCGCTCGTTCCGCCCGAACTCGGTGCGGGCGACGTCCGGGCCACGCTTCTCTCCGGCTTCGCGTTGCACGAGGCGCCCGCGTTCGGCGACTGGCTCGAGATCGAACGCGATCGGGTCTTCGGCTTGACGCGCGCGTTCGTGGTGCAGCGCGCCGCCGAGCTCGTGAACCTAGGCGAGTACGGCGACGCGATCTCGCTACTCCAGCGGATCTCGGACGCCGACCCCCTCGACGAGGAGCTCCACCGGCGCATCATGAGCGTCGCGTGGCGCGCAGGCGATCCGCAGCGCGCGGTGCGCCAGTACGAGGCGTGCCGCCGTGCGCTCGCCGAAGGGCTGGGCTTGACGCCGATCGCCACCACCCGCGAGCTGTTCGAGGCGATCAGGGCGGACGAGGCGGCCGCCCCCCTCGATCGGGTTCGGATCGGCGCCCCGCGCGAGGCGGACGAGTTGCCGTTCGTCGGTCGGGGTCGCGAGCGCGCCGAGCTCGCCGAACTCCTCGCGGCGCAGCGCTGGATCACGCTCGTCGGCCCCGGCGGCGTGGGCAAGACGCGGCTCGCGCGCACCGTCGCGGAGGACTTGTCCGCGTCCGACGACGCCGCGGTCGTGTTCGTTCCGTTGGAGGCCGTCCACGGGAGCGACTTCGTCGTCGCCGCGATCGCCAACGCGGCGCGCCTTCCGTTCGAAGGGACCGAGCCACCGTGGACGCAGCTCACCCGGGCGCTCGAAGACCGCGACGTCGTCCTCGTCCTCGACAACGCCGAGCATCTGCAGCCCGAGCTCGCCGTCGTGATCGAACGCCTGCTCGACGCGGTGCCGGGCGTGCGCGTCCTCACGACCACCCGCATCGCGGCCGGTCGCCCGCTCGAGGTCACCGTCCCGATCCACGGGCTCGACCACCCGATCGCCGTCGATGACCCAGAAGGGCGCGATCGCGACGCCGTTCGGCTGTTCGTCACGGCCGCGCAGCGCGCGCGACCGGCCTTCCGGCTGGACGACGACGTCCACCACGACGTGATGCGGGTGTGCGCCAGCCTGAAGGGGCATCCGCTCGGCCTGCGGCTCGCGGCCGGCTGGCTGCGGCTGCGCACGTCCGGCGAGCTGGCGGACGCCATCGACCGCGACGTGCTGCATCTCGACAACCCGGGCCTCGACATCGAGCCGCGCCACGCCGGCCTGCGGCGCGTGATGGAGTCCACCTGGAGCCTCCTCGCGCGGGACGAAGCGCACCACCTCGCCGGGCTCGCCGTGATCCGCGGCGGTTTCGACGCCGCCGCGGCCTTCGACGTCGCCGGCGTGCAGGCCGGGGTCCTCGCCCACCTCGTCGGCGCTGGAGTGGTCCAGCGCACGGGTCCAGGGAACTTCGACCTGCACCCGCTGGTGCGCGAGTTCGGCCGCGAGCGGCTCCAACAGCGACGGGATGGGAAGCGCTTCGACGAACGGCACGCACGCACCTACCTCCGTCGCCTGACCGAGCGCACGAGCGCCATCGTCGGCGAAGCGCCGAACGAAGCGCTCGCGGCGACCGACCGCGATTGGCCGGACCTGCTCGAAGGCTGGCGCTTCGCCGCGCGCGCCGGCTGGAACCGCGAGCTCACCGCGGCCACCGATGCGCTGGCCCTGTACGCCGACATGCGCGCCCGCTTCCTCGAGGCCGAACACGCGTTCGACGAAGCCGCGCGCGCCCTCGCCGAGCGCGACGACGCCGATGCCACGACGCTCGTCGAACTCCTGTGCGCACGCGGCACCCACCTCTACCGGATGAGCCGCTACGCCGAGGCGCTCGCCGTGGCGGCGGACGCCGAGGCGCGGCTCGGGGTTGCGGATGGTGCGCACCCCGCCAGCCGACACCGACCGCTCAAGCTCCGTGGAGACCTCCTCGTAGCCACCGGCCGCTACCGAGAGGCGCTGGCGGCCTACCGCGAGGTCCATGCGCTTGCCGCCGAGCACCTTCCCGATCGGGTCTCCCGCGACCTCCGAGCCCTCGCGAACGTCGAGGCGATCCTCGGGCTGCACGCCGAGGCCGAGCGCGACTACCGAGCGGCGATCGCCAGGAACCGAGCGACCGGCTACCGGGTCGGGTTGGCGATCGACCTCAACAACCTCGCCGAGCTGCTCATCGAGCAGGAGCGCCTGGACGAAGCGGACGCGATGATCGACGAGAGCCTCGAGATCGCCCATGGCGCCGACCTGCACCTGGTGCCCTACCTCGAGTTGAACCGGGCCGATCTGAACGAGAAGCGCGGCGACCTGGACGCCGCCGAACGCCACGCCCACGCGTGCGGCGAGTTCGCGACCCGCTTCGGACAGTCGGCGCTCCGGAGCCGGTCGGCTGCGCGACTGGCCTCCGTCGCGGTGGAGCGGGGCGAGCTCGCCGAGGCGCGGCGGCAGGTCGATGCGGCCGTCCGAATCGCGCGTGAAGCCCACGAGGATGCGGCGGCGCTCCATGCGTTGGTCGTGCGGGGCCGCCTCGCGCGGCTCGAGGACGACGAACCGCACGCCCTGCGGTGCTTCGCGGCCGTCATCGGTCACGATGCGAGCGAAGCCCGGGATACCGAGGCCGCGCGGCACCTGTTCGGCGACCAGCCGCTTCCGCACCCCATCCCGACGCTCGACGACGTCTCTTAGGCCCGCGCACCCGGCGATCGCCGAAGCGGTGGCCCGAAGGCCGCCGTGACGGAACGTTGACGCCCGTGTGACGCCCTCGGCTGCACCGTGCCTACGTCGTCCAATGCGCGAAGTGCCGACGTGCGTCGCAGCACCCACGAGCGCGAGATTCGACGACCGGAGGTGATCGCGATGAACCCGACGCGCCGTTTCGGACACCCGTTCCTCGTATCGCTCATCGCCACGACGCTGCTGGTCGGCGCCTGCGGCACCCCGTCCACGCCGGGCACGAACGCACCCGGCCCGGTGACGTCGCTCCAAGCCGTCGCGAGCGACGCCTCGGTGACCCTGACCTGGACCGACCCCACCGACGCGGACCTCGGGGCCATCCGCATCACGCGGACGCCGTCGGGTACGACGGAGTCGGTCGACGCCGGCGTGGAGACGTTCACGTACTCGGGCCTGACGAACGGCACCGAGTACTCGTTCTCGGTGCGAGCGATCAACGCCGCGGGCATCTTCTCGACCCCGACCGTCGTCACGGCGACGCCACCCGGCACCACTGCCTCGTGCACGGCACCGGTCGACCTGCTGGACGCGGACGTCGACGGCGGCGTCGCGCTCGTCTCGGGTACCTGCTACCGCGTCTCGTCGGCCATCACGGTCTCGGGCGGCACGCTGACGATCCCGAACGACGTGATCGTCGAGTTCACCGACATGGGCTCGATGGTCGTCGCCGTGGGCGCCGCCCTGACCGTCGACGGGACGGCCGGCAGCCCGGTGGTCTTCCGCGGCACCGAGGCCATCAAGGGATACTGGCGCGGCATCCGCATCCAGTCGAACTCGCTGGCCAACATCCTGAGCCACGCGGTCATCCGCGACGCGGGTGCGTCCCCGTGGACCGGAAGCGCCTTGGACGTCGCGGCCTTGTACCTGCTCGAGGGTCGCGTCTCCATCACCGACAGCACGTTCACGAACAACGCGGGGACGGGGATCCAAGCCTTCGCGAACGCGACGTTCGAGGAGTTCTCGGCCAACGTCTTCTACGCCAACGACGTCCCGATGTGGCTCCACCCCGACCGCGTCGGAGAACTCGACGGCAGCTCCTCGTTCAGCCAGGGCGGCGTCGAGAACGTCGGACAGTACGTCCAGGTGACGCACGGCAACAACGACGCCGTGACGGGCGCCCAGACGTGGCCGGCGCTGACCGTGCCGTACCGCGTCATGGATCGGACGTTCGTGAACGCACCCTTGACGGTCGCGCCGGGCGCGGTCCTCGAGTTCGACCAGAGCACCTCGCTCTACGTCAACGTCACCGGCACCCTCGACCTGACGGGCACGCCCTCGGAACCGATCGAACTGCGCGGGATCGAACCGATCCGCGGCTACTGGAAGGGCATCCGGATCACGTCGGACTCCGCCCAGAACGTGTTCGACCACGTCGTCCTCCGCGACGCGGGCGAGTCCCCCTGGAGCGGAGACACCCGCCTCGTCGCCGCGCTGTTCCTGATGGAAGGCCGCGTCGCCGTCACCGACAGCACCTTCACGAACAACGCGGGCTACGGGGTCCAGGCGCTCGCGAACGCGACGTTCGGGGCGTTCTCGAACAACACGTTCACCGAGAACGACGCCCCGATGTGGCTCGACCCGGACCGCGTCGGCGAGATCGACGACACCAACTCGTTCCTCGCCAACGACGATCAGTTCGTGCGCGTCACCTTCGGCAACAACGACGCCGTGTCGACCGCCCAGACCTGGCCGGCGCTGACGGTGCCGTACCGCGTCTCCGACCGCACCTTCGTCCGTGCGCCGCTCACGATCGCCGCCGGAGCGACGCTCGAGTTCGACCAGGACGTCGAGTTCATCGTCACCGACCTGAACGGGGCGCTGACGATCGCGGGTACCACGAGCGAACGCGTGCGCCTCGTCGGGTCGGAAGACCTCGTCGGCTACTGGCGAGGGATCCTCATCCAGACGGCATCGGCCTCGAACAGCATCGCCAACGCCACCATCAGCAATGGGGGCGGGACCGGCGGCGAAACGCAGTTCGTCTTCGCGAACGTCGAGGTCCAGAACGGGTCCCTTGCGCTGGTGGGGTTCGCCGATAGCGTCGAAGTGACGGACTCGGGTGGCCACGGGCTCTACGTCGGCGGGAGCACGCTCACCGGCTGCATCGCCCTCACCGGGTCCAACAACGCCTCGGGCACGCTCGGAAGCTCCACCAGCACCACCGACTGCCCCTGATCGATCGACCCGAACGTCGTGCGACCCGCCCTCGGAGTTCGAGGGGCGGGTCGCTCGCTAGCTGGCGTGCACTCAACCCGGCGGCGCGAACGTCAGCACCCGCCAGCCGGCCTCCGGCTCGATCGGCTGCTCCACCGAGTGCAGGCGCAACCCCCCATCGGAGGCGACGCCGCCGATCAGCACCCACGCCTCGCCGGTCCCCTCCAAACGCTCTTCGAGGTCGGCGATGCCGTACGCATCGGTGAGCTTGGTGGTCTGCACCGTCCACCCGTCGTCGAGCCGCTGCTGCAACGTCTCGTAGTCGGCGTGCGCGTCGAAGGCCAGGTAGCCGCGCTGCTGGAGGGTCATTCGCTTGGCGGCGTCGTCCGATTCCTGATGGGTGGCCAGCTGCAAGGCCCGATGGCGACCGAAGCGCGCCCCCCACGCCTGGCAGACGAGGGCGTTGTAGAAGTCGTTGGGGGTCGCGCACAGGATGTGGCTCAGGTGCAACGTCTCGAGCTCCTCCTCGGCCTCTTCGGAGAGGACCTCGCCGTAGAACACCGGGGCGCCGTCCATCCGGAACGGGCGCAGGCGCGCGTAGGCTCCGTCAGCCACCAACACGTCGACGTCGAGCTTCTGGAGCGCGCGCGTCAGCTCGCGCGTCCAGGCGGTCGCACCGACGACGAGCAGCCCGTTGGCACGCCGTGCGGCGAGACCGAGCCAGCGCGTGAGCGGGCCGATCGTGAATCCGTGCGCCAAGACCGTCGCCAGGATGATCAGGAACGCGAAGGGCAGCAGCCGCTCGGCGTCGGGGTAGCCGGCCTCGACCAGCGCCGGACCGAAGAGGCTCGCCGTCGCCGCCGCGACGATGCCGCGCGGCGCGATCCAAGCGAGCAGCACCTTGTCCCGCGTGCGCACCGGCGCCCCGAACAGCGCGACGCCGATCGCGAGCGGCCGCACCACGAAGAGGACGGCGAGCACGAACGCACCGGCGCGCAGGTCGATCAGGGCCAGGTCGTCGAGCGACAGCTGCGACGGGATGACCAGGAACAGCACCGACAGCAGCACCACCGTCAGGTTCTCCTTGAACACCCGCAGCGTCTCCCGCTCGACCAACGGCATGCTGCCGATCACCACGCCCATGACGGTCACGCTGAGGAGCCCCGCCTCGTGCTGCACCAGGTTGCTCGCCCAGTACACGACCAACACCAGCACCGTCAGGATCGGCGCCTTGAGGTGCTCGGGGACCGCGCCGCGCCGGAACGCCACGCCCGTGAGCCAGCCGACCCCTCCGCCCAACACCACCGCGGCGGCCACGGCCGCGCCGAGCCCTGCCAGCGCGTCGCCCACCCCCTCCCCGCCGACCGTGAAGTACTGGAAGGTCAGCACCGCCAGCAGCACGCCCACGGGGTCGTTGACGATCCCCTCCCACTTGAGGAGCGACGCCGAGTCCTTGTTCAGGCGCGCCTGGCGGATCAGCGGCAGGATGACGGTCGGACCGGTGACGACCAGGATGGCGCCCAGGACCCATGCGACCGGCCAGCTGAGGCCCGCGACGTAGTGCGCGGCGAGCGCGCCGAGCGCCCAGGCCAGCGGCGGTCCCAGCACCGTGAGGCGACCGACCCCGTGGCCGACGCGGCGGAGCTCGCCCAGCTGGAGCGCCATGCCGCCCTCGAAGAGGATGATGGCCACGCCCAGGCCGATCAGCTCCGAGAACCCGGATTGCGACAAACCCAGGTCGACGATGCCCGTGACCGGACCCAGCACGATGCCGGTGGCGATGAGCACCACGATGGCCGGGATGTGCAGGCGCCAGGCCAGCCACTGGCTGGCCAAGCCCACGCTCAGGACGAGCAGGATCAGGGTCGCGACGTGCACGCGCGCCTCGCTCTCGACCGCTCGCCTAGAAGGTGCCCTCCGGGATCGGCTCGTTCACGAGCACGGACTCGAACGCCATGGTCGCGAACCGTTCGGCGGTCCCGGCGCCGTCCAGCAGGTACATCGTCGCGTTGCGCCCGACCACGCCGCTGCCCGTGAACGGCTCGTCGAACACCATCACGACCAAGCCGTCGTCGGTCTCCGAGACCACTCCGAGCAGGCGACCGGCCCCGTCGAAGACGTAGCGGCTCTCCTCCGTGTCCTCGACGCCGGCCACCAGGCTCGCCCCGCGGACCGTCACCTGCTCGCCCTCGAGCAGGTCGCCGTACGCCATCGGGCCGTCGTACGTGGCCGTCGAACCCTCTGCGAGCAGCTCGTCGGGGTCGCGATCGAAGACGCCGTCGAACGACTCGGCGAGCGCGGCCGGCAGCGGGAGCGCCATACCGCCCATGAGCATGCGCACTTGTCCATCGGCGACGATCACGGTGGCCATCATGCCGGGACCGACCTCGGTTTCGATCGCGGCGCGGCGCGCGACGTAGTCGATGATCGACCGGGTGCGCACCTCCATGTCGTCCTGCTGGTGCAGCGTCATCACCATCGTCTGCTGCAGCGTCTCGACGGTCTCGCCCGCGGGCGGCACGAGCCCTTCGAGGAGCGTGCGGGCGCGATCGTCCACCTGGGCAGAAGCGAAGAAGGCGGTCATGGCGAGGACGAGCGCGAGCAGCACGGCGGGCCGACGGATCACGGTTCGCTTCATGGGCGCAGCGTAGCCGGGTGCGGCCCGCGGGGCAACGTCACGGCGCACGTGTCCACGAGCGTGGACCGGCACCAACTCGCCGCCGCCCGACCGGCGTAGGCTCATCGGGCCATGGCCGCCGCGTCCCACCCCCTCGCCACGCGCGCACGGCGCTGGGCCCCGTGGCTCGCGTTCGCGCTCGCCCTCGCCGCCACCGTCGCGCTCGTCGTCGTCCGGGGCGAGGAGCTCGGTGCCCTGGCGGAGCTCGCGCCCGCGGCGGTGGCGTGGCTGGTCGCGCAGCAACTCCTGTACCTCGTCGCCCAGTCCGGCCGCTTCCACGTGGTCCTCGTGCGCTTCGCGCACCGAACCGTCGGCTTCGTACCGTGGCTGCGGCTGTTCACGATCGGTCGCTTCCTCAACCTGTTCGTCCCGCAAGGGGGCAACGTCTACCGGGCCGTCGAGCTGCGCCGGCGCTTCGGTGTCGGGTACCAGGACTTCGTCGCTGCGTTCGTGAACGCCCCGTGGTTGGCGATGGTGCTCAACCTCGCGCTGGGCGCGGTGGCGGTGGCGGCGCTGCAGCCCGCCGCCGCGATCGCGGGGTGGCCGCTGTGGCTCGTGCTGGCGGGCGCGACGCTGCTCGGGGCGGCAGCCCCGTTCGTCGCTCTGCTCGTGCTGCCGCTCGTGCCCGACCGCTGGCGGCCGCTCGCCTGGCTCCGCGCTCGCCTCCGCGAGATGGTGCGGGCGACGCTCGAGAGCCTCCGCGATCGCACCTACCTCGCGCGCGTCTTCGTCTGGACGCTCGTGAGCTTCGTGCAGGCGAGCGCGATGCTCTGGTACGGCTTCGCGGCGCTCGGCAGCCCGGTGGGCGTCGCCGAGGCGATCGCCTTCTACGTGCTGCTGCAGCTCGCGACCTACTTCCCGGTGACGCCGGGGAACGTAGGCGTCCAGGAGCTCGCCTTCGGAGCGCTGGCGGCCGGGTTCGGCGCGGCCGCGGTGGACGGGGTGGTCGTGTCGGGCCTCATCCGCGTGACCGGCGTCGTCGCACTGGTGCTCGCCGCGCTGCCGATGGGTGGCGTCGAGGCGCTGCGGGCGGCGCGGGCCGGGCGCGGCGAGGCGGCCTCCGCTCCCTAGGCGAACCGATTCAGCGCACGAGCTCGCGCACCGCCGCCCGCAGCGCCGCCGGCACCCGCGCGCGGAGCTGCGCCGGGCGCATCACCTCCGCGGCCACCTGCCTGGCCGCGAACGGCCCCGCCACCGCCACCAGGTCGAGGTCCGGGTAGAGCGCCCGGCCGACCCCCTCCACGGTCACCAGCGCCTTGATCAGCAGCCCGTACCCCTCGGGGATGGCGACGCGCTGATCGGCGAGCAGCCGCAAGAAGCCGAGCGCGAACCCGCGCACGTCGGCCGGCGTCCGCTCCCGCAGGTGCGCGCGCAACAGCGCGTCGACGCCGGCGCGCACGGCCGGCACGCGCGCGTCCGGCACCTCGAGCCCGAGCGCCCTCGAGTGCACGAGGGCCCGCTCGGCGTCGCCCACGGCCGCCGCCACCAGCACTTGAGCGATGGCCGCGCGCTGCGCGGCGTCGGTGGTGCCGACGATGCCGAAGTCGACGTAGCCGATGCGTCCCTCGCGCGTGACGAGCAGGTTGGCGGGGTGCAGGTCGGCGTGGAAGCGACCGTGCACCAGCACCTGGCGCAGGAAGGCGCGCGCGCCGTGCTCGGCGAGGGCGCGGCCGTCGACGCCCGCGCGCTGGGCGGCGCCCACGTCCGATACCGGCCAACCCTCCAGGTACTCCGCCACGAGCACGCGGCGGGTGGTGTGGCGCCACACGACCCGGGGCACCGCCACCACCGGATCGCCGGCGAAGTCGCGGGCGAA
>JAABRX010000049.1 GCA_011390675.1 Trueperaceae bacterium | reverse complement strand
CGGGCCGCGCGAACGGTCCTTCGCTGGTCGTCTGCCCCACGTCGGTCGTGCGCAACTGGCACGACGAGGCGGAGCGCTTCGCGCCCGACCTGCGCGTCCTGGTGCACCACGGCGCCGACCGAGCGCGCGGCGCCAAGCTGCGCGCTGCGGTCGCGGAGGCCGACCTGGTGGTGACCAGCTACCCGCTCCTGCGCAGCGACGCCGAGGCGCTCGAGGCGATCGACTGGTACGCGCTGGTGCTCGACGAGGCGCAGCAGATCAAGAACCCCGACACCGCGCAAGCGCGCGCCGCGCGGCAGCTGAACGCGAGCGTGCGCCTGGCGCTGACCGGCACCCCGATCGAGAACCGCCTCGACGAGCTGTGGTCGATCGTCGAGTTCCTCAACCCCGGCTACCTCGGTACGCGCAGCGCCTTCCGAGCGCGGCTGGCCCTGCCGATCGAGCGCGAGGGCGACCCGCAGGCGACCGCCACGCTGCGCCGCCTGGTGCGCCCGCTGGTGCTGCGGCGACTCAAGAGCGACCGCGACGTGATCAGCGACCTGCCCGACAAGGTCGTCCAACCCGCCTGGGTGCACCTCTCCGAGGAGCAGGCGACCCTCTACCAGAGCGTGGTCGACGAGTCCCTGCGCGCCGTCGACGGCGCCGCGGGCATCGCGCGCAAGGGGCTGGTGTTGAAGATGATCACGCGCCTCAAGCAGGTCTGCAACCACCCCGCCCACGCGATGGGCGAGAAGGTATCGACCGTGTACGCGGGCGGGGCCGACGCCGCGGCCTTGGCGGCCTCGGAGCGCCGCAGCCCCAAGCTCGCGCGCCTGTGCACGCTGCTCGACGAGGCGTTGGACGCCGGCGACGCCGCGCTGGTGTTCACCCAGTACCGGCAGATGGGCGACCTGCTCGCCGCGCACCTCGCCGCCCGCTTCGGCGTCCCCGTGCCGTTCCTGCACGGCGGCGTGAAGGCCGAGCGCCGCACCGAAATGGTCCAAGCCTTCCAGGCCGAGGGCGGGCCACCGATCTTCCTGCTGTCGCTCAAGGCGGGCGGCACCGGCCTCAACCTCACCCGCGCCTCCCACGTCTTCCACTTCGACCGCTGGTGGAACCCCGCCGTGGAGGACCAAGCCACCGACCGCGCCTACCGCATCGGGCAACGCAAGGGCGTGCAGGTGCACGCCTTCGTCACCGTCGGCACGCTCGAGGAGCGCATCGCCGAGATGATCGAGGGCAAACGCGCGCTGGCCGGCGAGGTCATCGCGACCGGCGAGCGGGCGCTCGTCAACCTCGACGGCCGCGCGCTGCGCGACCTGGTGGCGCTGCGGCGGGAGGCGCTCGAATGACGCCGCCGCCCCCGCCGCCCCCGCCCCCGCCGCGGACCGACCCAAGCGATCCCCACCGACCAGGGCGTCGCCAGCCGCCGCCAGCGCGGCGCCTTCGTCGAGAGCTGGTGGGCCGAGCGCTGGGTCGCCGCCCTCGAGCGGCTCATCACCCCGCTCCGCCTCGCCCGCGGCCGCACCTACGCCCGCTCCGGCCAGGTGCTCTCGATCCAAGAGCAGACCGGCACGGTCCACGCCGAGGTCCAGGGCTCGCGCCGCGCGCCCTACCGCGTGACGATCGGCCTGGCACCGCTCTCCGACCGGGCGTGGGCGCGCGTGGTCGCTGCGCTCGCGCACCGCCCCGACCTCGCCGCCAGCCTCCTCGCCGGCGAGATGCCGCGCGGCATCGACGAGGTCTTCGCCCAGGCCCGCGCCTCGCTCTTCCCGACCAAGCCCGACCACCTGCGCCTCACGTGCAGCTGCCCGGACAAGGCCACCGTCTGCAAGCACATCGCCGCCACCTGCTACCTGCTCGGCGAGCAACTCGACGAGGACCCGTTCCTCCTCTTCCGCCTGCGCGGCCGCGGCCAGGACGAGCTTCTCGAGGGCCTGCGGCGGCAGGTGGGCGCAGGATCCGGCGCGGACGCCGAGAGCGCCGCCCCATCCGCCGAGGCCGACGCCGAGCCGACGCCGGGGGCCGACACGACCGCGCTCGACCCCGCCGGCTTCTGGTCCGCTGCCGAGCCGCCGCCCCGCATCGACCTGCCGACCGAACGGCCCGACCTCTCCCTGCTGCGGCGGCTGGGCCCCTTCACCGCGCTCGACGACGACCTCGTCGCGCACCTGGGGCCCGTCTACCGCAGCGTCACGGCAGCGGCCGAGGCGGCCTTCGAGGCCGCCGACGCCCAGCCGGCGAGCGAGGACGACGGCACGGCCGGCGCGTAGGCGATCGGTTCACCCCGTCAGCCGTACCGCCGCCGCACCTCCGCCACCGACCCCGCGACGATCTGCTCGAGCACCCCCACGTCGAGGTCGGCGAGGCGCTTGACGTAGAGGCACGAGGTGCCCATTCGGTGCGGTCCCAGCCGGGCCAACAGCGCCTGCTGCGCCTCGCTCCCGGTCGTCACGTACAGGACGATCTCCCGACCGCGGATGGCGAAGCCCACGACCGGCATCTCCCCGGTGCGGCCGCTCGCGTAGGTGTAGCGGTAGGTGCCGTATCCGACGATGCTCGGTCCCCACATGACGGGGTCCTCGCCGGTGACCCGGTGCACCATCGCCATCAGGTCCTGGCAGTCCGCCAGCTGTTGCGCGTTGGCCCGCGAGGCGAGGTAGTCCGCGACGCTCGCGTCCGTGGGCTTCGTCTTGTTCTCGGCCATCGCGGTGCCCTCCTCGACCCTCGGCGCGCGCTCGGTGGCAGGCCGCCACCGCGTTGGCATGGCCGTGGCCGCGCTCGGAGCGATGATCCTACGGTTCGTCGGGCCGTCCGCGCGATGGGCGCCGGCTACCGACCCGCGGTGAGCTCCCCGTCCCAGCGCGCGAGCCCGCCGTCGAGGTGGCGCACCCCGACCACGCCGGCCGACTCGAGGATGGCGACGGCGCTGCGGCTGCGCACGCCGTGGCTGCAGTACAGGACGTACGTCGCGGCGGCCGGCAACCCGTGCGGACCCCCGCGCAGCGCCGAGAGCGGCCGGTTCACGGCCCCCGGCACGTGTCCGGCAGCGAACTCGTCGGGCTCGCGGACGTCGACGAAGACGGCGCCCTCCAGGGAGACCGCCGTGCGCGCGTCCAACGCCAGGTCCACGGCGCACCGCACCGCATCGTCGGCCACGGGCGCCGCCGTACCGGCGCAGCCTTCGCAGCCCGACCGACGCGGGATCGCTACCTGGCGGGTGCTCAGGTCGCGGCCGTCGACGAACCAGAGGCGCCCGACGAGCGTGCGCAGCGACGGGTCGGCGAGGAGGACCTTGAGCGCCTCGCCGGCCTGCATCGCCCCCGTGATGCCCACGAGCGGACCGAAGACGCCGGCCTCGCTGCAGTTCGGTACCCAGCCCTGCGGCGGCTGGGGGAACAGGCACCGCAGGCACGGCCCCTGGCGCGCGTCGAAGACGGTGACCATGGCCTCCCAAGCCGTCACGGAGCCGTACACGAGCGGTCGCCCGAGGCGTGCGGTCGCGTCCGCGAGCAGGTACTTGGTCGGGTAGTTGTCGCTGCCGTCCAGGACCAGATCGTGCGAGCGCACCAGCTCGTCGACGTTCGTCGCGTCCAGGCGCGCCTCCATGGCGACGATCTCGACGTCGGGGTTCAGGTCCCGCAGCCGCGCGGCACCGGCGCCGGCCTTGGGCGCACCCACGTCGCGCTCCCCGTACAACACCTGTCGCTGCAGGTTGGTGCGGTCGACGCGGTCCGGGTCGAGGATCGTGACCGTCCCCACGCCGGCGGCCACCAGGTACGGCAGCGCCGCGCTGCCGAGGCCCCCGGCGCCGACGCAGAGCACGCGGGCGGCCGCGAGGCGCGCCTGCCCCTCGGGGCCGATCTCGGGAAGGACGGTGTGGCGGGCGTATCGGTCGATACCGGGCATACCGACGCGCCTCAGGCGTCCGGGACGAGCGCGTGGCCGGGCAGCCATTCGCTGTCGCCGTCGACGTAGTGCTCCTGCTTCCAGACCGGCGCCCGCTTCTTCATCTCCTCCACCAGGTATCGGAGGGCGGCGAAGGCCGCCTCGCGGTGGCCCGAGCTGACCGCGACCACCACGCTGGCCTCCCCCACGTCGAGGCGGCCCTGGCGGTGGACGATCCAGATCCGCAGGTCGGCGCCCCAGCGCGCCAGGGTCTCGTCCGCCATCGCCTCGAACGTGCGCACGCACAGCGCGCGGTGGACGTCGTAGCTCACCGCCGTGACGGCGCGGCCGTCGTTGAGGTTGCGGACGCGGCCCGCGAAGAGCGCGGCGGCCCCGTGCTCGGGCGCGGCGCAGTGGGCGAGGGCCTCGTCGATCGAGAGCACGCCCTCCTGGGTCCCGGCATGGACGCGGACGTCGGCCACGGTCAACCCCCGCATACCGGGGGCAGCGCGGCGAGTTCGCGCACTTCGGGCACCGGATCTCCGTCGTCCAGCACGCGCTCGTCGGTGGCGAACGCGGAGGCGGCGAGCAGGGCGCGGGCGTTCTCGGAGGCGAGGCGTTCGGCGAGCGCCGCCCGCACGGTCGCGACGGTGGCGCCGTCGCCGACGCTGACGGTGATCGTGGGGCGGGGTCCGTGCGGGCGCAGCGCGCCGAAGAGCCGCACGTCGAGGTCACGCATGGTGGGGGTCCTCCGAACCGGGATCGCCCGCAGGCGGGGCGTACGCACGGGCGGCCTCCGGAAGCCCGTCGGGATGCACCCACGTGCCCGACTTGCCGCCCTCCTTGAGCAGCAGGCGCACGGCCTCGATCTCGAGGGCGGGCTCGATCGGCTTGGTCAGGTCCCAGATGGTGAGCAGCGCGAGCGTCGCGCCCGTGAGCGCCTCCATCTCCACCCCGGTGCGCCCCGAGTTCGCCGCCTCGCAGAAGACGTCGACGGCGGCGGCCGCCTCGTCGAGGGCGAAGCTCAACCGCACCCGGTCGAGGCCGATCGGGTGGCACAGAGGGATCAGGTCGACCGTCTTCTTGGCGGCGAGCACACCGGCGACCTCGGCCAGCGTCAGCGCGTCGCCCTTGGGCAGCGCGCGATCGCGCACCAGCGCGAACGCGACCGGACCCAAGCGGATGCGGCCCGTCGCGAGGGCGCGGCGACGGGTGATCGGCTTGTCGCCGACGTCGAACATCGAGAACGTCGAGGTCATCTGGGTCTAGCCTCCGGTCATCGCGAGGTGGGGGGTGTCGCCGAAGTCGCCGCGCCCGAGGTCGTGCGCCACCGGCTTGTGGAAGAGCGAGCCGACGACGCTCGCTTGCAGCGCCGCGCGGTCTTCGTCGCGCTGGAGGAAGTCGCGCAGTGCGTGCGAGCCCGTACCGAACAGGCACAGCCGCAGATCGCCCATCGCGGTCACCCGCAGGCGGTTGCAGCCATCGCAGAACTGGGTCGCGTACGGTTCGATCACGCCGATGCGGCCACGCATGTCCGGGTGGGCGTACTCCTGCGCCGGGCCCGCGGTGGCTCCGCGCGCCCGGAGGGTCCAGCCCTCGGCCAGCAGCCGGTCGCTGACCGTCGTCCCGCGCACGTGGCGCTCGGCGAAGTACGCGCCGTTGCCCCCGGTGCGCATCAGCTCGATGAAGCGCACGGCGACGGGCCGATCGCGCACGAAGTCGATCCAGCGATCGAGCTGGTCGACGTTCTGGTCGGCCAGCAGCACGGCGTTCACCTTGACGGCGAGCCCGGCCTCCAACGATGCGTCGATCGCCGCCAGGACCGCGTCGAACCGCGGGCTGCCGGTGATGCGCGCGAAGGTCTCGCGGTCGAGGCTGTCGAGGCTGATGTTCACGCCCTGCAGGCCCGCCACGCGCAGCTCGTCGACGATGCCCGTCAGGCGGTACGCGTTCGTCGTCATCACCACGCGCTGGATGCCGGGAACGCGGGCGACGTCGCCGACGATGTCGATGATGTCGCGGCGCACGAGCGGCTCGCCGCCGGTCAGGCGCAGCTTCTCGATGCCGAGTTCGGCGAAGCCGCGCACGAGCCGCAGGATCTCGCCGCGGTCGAGGAAGTCGCGGCGACCGCCCTCGTACCCGTTGGGGAGGCAGTACTCGCAGCGGAAGTTGCAGACGTCGGTGACCGAGAGCCGCAGGTACTTGAAGCGGCGGCCGAAGGTGTCGACGAGGGCAGAGGTATCGATCGGGTGTGCGGTGATGGGGACTCCTTTCCAAGACCGGGAGGCGGATCGGGTTTCCCCGGTCGCCCGGCCACTCGCGGTGCGAGTGGCGGCGCGTCGCCGTAGCCGTGGGGCCGTAGGTCGAGCGCGCTCGGAGCGTCTCGCTTCGTGGGGTGGCGGCGTCGAGCCGCGTCAGGCCGTCGGGGCGGCGGGCCCCCTTTCGCGATGGCGGGCGCGGCTCACCGCTCGCCCAGCCTCGGCAAGAGCGTGACCATGTTGCATGTCGGCGCGCTGGCGTCGAGTTGCTCGGCCAGGACGCGGTCCCAACCGGTGCGGCAGGCACCGGGCGAGCCGGGCAGACCGAACACCAGGGTGCGGTTCGCGAGGCCGGCGAAGGCGCGGGAGAGGTACCCGGCGGTGCCGAGCTCCTCGACCGATACGGCGCGGAACTGCTCGCCGAACCCGGGGATCTCCTTGTCCAGGAGCGGGCGTAGGGCCTCGGGCGTCAGGTCGCGGCCCGTGATGCCGGTCCCGCCGGTCACGATGACGACCGCGACGTCGGGCCGCGCGATCCAGGCGGACACGACCGCACGGATGCGGTAGACGTCGTCGGGCACGAGGTCGCGGTCGGCCAAGCGATGGCCGGCCGCCTCCAGGCGAGCCTGCAAGGTATCGCCGGACTCGTCGTCCGCGCGGGTCCGACGGTCCGAGACCGTGAGGACCGCGATGTCGAGCGGTCGGAAGACCGCGGGCTCGTCGCGTTCGCGCGCCATCGCTGCACCCACCTATCCGAGGAGTTCCGCGAAGGAGTAGAAGTCGAGGAGGTCGCCGTCGGCGACGAGCGCGCCGGCCGGGATGCGGGCCAAACCATCGGCCCAGACGGTCGAGCGCAGCACGCCCGACCCTTGGTGCGGGTACGGGGTCAGACGCCCGTCGCGCACCGCCACCCGCACGTACTCTTCGCGGCGGTTCGCGCGGTCGCGAGCGAAACCGGCGGCGACGGGCACGGCCGCAGGCGCCTCCGGCGTGCGCCCCTGCAACCGGCGCACGAGCGGCACGCCGAAGAGGAGCAGCGTGACCAGGCTCGAGACCGGGTTCCCGGGGACCCCGAGCCACGGCACCCCGGCCACGCGGCCGAAGCCGATGGGCTTGCCGGGCTGCACCGCGACCTTCCAGATCTCGATCTGACCGAGCGCCCGGACCGCGGCCTTGACGTGGTCCTCTTCGCCCACCGACACGCCGCCACTGGTGAGGACCAGATCGGCGCCGGCTGCGGCCGTGCGGAGCGCCGCCACGGTGGCGCCGAGGTCGTCGCGCACGCGCGCCACGCTGGTCACGTCGGCGCCGAGCGCGGTCAGCACCGCGGCGAGCATCGGTCCGTTGCCGTCGAAGAGCTGCCCGGGTTCGGGGTCCTCGCCCGGCGCCACCAGCTCGTCTCCGGTCACGAGGACCGCGACGCGCAGCGCGCGCCGCACCTCGAGGCGCGCGGCCCCCACGGAGGCGGCGGCGCCCAGGTCCTGCGGCCGCAGCCGGCGACCGGCGGCGAGCACTTCGTCGCCCACCTTCAGGTCCTCGCCGGCGCGGCGCACGTTGGCGCCCGCTGCGACCCCCTTGGTCGCGCGGATCGCGCCGGCTTCGATCTCGACGTCCTCGATCGGCACCACCGCGTCGGCGCCTGCGGGAATCACCGCGCCCGTGAAGATGGACATCGCGGTGCCCGCGGCGAGCGCCGTCGGCCGCTCCCCCGCCGCCGCGCGGCCGGCGATCGGCAGCGTTCGGCCCGCCGCCTCGAGGTCGGCGGCGCGCAGCGCGTAGCCGTCCATGGCGCTGTTGTCGGTCGACGGCACGTTCCGGGTCGCGACCAGGGGCGTCGCGAGCAACCGGCCCAGCGCGCGCTCGAGCGGCACCATCTCCAGCTCCGCGAGCGGCTCGACCGCCGCCACGAGCCTCGCCTGCGCCTCGGCCACCGAGATCAACGGGGTGGTGGGCGCGGGATCGGTCGGGCGTGCGGCGCTCGGTGGGGTGGGCTTGGGCAGCTGCGTCATGCCCACCCATCATCGACGGACGGAGGCGGCTCCGTCACGGGACACCAGGCCTCGTGGGCGGGCCCGGCCCCGACCTGGGGCCGTCCGCCCCCTCGGCGCCTCAGAACCGCCCGCGCGAGACGGTGCGCACCACCAGGAACATCGCCGCTGCGACCGCCGTCAGAACCGCCGACAGCGCGATGGCGGCATCGAGGTTGCGCTCGAGGGCCCCGAAGATCGCGAGCGGCATCGTCTGCGTGCGCCCCGCGAGGCTGCCCGCGAACACGATGGTCGCGCCGAACTCCCCGAGCGCGCGCGCCCACGACAACACGACCCCCTCGACGAAGGAAGGGAACGCGATCGGCACGGTGATGCGGACGAACGCCTGGAACCGCGTCGCGCCGTCCGTCAGGGCGGCGGCTTCGAGCTCCCGAGGGACCGAGGCGAAGCCGACCTTGAGCGCCCGAACGTAGAACGGGCTCGCGATGAACACCTGCGCGAGGACGACGGCGGCGGTCGAGAACACCACCGTCACGCCGACGTCGGCGAGCGGGGCACCGATCAGGCCGCGCCGACCGAACACCAGCAGCAGGGCCACCCCCGCGACGACCGGTGGGAGCACCATGGGTAGGTCGACGATCGCGTCCACCAACCATCGGCCCCGGAAGTCCTCGTAGCGCGCGAGCAGGTACGCGAGCGGGGTCCCGAAGAGGACGATCAGCGCCACGGAGATCGCGGTCGTGCCCACCGTGAGGCGCAGCGCCTCCACCGCCGCCGGCAACGCGAGCGAAGAGATGGCACCGGGCTGCACCGCGCGCAGCAGCAGCACGCCGAGCGGCAGCGCCAGGAACGTGACCAAGACCAGGGACGCACCGACGAGGAGGGCCGGTGGCCAGCTGCGGCGTGGGTTCCACGTCCCGTTCGATCCGATCGCCTTCTCGAACGCGGCCGACCCTGAACCGATCACGCTAGTCCGCCGTCCCGAACCCGTACGTCGCGAGCAGCGCTTGCCCCTCGGCCGACAGCACCCACGCGACGAAGGCACGGGCGAGCTCGAGGTGCGGACCGTCTTTGATCACCGCGATCGGGTTGCTCGTCGGGACGTTCACCGCGTCGTCGATCCGGATCGTCTCGACGCCTCGCGCCACGAGGGCGTCGGTGACGTAGACGATGGCGGCATCGGCCTCGCCGAGCTCGATCTTGGCGGCCACCAGCCGGACGTTGAACTCCTCGGAGACGACGTTGGCGAGCGCGGCGCGCTCGAAATCCTCGCCGAACACGGCGTTCATGCGGTTCAGAGCGGCGCGCGCGTACGCACCGACCGGAACCTCGGGCCCCGCGAGCACCAGCGTCACCCCTTCGGCGGCGAGGTCCTCGAGCGCACGGACCGGAGAGCCCGGCGGGGTGACGACGACCAGCCGGTTGCGCGCGAACTCGCTCGGCTCGCCCTCGACGAGACCGGCAGCGACGACGACGTTCATCTGCGCCTCGTTCGCGCTCGCGAACACGCTCACGGGCGCACCTTGAGTGATCTGGGCCGCGAGCGTCGACGATCCGCCGAAGTTCAGGTCCACCTGTGCGCCCTCGTGCCGCGCCTCGAAGATCTCGACGAGTTCCAGGAACGACTCGGTGAGGCTGGAGGCGGCCGAGACGACGATCGTCTGCGCGAACGCGCCGCCAGCGAGGGCGAGCGCCAGAAGCAGCGGGAGGGCCCTGATCCGGCTGCACCGGGGCGCACGGGGCGACCCCACGGCTCGCCCACCAGCACGTCCGAGGACGATCCGGCGCCTCGACGCGTTGCGGGTGCTGAGCTTCACCAGGGCCGCCCCTTCTCGACCGGGGGCGGAGCCCCGATGCCACGTGAACCTTACGCAATGTCAGGTTGTCATGTCATCGCAGGCGGGCGTCAGGGGCGACGGTCCCGCAGGCGTCCTGGGCGCTCGATGCGATCGCCGGACTCGGACGTGTCGTACGGTCCGAACGCTTCGAGGTCGCGCCGGAAGCGGCCGGCGGCGAGCGCGTCCAACAGGACCCGGATGGGCGGCTGCTCGAGCTCGTCGCGGGGAAGGTAGAGGTCGCAGGCGTGCACCTCGACCGGCACGAAGTCGAGGCCGGCGACGTGGGCGGCCAAGGCGAGGCCGAGTCCGGCGTCGGCGACGCCGAGGCGAACCGCCTCCGCGACCTCCGCGTGGCCCGCCGCCTCGTGTCCGTAGCCGCGCACCTGGGTGGCGGGTACGCCCGCCTCGCCCAACAGCCTGTCGAGCAACCCGCGCGAGCCGGAACCCGCCTCACGGTTCACGAGGGTCACGTCGGCACGGGCGAGGTCGGCGGGCGAAGCGATGCCCTTGGGGTTGCCGGACGCCACGATCCACCCGAGCTGCCACGAGGCCACGCGAACGCGCACCACCGGGAACGGGAAGCTCGGTTCCTCGGCGCCGGCCGTGCGGTGGACCGCGGCGGCGTGGGTCCGGTGCTCGACGAGCTCACGCTGAGCCTGGTCGTTCCCGACGTGCCACCAGAACACCTCAGGTGCGGCCTTGGAGCGAGCCGCGTGCGCGGCGAGCAGACCGAGGGCAGGGTCGCAACCGACCAGGAAGACGCTGTCCTCCGTGGCCCGCAACCGCTGGATCTCCGCCCCACCCGAACCGTCGCTGCGCAGCACCAAGCCCTGCGCGGCGTGGGTGCCCCAGAAGCGGCCCTGGGCGCCGCGCAACGTGCGCGCGATCGGGCGCCCGCGGATGACGCCGAGGGCGACGCGGCGAGCGCCGGGCGCGTTCGGGTCGTCGACTGGGAGATCGGCGTGCAGCGTCTCGCTCTCGAACTCGAAGAGCTCCTCCACCCGGCACCCGAGCGCGGTGGCGATGCGCAGCGCGACGCCGACGCCGCAGGAGGTCGCGCCGCCCTCGATCGCGCCGATCGCCTGCCGGCTCACCCCCGTCCGCTCCGCCAACTGCCGTTGCGTCAGACCCGCGAGCGCCCGCAGCCGGCCGACGTGGTTGCGCAGGGCCGTCATGTCAAGGACTCTAGCTCGATGCCGCGTACGCTTGCCACGGACGAAGGGTCCCGTACGCGCGTGCGGCCGCCTCCAGGACGCCGCTCGACGTCGCGCCTGCGGCGTCCTTGGTGCCGCGCTCGACCGTGGATGTCCCTCGGCGCCGGACCGCGACCGCGATAGCATCCGCCATGATCGCCACCCCGTCCCCGCTGCTCACGACGGCCCCGGTCGAGCGCTTCTTCGGCTACTACCCCGGCACCGTCGCCGTCATCACCAGCGCCCACGAGGGCCGGCGCAACGTCATGAGCGCCGGCTGGCACACGGCGTTGTCGAAGGAACCCGCGCTCTACGGCGTGGCGCTCGGCCGCACCCGATACACGCACGCGCTGGTGACGGCGAGCGGCGCGTTCGCCGTCCACTTCCTCCCGTTCGAACGCGCCGATGCGATCGCCGGGGTGGGCTCGGTGAGCGGCCGGGACGGCCTCGACAAGTTCGCGCGGTTCGACCTCGCCGCCTCGGCCGGCGCCGTGCTCGACGTGCCCATCCTCCACGACGCCTACGTGGCCTACGAGTGCCGCGTCCGCTCCGTCCATGAGGCGGGCGACCACGATTGGGTCGTGGGCGAGGTGGTCGCTCTGCACCACCGCCCCGACGCGTTCGACGAGCGTCGCGTGCTCGACGCCGAGCGCGCCCGAGCGGCGGTCTTCTACGGGCGCAGCACGTTCGAGGCGCTCGGAGCGGGCGAACGGGCTCAGCACCGTCGGATCGGCTGACCTCGACGCCGCCGACGACATCGACGCGCACGCGCTGCGGGCCGCACGAGAGGACGGCGACGCGCGATCGGTGGCGGCCGACCTCGACGCGCTGGTGGCGCGCATCGTCGGGTAGAGGCGCACGCGACGGGTCGACACCACCCTCCCACGGCACCAAGGGGCATGGCGGCGCGAGCGCTTCAGCACTCGCCGGGCGTCAGCTCGAGCACCGTCAGCTCCGGTGGGCAGTTGAGCCGAAGCGGCAGGAGGCTCACGCCCAGGCCGCGCGAGACGTAGCCCAATGCCGGCTGCCGCGACCACCCGCGCAGGAGGCGCTGGGTGTAGTGCGACGCCTTCACGAGCGGCCCGATGCCCGGGACGTTGATCTGGCCGCCGTGCGTGTGGCCGGAGAGGGTCAAGCCGACTTCCGGGGGCACGGAGGTGAGCGCTTCCGGGTTGTGCGCGACGAGCAGGCAGGCGGCGCCCGCTGGGCACCCCGCGAGCGTCGCCGTCAGGTCCGGGTCGCCCTCGCCGACGTCGTCGAGGCCCGCCAGGAACAGATCGTCGCGCACCAGCGTCCCACGGTTCTCGAGGACGGTGATGCCGACCTCCTCGAGGCGCTGGCCGAACCCGGACGGGTCACCGAAGCGGATGTAGTCGTGGTTGCCCCAGGTGGCGAAGGTACCGAGCGGTGCGCGCAACCGACCGAGCTCGCGGACGAGCGGCTCCACGTCCTCGCCCGCCCGGCCATCGACGAGGTCGCCTCCGACGATCAGGAGATCGGGCCGCTCGGCGAGCGCCGCATCGACCCATGCCTCGATCGAGCCTCGACGGATGAAGGGGCCGTAGTGCAGGTCGCAGAGGAAGACGACCCGCACGCCGGTCTCGAGCCCTGGGAGGCCGCAGCGGATCCGTTCGACGGTGAAGCGGAACGTGTTGGCCACCATGTGGGCGGTCGCGAGGACCGCGCCGACGCCCGCAGCGGTTGCGAAGAGCGCGCGCCATCTCATGTGCCTAGGCTAGCGGAGCAAATCATCAACTCGAAGACATGTGACGCATCACTCGTACGTGAGCCGGATCGTCTCCGTGAACGGTCGCCCGTCCGCGTCGGCGAGCCGATCGATCTCGATCCGTAGAGCCTCGCCGGCGACCAGCGAGCGCGAGACCTGGAAGACGAACGTGCGGTCGTCCGCCCACTGGGACCGCACGCGAACCGGCGCCTCCACGACGGTCACGACCGTCGTTCGCGTGCGTGCGTTCGGCACCATCGGGACGTCGAAGCGGACCTCGATGCGTCCGCCGGCATCGGCGAGGGCGCCGATCGCGCCCGACGCCGGCGAGACCACCGCCGTGGCCGGGGAGCGCACGGCCACGACGTCGAGCGCGGTCGCGAGCAGGACGCCTCCGATCAGGAGCGGGATGGCGAGCGCAGCGACGCGCGCGCGAACGTCCCACCGCCCCTGCGCCGGCGGGTCGAGGGCGAAGAGGCGCCGGCGCCAGACCACGACGAATCCGGCCCCGACCAGGGTCGCCACGAGGTGCCAGACGTTCGTGGAGTGCATCTGCAGGTTCAGGCTCGCGATGGTGACCACGACCCAGATCCACAGCAGCAGCGCGACGGCGATCCACCATCGAGCGCTTCGGAGCACCGCGGTCCCGCGTGCGCGAACGTGCACGACCAGGCTGGCGAGCGCGAGAGGCGCGAACGCCCACGCGATGCCCGAGGTCCCGTCGCCGTAGCGGCCCATCGCCACCGACGCCGCCAACTGCGCCGCGACGGCGCTCACGACGAGCACGAAGAGCCGAGCCGAACCGAGCCGTCGCTCCGCCTCGCGTCCGAAGACGACGATCACGGCCACGTTCGTCACCAGGTGCAGGTAGAGCGGGACGACGCTGCGGTCGACGTGCACGAACAGCGCCGTGACGAACCACCAGGGGTACCGATGCGGCGGCGATGCGGTCAGGACGTCCCGCAGCCATGGCCAGACGTAGACGGCCACCGATGCGAGCACGGCGCATGCGGCGAGCACGAGCCAGATGGGCGGCAGCTGGCGCCGCCGCGTCACGCCCACCGAGCGTTCCGCTGGTGCCGACCGTCCCGGCTGCACGCTGAACACGACGGCCTCCCTCGGGCGACCGGACGGGGTCCCGCCGGCCGCGTCGTACGGGTCGATCGCGGACGTCGACCCCGTCCGCGCCGAACCCGCGCGCGGAGGAGGGTAGCGCTGGCGGACCCGCGCAGGAAGAGACGAAACGCCCTGCGCGACCGTGCGCGGGCGCTACGCCAACTCGAGCTGCATGAGCACGCGCGGGAACCCGCTGATCACCGACGACGTGTCGGCCACGTGCCGGAAGCCCGCCCCCTCGAACAGAGCGCGGGTGCCGACGTACGCCATCGTCGAATCGACCTTCGCGCCGCGGTTGTCCACCGGGTACCCCTCGATCGCCGGTGCCCCTTGGGCGCGCGCGTACGCGACGGCGCCCTCGAGCAGCGGATGCGAGATCCCCTTGCCGCGGTGCCCGGGTCGTACGCGGATGCACCACACCGACCACACGTCGCGGTCGTCGACGCGGGGGATGGTCCGGCTGCGCGCGAAGGTCGTCTTGGCGCGCGGCGCGACCGCCGCCCAGCCGACGACCTCGTCGCCGTCGTACGCCAGGACCCCGACCGGCTCGCACGCCATGAGGGCGGCGACCCGTTCGCCCCGCGCCGGACCGACCAGCGCGGCGTTCTCCTTCGACGGGATCCGATAGGCCAAGCACCAACAGACGCTCGCATCGGGCCGCTTGGGGCCCACCATCGTCTTCACGTCCTCGAACACCGTCGCCGGCCGTACCTCGATCGTCATGCGCCCACTATGTCAGTGAGCGGCCGGGCGCAGGGCGGGGGGGTCGACCTTGGTCCGCCGCCGGCGACGCCGAGCTGACGCGTTCCTGACGCTCCGCTGGCACTCCGTTGACGAACGGCGCCTACCCTCGCGACGGGGGCGTGGTCGGCACACCCGCCCCCACCCCGACCGCCGACCCGCACCGAACCAGACGAGGCGCCCACGTCCGAACCGAGGGCCGAGTGCGCGACGCGCCGTGCGCTTACACCCAGACGTCGTTCGCCGCCCGGAGCTCACCCACCACGTCGCCGGTGTTGACCACGCCGCGCGGCTCGATCAGGAGCACGTGGCACTCCCGATCGGCGCACGGCCGATGCTCCGTACCCTTGGGCACGACGCACAGGTCGCCCTCGGCGAGGTGCGCCACGCCGTCGCGGAACTCGATGCGCATGGAGCCCTCGAGCACCAGGAAGGCCTCGTCGGTGTCCTCGTGCGTGTGCCAGACGAACTCGCCCTCGAACTTGGCGAGCTTGAGCTGGTAGTCGTTCACCTCGGCGACGACGCGCGGCGACCAGTGCTCCGAGAAGCGCGCGAGCTTGTCGGCAAGGTTCACGACGTCGGATGGCATGGTCGTACCTCCTCGGGATGCGCGATCGCACGGCTGGAACGGATCATGCACCCGTTCCATCGCCCACGCGCACGACCCCGTACGCCCGGAGCGCCGCGCGGTCCTGCGACGCCTCGGTTCGCGATCACCAGGTGCTCGTCGTCCACGACGGCGAACAGCTCCTTGGGCGTCACGTTCGGCTGCCCCGCCGCGTCGGCGGTGGCGAGCCAACAGAGCACGCTGCGCCGGGCAGCGTCGCGGACCTCGGGCGTGAACGGTGCGGTCATGCAGACTCCTCCGGACGCGCATCGCCCGGCACGCGCTCAACGTCGAGCAGGGCGCGCTTGCGCTCGACGCCCCAGCGGTACCCGCTCAGCTGGCCGTCGGCGCGCACGACCCGGTGGCACGGGACGGCGACGGCCAAGCCGTTCGCCGCGCACGCGCCCGCCACCGCGCGCGCCGCCTCGGGGCGGCCGATGCGGGCGGCCAGTTCGGCGTAGCCGACCGTGGTGCCGGGCGGAACCTGGCGCAGCGCGTCCCACACGCGCTGCTGGAACGCGGTGCCGCGGATGTCGAGCGGCAGGTCGAGCCCCACCGAGGGCGCCTCGACGAACGCGACGACCTGCTCGACCACGCGGACGAAGTCCGGACCGCCCTCGACCACCTGCGCACCCGGGAAGCGCGCCTGCAGCCGCGTCGGCAGCTCGGCGGGCTCGTCGCCGAACTCGATCGAGCAGACGCCACGATCGGTGGCGGCCACGACGAGCCAGCCGAGCGAGCACGTGGCCACCCCGTAGCGGATCGCCAACCCCGCGGCGCCCTTCCGGTACGCCGACGGGGTCATGCCGAGCCGGTCACCGTTGCCCTCGTAGGCGCGGCTGCTGGAGCCGAAACCCGCGTCGTAGATCGCCTCGGTGACGCTCGTCGCCCGCCCCAAGCTCGTGCGGAAGCGCTCGCCGCGCCGCGTCCGCGCGTACTGCTTCGGCGTCAACCCGACCAGCCGCTTGAAGGCGCGCTGGAAGTGCGCCCGGCTCAGACCGGCCTCGGCCGCGAGCGCGTCGAGGGTCGGCTCGGGCTCCTCGTCCTCGAGGCGGCGGCACGCGCGGACGACCTGCTCGGCAAGGCGTTCCTGCGGCGAGCGTTCGCCCGGCGTGCAGCGCTTGCACGGCCGGTACCCCGCGCGCTCGGCGGCCTCGAGCGTGTCGAAGAAGGCGACGTTGGCGCGCTTGGGCGTCCGCGAGGCGCAGCCGGGGCGGCACACGACGCCGGTCGAGCGCACGGCGTAGAAGAAGGCGCCCTCGGCCGCCGCGTCGCGTTCGACGACGGCGGTCCAGCGGCGCTCCTCGGTGGCGAAGCCGAGAGGGCGCATCATCGATCGCCCCGCCGAGGCCCATCGGCACGAACCGCCGGCCCGGTGGCGCCGCGCACCGCACCCCACCCGAGCGCCGCGCGCACCGCGCGCAACGGCCGGCCGTCGATGGCGGCGAGGCCCAATCCGATGAGTCCCATCCCGAGGCCATGGTGCCCCGCGAGGCGCTCGCCGAGCAACGCGGTGCCGAGCGCGATCGCGGTGACCGGGATCAGGAACGTCACCAGGAGGAGGTTGGTGGCCCCCGCCGTGGCGAGGATGCGGAAGTACAGCACGTAGGCGAGCGCCGTCGACACGAGCGCGAGGCCGAGCATCGCTGCCCACGTGTCGAGCGTCGGCGCCGCGAGCGTCCACGGCCGGTCCACGAGGAGCGCGACGGGCAGGAGGAGGAGCGTGGAGACCGTCACCTGGCCGGTGGCGGCCACCAGGGGGGGAACACCGAGCGCCGCGAAGCGACGGCCGAAGACGCCCGCGCAGGCGTAGGCCCCGGCGGCCCCGAGCACGGCGATCTGCGCGAGGGTGTGCGCGCCGACGCCGTCGAGGGCGTCGGCGCCGACCATCACCACCACGCCCGCGAAGCCGATCGCGAGGGCGACCAGGCGCGCCGCGCTCAGCCGCTCGTCGCGCGTGCCCACGTGCGCTACGACGAGCGTGAAGAGCGGCGTCGTGGCGTTGAGGATCGCCGCGAGGCCGCTCGCGACGTGGATCTGACCCCACGCGATGAGGCTGTACGGGAGCGCGTTGTTCAGGAGCCCCATGGCGAGGAACGCGGCCCACACCGAGCGCTGCGGGGGCAGGGTCCGCCCCGTGGCGAGCAGCACCGCGTTGAGCGCGACGGCGGCGAGGGCGACGCGCAGCGCCGCGAGCGTCAAAGGCGGGAGCGTCGCCACCGCGACCTCGACGAAGAAGAACGACCCGCCCCAGAGCACCGACAGGCCGACGAGCATGGACCACTCGAGCGGCCCCATGGAGCGGGCGGCAGGGCCGTGGGCGGGGGAATGGCGAAGCAGCATGCGCGCACGGTAGGACCGATCGCACCGCGGAACACTCCGAATCGTGCGGTGCAATCGCCCGAGCGGCTGCGCCGTGCGCCGGTCATCGCTCACCTCGCGACAGAGGCACGGACCCTGCGGAGGCACCATGGCGCCCACCCCCGACGTTCGCCCGGTCGGCGATCGCCCGAACGCGATCGGCAAGACGGCCGCCCGCGAGCTGGACGGGACGGGGCCGACACGCCACGACGAACGTCCCTCACGCTCAGGCGGTCGGCTGCGGTAGGGTCGACACGACCGCGGGAGGTTTCTCGATGGCACGAGCACAGCAGCGGCCGGACGTGCCGCAGCGGTTCGCGCGGGACACCCTGGCCTTCCACCGCGTCGTCAACCTGAGCGACGCCGTGTTCGCCATCGCCTTGACGCTGTTGGTGCTGACCCTGGACGTCCCGGCGACGGAGTTGCACCGATTGACCGGGGCGCTCCGGGATCAGGTCCCGCAGTTCGTCGCCTTCGCGCTGGCGTTCGCGCTGGTCGCCAACCTGTGGTGGCAGCACCACCGACTGCTCGACCTCCTCGAGTCGCTCGAGCCCGGCGTGATCGGCATCAACCTGGTTTTGTTGGCGTTCGTGGCGCTGGTGCCGTACCCGGCGAGCCTCCTCGGGGTCGCCCCCGCCAACTCGGTTGCCGTGGTCGTGTTCGTGGCCGTGTTCGTCGTGCTCACGCTGCTCCACCTGGGCTTGTTGGGGCGCGCCGGGTCGCGGGGATTGGTCCGCGGCGACGTGCCCCGCGAGCGCTACCTGAGCCTGCTCGCCGGGTACGGCGTGGGGACGGTGGTGCTGCTCGTGGCGATGCTGATCGCCGTGTGGTCGCCGACGATCGCGCTCGTCGTCGTCGGCATCAGCATCGTGCTGGGGCCGCTGGGCGCCCGTCGAACCGACCGGTACATGCACGTGGTCACGGCCAGGGCGCCGAACGCCAGCGGCCGCGGGGCGCCGACGCGCGGCCGCGACGGCGCGAAGGCACGGGGGAAGCCGAAGCGCTGACCCACCTTCAGGGGTCGCTGCGCGTCAGGACCCATAGCTGGTCGACCTCCACGAAGCCCAAGCGTGCCGCGAGGTTCGCGGAGGCTCGGTTGCTCTCCGCAGCCCCCCACACGGCCGACTTCCCCCGCTCCTTCATAGCCCGCATCAGGTGCACGGCGGCGGCCACCGCGTAGCCCTGGCGCCGGTGGCTCTCGATCGTGTCGATCGAGACGTCCCACAGCGCTTCGGTCTCCCAACCGGCGTAGGCGAAGGCCACCGGTCGCGGACCGTCGAAGGCGGCGACGACCGGCACGCCGGTGTCCGCAGCGTCCGTCAGCTCCGACCGTAGGTCCGCGGGCAGGTGCTCCAACGAGGCGACCTCACCCCGGTCGAGCTCGCGGCAGCGGTGCGTGGACGGTGGCGGCAGACGGTCGGGCGCGGCGTAGATGGTGGCCCGCTCCGCCCGGAAGTCCGGAAGGAGCGATCGCACGCGTTCGACGTTGTCGGCGAACGCGAGCAGGTCCGGGACCTGGCCGGCGGCGCGCGCGAGGGCGCGGGGCCCGACCTCGCCGACCACGGAACCCAGACCGCGGGCGTCGCTCCAGACCACGAAGCCGCGGTGCGTCGGGTGCTCGACGACCGCCGAACTCGCCGACCGCAGCAGACCGCGCGTCTCGACCCACCGTGGTTGATCGGGTACGCGCGCGAGGCAGCGCTGCTTGACCTCGTCCACCCTCACGCCGACGCCCCCCAGAGCCGCCGCCGGATCGCCTCGTCGGCTCCCACCGCCACGAGCGCGATGCCGATGGTGTCGACGAAGCCGTGCGTGAGGACCGCCAACCACACGTTGTAGTCGCTGGCGACGAAGACCCACCCCAACACTCCGCCAACGAGGGCGGTGCTCACCACCCCGCTCCGGCCCTGGTACCCGTGCGCCAGCCCGAACACCACCGACGCGAGCACCACGTTGACCGCGGCCGCCCACGGCGCCGTGCCGACGACCCGCGCGATCTCGCTCATCAGGAAACCGCGGAAGATGGCTTCCTCGAGGGGCGCGACGACGAGCCACACCAGGAGCATCCACAGGGCGAACGCCTGCCAGCTCCCCTTGACCCCCGCCACCACGCTGTGGTCATGGGGCACGCCCGTCAGCCGCTCGGCCAGCGGGTCGACGAGGACGACGGCGACGAGCTGCAAGGCGACGCCCAAGGCCAGCGCCAGCACCACGGTCGACCACCACGACGTCGGCGCAGCGAACCCGAGCGCCGCCAAGCCATCGCCGCGCGACCAGAGCACGAAACCGATGACCACGACGGCGCCCAACACCCCCAGGCCTGGCTGCTTCATGAGGCCCGTGCCGACGAGCATGGCGGACACGAACGCCACGAGCACGATCGATCCGACGAAGCCGTCCACAACGCTCAACCGGACCGCAGGCGCTCGAGCCCGTCGAGCACCAGCTCGAGGCCGAACTCGAACTGCGCGTCGAGGCTGTGCTCATAGGTCAGAGCGTGCTCGTACATGGCGACCAGGTTCGGGAACGCGCTCAGCGCTTCCAGCTCGAGGGCCGTCGCCGCCGTCTCCGTGATCTCCTCCGGCGTCGCGAAGGGGAAGCTGGACTCCTGGATGACGTGGCCGTACACGTAGCTGTCCAGGACCATGAAGGCGCGACCGGCGTCCTCCATGGCGAACCCGGCCGCCCGCAGGCTCCCGATGATCGCGTTGACGTACCGCATCGAGTTGGGGCCGGCGGAGGACTCCGCCTCCATGAGTCCGATCACCCAGGCGTGGCGGCCGAGCACCGCACGGGCCGACGCCGCCCTCTGCGTCATCGCGTCCCGCCAGGGGGCGGCCTCGTCCGGGATCGCGATCTGACCGATCACCCGGTCGACCATCCCGTGGAGAAGCGCCTCCTTGCTCGCGACGTGCTTGTAGAGCGACATCGCCTCGACCCCGAGCGCGGACCCCAAGCGGCGCATGGTGAGGGCGCCGAGGCCTTGCCGATCGACCAGTTCGATGGCGGCCTCCAGCACCCGCTGCTTCGTCAGCGGCGTGCGGGGGGAGATGGCTTCAGGTGCGGTCACGTCTTGACAAGTGTACCGAGGGACCGTAGGGTTACTTAGTAAGCCTTGTCCGAACAGCCGCCCCCACGACCTGCACCCGGAGCTCCTACGCCACGGGACCGCCTCGACGCGAAGGGCACCACGGACCCGAAGGAGCACGGCATGACGAACCCCAGCGCTCGCCCGAACCCGCACCGACCACCGCTCGACGCAGCGCGTGTCGGCATCCGAACGAAGCTCTCAGCCCTCTGGGTCGCGGTGATGTTCCTCTACGTCTACGTCGACATCTTCAGCTTCTACAAGCCGGGCACCATCGACGGCATCTTGGTCGGACGCGTCTGGACGCTGGACATCACGCAGGCTTGGGCCCTCGGGGCCCTGATCCTGATGACCGTGCCGACCCTGATGCTCGTCCTATCCCTGACGCTGCCGGCCGCCGCCGCCCGCTGGGCCAACCTCGTGGTCGCCCCCCTGTTCGTGGTCGTCTCGCTCGGGAACGCGATCGGCGAGACGTGGCTCTACTTCTGGGTCGGTGCCGCCATCGAAGCCGCGCTGCTGCTGCTCGTCGTCCGGTACGCGTGGTCGTGGCCGCGCGGGCTGGAGCGGCCGACGGAAGCCAAGGACGCGCGAGCCGCCGCGGAACCCCTCAACGTCCCGCTTCCACGCCCTTCGTCCGTCTGACGCGCGACAGGAACGCCGCCCCCACTACCAAGAGCAACACCTGGTGCAGCCACCACCGGGCCTGCGAGGCGTCGGCGTCCATCGCGATCGTCGGGAACAGCGGGATGAGTGCGTTGCTCGTGCCATGCACCATCAGGCCCGCCAGCGGCCGGTCCCCAGCCGCCTTCATGAGCCACGAGAAGAAGAACGAGAGGCCGACGAGGCCGATCGTGAAGGCCACGAAGGGCATCGATGCCTGCGAGGTACCCGGGATGAACCACAACGGGACGTGCCACACGCTCCACACGACGCCCAGGACGACGTTGCCGCCCCACAGGCCGAACCGCTCCTCGAGCGGCTCGAGGACGTAGCCGCGCCAGCCCACCTCTTCCTGCCCACCACCGAAGAACACCATCAACAGCCACCAGACCGGGAACACGAAGACGCTCGGCAGCAGCATCGGCGCCCGCTCGGCACCGAACAGCTCCGGGACGTACCAGGCGACGACGTTGACCGCCCCGAGCACCCCGAACATGGCCAGCCACGCGCGCCAGCCGAAGCGCAGCGACAGGAAGCGCCTCAGGAAGGGCGCCAGCGCCGCGCGGCCGCCCTGCGTCCAGACGGCGAGGCACGCCCCGAAGGCGGGCCCGAACGCGCCCAGCATCACCGCGGGCGTCGTCAGGAGCGAGCGGAGGTCCTCGTCGAACGGCAGGACGCCTAGACCGGCCAGCACGAAGGGCGACCACACGACCCAGGACCACGCGAAGGTGGCGACGAAGAAGCGGAGCGGCACCCGTGCGGCCCGCCCGTGCCCGATCACGGCCGCGTGCCCCTCGCGCGCGCAAGCGCCACCACCCGGTCCGGTGCGATGAGCCCCGGTCCATGCACCGCACCATCGGCCAACAAGCCAGCCAGATCGGCAGCCTGCAGCTGCGGCGCCACCTGGAGCGCCAACGCCAACACCCCCGTGAGGTAGGGCGGCCACTCGCTGTCGCCGCCCTCGACGTCGTAGCGGTACTCGCGCGCGTGCTGGTGCCCGGCCACGGTCCGATGATGAGCCGGCGCGTAGACGCTCACGTAGCCGCGCTCGGCGTCGTAGGCGGCGCGGCGCGCCGCCACTGCGGCCACCGTCTCGCCTCCCGCGCGCCAGGCGGCGGCCTCCCCTGGCGAGGCGCCGAACGCCTCCGGTCGGTCGCAGTCGCGCCACGGCGAGCAGCCGAGCCCGCGGATCGCGAGCGGCGGATCCAGGTAGTCGAGCGGGTACACGCTGACCAACACGAAGACCTCGCGCTCCATCGCGCGCCGGATCGCCGCGTCGACCACGAGGCGCTCCTCGCCCCGGCAGCCCGTCGACACGCTCAAGAGACGGACGCGCTCGTCCGGCGGTAGGGCGTCGTTCCGATCGACGACGTGGTCGATCGCCGCCGCCAGCCGCTCCGGGGTGAGCCGCGCGAAGTCGAGCGCGAAGTAGTGCAGCACGGCTCCTGGGGCGACGCCGATGGATCGGCCGACCAGGAGGCTCGCCATGGCCGCGCCGTGCAGGTCGATGGGCAACCCGGCGAAGTCGTCGAGCTCCTCGTAGGACGCGAGTCGATCGGCGTACTCCACGTGGTCGCGCCGCAGTTGGCCGTCGATGATGGCGACCGCGACCCCGGCGCCCGTCACGCCTTGCGCATGAAGCTCGCGCACGCCCACACCGGGGTCCTTGCCGCGTTCGAGCAGCACGCGCGGCGCCACGACCAGCCACGCCACGCCGATCGCAGCGAGGAGCGCCGCGACCGTGAACCCGATGGCCACGCGGCGGGAGCGACGGAACACGATCCAGCATCGACCCGCATCGGGGACGGGCGCCAGGGGCGTTCGACCGCTCAGGGACCGCCGAAACGCGTCGCGCGCTCGACCACATACCGCAGCTCCACCATCCCCGATCCCATGGCGAAGCGTCGGATGCAGCACGCGCCTCGGGAAGACCGGCTTGCCGCTCAGCCGGCCAACCACACCACCCAAAGCCCCACCGTGGCGGCCGCCATGACCGCCCAGCCCCACCGCGAGGCCTCGAGCATCCGCCGCCCGGCGTACGCCGTCATCGGGAAGAACGGCAGCAGCACGTCGAGGAGGAGCAGGACGCACGCGTAGGCGAGGACGGGCCCGGCGAGGCCGGCGAGCGCCGGGACGCCGGTGGCGAACCAAGCCGCCCACCCCAACACCAGCACGGCGCCGGCGCCGGCGAAGGCGACGCGCGCGAGGGCCGGGGCGTGGGTCCGCGGCGACCAGGTGCGCGCCCGGGGGTACAGGCCACCCGGCGCCACCATCGGGCCGCCGAAGGCGGCGGCGATGGCCCCGGCCAGCAGCAACCCCGTCTCCCAGGGGCGATACCGGAGGTCCAAGCCCGCCGCGCGTCCCGCCAGTGCCTGCGCCGCGGTCCGCACGATCAGGACCGCCAACAGGCCGAAGAGCACGCGGCCGATCGCCCCCGCGTCGCCGAGGTCGCCGAGGCGCGCGAGCATCAAGAGCGCGACCAGCGCGTGCAGCACCAAGCCGATCGCGAACCCGCCGAGGCCGACACGGCTCGGGACCGGGTCCTCGGGGGGCGCCGCGGCCGGCGACCCACCGCTCCGCGCCCACAGGAAGTGCCCGACGTCCGCGACGTGGTTCGCGTGCCACCAGACGCGCGGGAGCCCCAGACCGTAGCGCCGCACCTGCGCGTCGAACCCCAGCAGCTCGAACCCGTGGCGCGCGAAGCGGTTGCTCGAGCCGGCGTTGTGCCCCTCGATGATCGCGAAGGCGTCCGTCACCCCCTGCTCCTCGAACCAGGCGAGCGCCCGGTCGACGAGCGCCGAGGCCACCCCGTGGCCTCGGGCCTCGGGCAGGGTGAACACCCACTTCACGACGCCTCCGCGGCGGGCGGCGTCGATGCGGAAGGCGCTGGCGACGACGGCGCCGACGATGCGCCCGTCCACCGTGGCGACGAAGTTCGCCTTGCCGAGCCCGAACAGCAGTCCGGCGAGCCCGCCGAAGCTGCGGCGCATGACCGCTCCGACGACGCGCCCCTCGTCGGGCGCCATCGGGCGGACGTGGACGTTGGCCGTACCCTCGATCGCGGACGGTGTCATGGTGGCCATGGTGGCACGGGGGCCGCCCGACGTCACGCTTCGCCTCGAAGGTACCGCCGCCGCTCCTCCGGCAGCCTCTCGAGCAGGATCAGGTCGCCCGGGTCGACGTGCGGGCCCAAGCTCGGGCGCCGTCAGGCGATCAGATAGCGCATGCGACCCTGCGCAGGTGTTCGGTGATCGTGTCCATCACACCGTCCAGATCGGGGTACGGGAACCCGTGCCCGGCGCCCTCGAGCCACCGTCCGCGGGCGCCGGGGATGGTGGACGCCAGGCGCTGACCGTGCTCGATCGGGAAGATCGGGTCGGCGTCGCCATGGACGACGAGCGTCGGCACGTGGAGGTTCGCGAGCGCCGCACCGCGCGGTGCGGAAGCGGCCGCGGCGACCTGATGGTGGTAGGCGGCCACGAGGTTGATGCCACGACGCTTCCGAAGGTCGTAGAGCACGACCTGGCCGAGGTCCCGGACGTCTTCGGCACTGGGGCGCAGCCCGAATGCGAGCATCTTCGCGACCCGCTCCGCCACCAGGTTCGCCTCGCCGCCCGCGATCCGGTAGCGGATCAGCGGCAACCCCTTCCACGCGGAGGTCAGGACGTAGCGGGTCGAGAGGGTCGGCAAGCTGGTGTCGGTCACGTCGGGCGAGGTCGACATGAGGACGAGCGAGGCGACGCGGTCGGGGTGGCGGATCGCGAGCTCCTGGCCGACCATGCCGCCGAGCGACAGGCCGCAGACGTGCGCGCGATCGATCTCGAGGTGGTCGAGCACCGCGACCGCGTCCTCGGCGAGATCGCCTACCGTGTAGGCGCACGTTCGTCGCCAACCCTCGACACGGTCCGAGAGGCCCGTCTCGCGTTGGTCGAAGCGGACGACCCGGAACCCGTCGCCGAGCAGGCGCTCCAGGAACGCACGCGGCCACATGAGGGCGTCGCCGCCCATGCTGGTGAGCAGGAGCACGGTGCCCACCTCGGGCGTCGGTGGCCTGCGGTCCTCGTACCAGAGCCGCACGGTCCCCGACGATGCGTAGCCTGCCTCGCCCTCGACGAGCTCCGGCACCTCCGAGGCCACGACGTCGTCGATCGCCCGTCTGAGGCCCGGGGGGATCCGGGGGCCACCGAACGAGGCGTAGGCGATCAACGCGGCGACGCCGATCGCCACGACGATGCCGAACGTCGCCACGGCCACCTCACTCGGCGGCTGCGCGCCGCCGACGCAGCTCGGTCGCCGTCTCGCCCCCTTGGCCCCAGTCGTCCGGGTCGAGCTCCTCGATCAGGACGACGACGTCCCCTGGTCGCTTGCCCAAGGTCTGGACCAACACCGCGGTGACCCCCGCGATGAGCTCGGCCTTCTGCTCCGGTGGCGTCGACGGATCGCGGCGAGCCAGCTGGACGGTGACGATCGGCATCTCGTGAACTCCCTCTCGACGTCGGGCGCGCTTCGGGTCCCGCCCGTGGTTCAGGCAGCGAGCCGGCTCGCCTCGAGCGCGAGCGCGAGGTACTCGGCGAGGTGCTTCGCATCGATGTCCGCTTCGCTCCGGAGCTTGACGTGGCGCCGGCCCTGGCCGCCCCCTTCGAGGAACCCGAACGGGTCCGCGATCGCTGCGCCCTGGCCGAACTCGACCGACACGTGCCGCGCGTACGCGAACACCCCACCGACGGGGACGCCGTCCGATGCGAACAGGATGCCGCCGTACTTGACCTCTTCGTCGACCGATCCCAGGGTGCGCTGCACCCGCGTGCGGACCGCCTGGACCAGAGCATGGCGTTCCTCCGACACGAAGCGGATCTCCTCGAGCAGACCCTCGACCGACGTCGCGCGCGCGCTCGGCGTCACGATACGACCGGCCCCCGCGTCCACCGCAGCGGCTTCGCGCTCCGATCGCGCGCGACCAGCCCCTTGGCCTCGAGGTCGAGCTGCACGCACTTGACCCACCACCCTGCCTTCGCGCCGCCGGGGAACAGGTCCTCGGGGAGGTGGCGCTTGGTGGCGTCGATCATCTCGGCCTGGGTGAGGCCGGGCGGCCCGGCCGGCAGCGCCCGGAGCAGCGCCGCTCGTGCAGCGCGGTACATCGCCGCGTCCACCCGCGTGGTGCTTCCAGGTACGTTGACGTTCTCGACCTCGATCTTCTCGGCGTTCCGTTTGGCCTTCGTGTCGCTGGGCATGGCAACCTCCATGGCTCGCGGGCCGTTGCCACGCAGCGACCCGGTCCTCGAGCACCCTCGGGGATCGTGCGCGCGCGGCCCATCGGCCGCGCGGACCACTCCCGCCGTGGGCACCATCATGCACGCCGCGGCGAGCGCGGGCGTCCTTCAGGCTCGGCCCGACAACTCCCAGCCTTCGAGCGAGGCGAGCCGGGCCTCGCCCCCGATCGCGATCAGGTCGACGCGGTCGACGGGCGGACCCTGGGGGTAGACGCGGGTAATGCGACCCCAACGCGCGAACGATCGGCGCGGGAGGCCCGCCACGCCCGAGCGCGACGCCGTTCGCGACGGCTACGCGGGACCGTCCTGACGAGCTGCCCGCAACCAGCCGCCC
>JAABRX010000048.1 GCA_011390675.1 Trueperaceae bacterium | reverse complement strand
GTTCTCGTCGCCGACCCGCACGATGTCGTACATGCGGGCGCCCATCATGCCCTCGGCGATCACGGCCGGGCCGGAGATGCGTTGAATGTTGCCTTCGATGGCCATGAAGCCTCCGTTGCGAGAAATCGGGTTCGAATCGCGTCCGGCGGACGATCGTCCGCCGACGCGCGACCCCGTCAGTCGAGCTTGATGTCGAACCCGATCGCGCTGCGAACCAGGTCCTTCATGTACGCCGTGGCGTCCGCGTCGTGGTCGAACGCGGCCGAGAGCCCCGGCATGGGCAGCAGCACGGGCAGGTCGCGACCGCGCATGATGCGCTCCATCGCGCGGACGGGATCGGCCACCAAGGCCTCGTCGACCACGACGAGGCCGTAGTCGTCGCTGAGGATCGCGCCCTCGAGGTCGCCGAGCGCGCCCTCGCGGGAGGTTTCGAGCGTCTCGACGCCCGCGAGGCGGAAGCCGATCGCGGTCTCGGCGTCGGTGATCACGAGCACCTTATGCATCGCCGAGCTCCTTGACGAGCGCCTCGCGCGGGACCCCGTAGAAGGTGCCGC
Source organism: Trueperaceae bacterium (assembly GCA_011390675.1). Taxonomy (GTDB): domain Bacteria; phylum Deinococcota; class Deinococci; order Deinococcales; family Trueperaceae; genus JAABTL01. The sequence continues at coordinate 27,351 of JAABRX010000048.1, read as the reverse complement.
GCGCGATCAGGCGCAGGCGGGCCGTCTCCTGCTCCTTGCGGCGCAGGTAGTCGGCGACGAGGCCGATGTCCAGCGGGTCGCCGCCCAGGCGCCGCGCCAGGCCGTCGAGGACGGCGCGCAGCCGGGTGTCGGCCTCGCCCGGGGTGGACGCGTCGGCCAACGCGGCGAACGGACCGCGCAGGGTCGGCAACGGGGTACCGACGGGTTGCGCCACGAGCTCCGCGAACACCGTGGCGCTCACGAGGCGGCCGCCCGCCACGAAGAAGCGCGCAGCCTCGACCGGGCGTCCCCGCAGCTTGAGCGCGGTGCGCACGTTGGTGGCGTCGACTTCGGTCGCGATGTAGGCGCGGAACCCGTCCGGCGCCGAGAGGCGCTCCGCATCGGCGGTCCAACCGGTGTAGAAGGCGCGGTCGAGCTCGATCTCGAACCCGAGCAGGTCGCCGTCGTCCGCGTACGCCGCGACGCCCTTGCGGAACGGCTCGGCGAGCGGATGGCCGCTGAGCGCGAGCACCTGGCCGGCGGCCGCCAGATCGGCGGCTTCGGCCATGCCGCGCAGCGTCTTGGACGTGAGGTCGCCGGCCGGCAGCACCGCGGCGAGGACGTCGTCGGCACCGCGATCGGCGTCGGCGCCACGCTTCGCGTGGCGTGCACGGACGATCGCCTTGAGGTTCGCGAGGTCGTAGCGCCTCAGCAGCAGGGCGATCAACGCCCGCGGCGTGCCCTCGGCGTACCCGAGGAGCGCGCGGGTGGTCCGGACGAACCCCCGCGCGAGCGCGGCGTCCACCGCCGCGAGCCCGACGTCCTCCGACGAACCCTCCTCGAGGTCGCGGCCGTAACTGGTCTGCGCCAGCGCCGAAGCGAAGCCCGCGAACCCCGAAGCGTCGAGCTGATCGGTGAGGAACCCGGCCGGCAGGAGCTGCGCACGAAGCCCTCGGACCCGCGCGTTGAGGTAGCCGTAGCCCGCGGGCACCGCTCAGGCCTCCGCGGACTGCGCGAAGAGCGTCGCGGAGACCTCGGCCGCGATCTCGCCCTCGATCGCCGCCAGACGTTGACCCAGCGAGTTCTCGACGGTGGCTCGACCGCCGGTGGCGACGCGGATGCCGGCGACCAGGTCGTCGGCCGCCGTGACGGGGGCATCGACGCCCAGGGCCTTGGCGGCCTCGGCGACGACGTCGACGTCCGCCGGCGCGGCGTGGACGGCCTTGACGTCGGAAGCGCCGACGGCTTCGACCGCCTCGGCGAGCAGGGCCTGCAGCGCCTTGGCGTACGCGGGCTTGTCCTTCGCGAGCGCCGCGAGCTCGTCGCGGGCGCCGGCGAACACCGCCTCGACGGCGGCGTGCTGCGCACGGAGCTTCAGCGCGGACGCCTCGAGGCGCGCGGCGCTCTGCGCCCGCACCAGCGTGGCCTCGCGCTGCACCTCGACGGCGCGGCGCCTCTGGCCGAGCTCCTGCTCGGCCTCGGCGGTCGCCTCGGCGACGATCTCCGAGGCGCGTTGGCGCGCCTCGGAGAGCAGGGCCTCGATCTCGGCGCTCGCCTCACGGTCGAGCAGTGCCGATAGATCCGACATAGGACCTCAGCCGATCTGGCCGTTGAGGAAGAACGCGATGACGAAACCGAAGATGATCAGCGTCTCGGGGATGACCAGATAGATCAGGATCTGACCGAACGCCTGGGGGCGCTCCGCGAGCACGCCGGCACCGGCCGAGCCGATGGCGGCCATGGCGATGGCCACGGCGATGGCCGGGATGCCGATCGCGAGCGCGGCGGCCATGGCGACGATGCCGGCGCCGATCGTGAGGCCACCGTCTTGCGCGAACGCGAGGCCGGCGGTGAGGGCGACGAGGGTGGTGGTACCGAGAACGCGGTGGATCTGCTTCATGACTTTCCTCCAAGGAGCTTGAACGGCTGGTAGGGCCGCCCGGACGCTTCGTAGAAGCCGAATTTGGTGAAGAACTCGACATACTGCAGACGCAACGGCTGCAGCGTATGCCCGATCATCGTGAGGGCCAGCGCGATCAGGTGCACGAGCAGCGCCACCACGATGCCCAGGATGGGGCCGATGATGGGGAGCGTGCCGGAGATCGCGAAGCCGAGGTTGGTCGCCAGCGCGGCGACGAGCGCCGCCGACAGGCCGACCGCGAAGAGTCGCAGGTAGCTGAGGATGTTGCCGGAGTTCGAGATGATCTCGACGAGCATGAGCGGCATCTTCGCGAGGAAGGCGCACACCAGGAAGACAGCGAACCCGACCCCGACGACGCCGTTGACCACGGGGTTGAGCCCGTCGGTCAGGAAGGCGGCGCCGAAGATCACGACCGCGGCGATCCCGGAGAACATGCCCACGCCCTCGTAGACGTGCTTCATGTCGTTGTGCTTGAAGCCGTACACGGCGCGGATCACCCAACCGCCGAGCACCTGGATGACGCCGAAGCCGATCGAGAGCAGCAGCAGGGGCGTGAACACCTCGACCCGGAACAGCAGGATCTCGATCCACCCGTAGCCGGGGTCGTGGTGCAGGGTGGTGTAGAAGATCGGCTTGCCCGCCGGCCAGTACTCCAGGAAGTTCCCGAAGAACTCGCCGTAGACGTAACCCCACACGATCGACCAACCGGCGGCCCAGAAGATGACCGTCGAGATCGGCTTGAGGGCCTGCGGCTTGATCACGATGCCGAGCGGACCGAGCGACAGCGACTTGCCGGCGACGCCGCGGCGGCGCATGAACCAGGCGATCCCGGCGAACAGCAGTCCGAAGCCGATGTCGCCGACGACGACGCCGAAGAAGAGCGGGAAGAAGACCGCCAGCGTCCAGCTCGGGTCGAAGGAGCCGTACGCCGGAGGCGCGAACAGCGACAACAGCCCTTGGAAGGGCCGCACCCAGGCGGCGTTCTCGAGCTGCACGGGGGCGTCGTGATCGTGGTGGTCGTCGGCCGCACGATGGCGCACCAGCAGGTCCTCGCCGAACTGCTTGCGCAGCGCGTCGACGACCCGCGCGCGGTCGGCGGTCGGGACCCAGCCCTTGAGCGCGAAGGCGTACGACCCCTGGATCAGGTCGAACAGGCGCTCGAGGCGGTTCTGATGGTTGCGGGCGGTCTGATGGAGCGCCTTGAGCCGCGGGCCGTGCTGGAGCGCGAGCTTGTCGAGCTCCTCCTTGATCGCGGCGCGCCGCTTGGGCAGCGTCTGCTGACGCTCCTCCATGGTGTGGACGGCCTTGGCCGTCCCGAGCGCCCGGTACCGCTCGGGGAGCTGGAGTTCGGCGAGGCCCTGCTTGGCGAGCGCCGCGCGCAGCGCCCCGGCCTCGTCGCGCTTGACGGCGACCACGAGGATCGTCTGCTTCGCGCGCGCCCGCACCTCGAACGCGGCGCGTCCCTCGAGGGCGGCGTCGATCTCGGCGCGCACCTTGTCGACGGCCTCCGCCGCGACCAGCGTGGCCACGCCGTGCAGGTAGCGGCTGGACTCGAGCTGCGCGAGCGTCGCGGCGAGGTCGCGGAAGACCGGCAAGTACGCCTCCACGGTCGCGAGTTCGTCGCTCACCGCGGTGCGTTCCGCCACGAGCGCATCGACCTGCTCGCCGACCGCGTCGATCCGCTGGGCCACGCCGTCGGCGTCGCCCGGCAGGTCGCCCTTGCCGGAGACCGGTGCATCGTCGCCGACGCCCAGCGCCTCGAGCAGCCCGGCGCTGCGCCCGGCGGCCCGGTCCCACGTCGCCTTGCGGGCGACGTCGGCTTCGGACGGCCGGAACCGCTCCAAGCCCTCGTCTCCCGCCTCGAGGCGATCGACCTGGACCACGCCGAGGCTCTGGAGGGAGACCAACACGTCGTGAACGGCGCCCTTGCGGCCGACCACGAGCAGCTGGTCCATGGGGGTGATCACGGCACGACCTGCTCCAGGACGGCAGCGACCGCCCGGCTGCGCCGCTCGGCGCCCATGCGCTCGATCGTGGCGACCGATTCGCGCGCCTCGGCGACGATGCGCTCGCGCGCCGCCTCGGCTTCCTTGGACGCACGTTCGGCTTCGGCCTTCGCGAACTCGTCGCCTTCGCGACGGGCACGTTCGAGGGCCGTACGGGCGTCCGCCTTCGCCTGGTTGACGATGCGCTCGGCTTCCCGGCGCGCCTCCTCGACCTTGCCGACCACGGTCTTCTCGTGGTGGATCAGGTCCTGGAGGAGTGGATCTCGTGGAGCTTCCAAGCAGCCCTCCTTCTCGACACACGACCGCGCGGCGGGACGTCGCGCGGGGTCAACACGGGATTTGCGATCGACGAGGCACAAAAAAACGCGCTGTGACCGGCGTTCGGGCGCCTCACGCGCTGCGCCCAGGAGCATATCAGCGGGCCTCCAGGGGTGTCAATCGAAACCGGGGACGGGCTCAAGCCCGTCCCCGGCGCTTGCCCTCGAGCCGCCGCAGCGTCCCCGCCGAGCGCAGCCGTCGCTCCCCTTCGCGGGCCGCCAGGGCCCCCTGCACTTCGGCGAGCTCCGCGTACGCCGCCTCGAGCTGCTCCCTCGGCGCGTCGGCGTCGTGGACGCGCGCGGCGAGCTCCTCGAGGCGCTGCATCAGCCGTCCTTGGCGGACGCGGCGGCCGGTCTCCATGTGGTGCTCGCGCACCCGCGACAGGAGCTGGTCGAGCCGCAGCTCGACGTCCAGGCGGGCGTCGTCGGCCCCGTCGGCGGCGTGCGCGAGCAGCCGCTCGAGGATGCGGTCGGCCCCCTCGCGCGCCTGCACCGCCGCGACGAGCTCCGCGTCGCGCCAGCCGAAGCGCTCGCACAGCTCGGCGAACGCGATGAGCTCCGACTCCCCCGCCTCGACCGGCAGCGCCGCGACCGCACGGCGCACCCGCTCGCGCAGCTTCTCGGGCTCGAGCAGCAGGAGGCCGATCACCTCCAACTCGAGCGCGCGCAGCGGCGTCAGGTCGTCGGCGCGCCGCCGCAACCCCCGCACCGAGGTCTCGTCCAGGCGCTGCGGCCGCTGCGACGCCAACCACTGATCGAGCCGGGCCGGCTCCAGGCCGAGGTGGTCGGCGACCAGCCGGCGCAGCTCGGCGGCGACGGGATCGACGACGTCGCGCGGCTGCAGCGCCGGCAGCAGCTCGAGCAGCAGCGCGCGCTGACCGCGCGGCGTGCTCGCGTCGTGCTGGGCGAGGACCCGCTGGAAGCGGAAGGCGACCTCCGACGTACCCGTACGGAGCGCCGCCGCGAACGCCTCGAGGTCGCCCGCATCGCCGAGCACCGCATCGGCCGGGTCCTTACCGTGCGGCACCTTGACCGCTTGCACCAGGAAGCGGCGGCCGACGCTCTGCTCCAAGCCGGCCAGCACGGCGCGCTGGCCGGCCTCGTCCGCATCGAAGGCGAGGAGCACCTTCTGGGCATCGAGGCGCGTCAGCAGCTCCGCTTGCTCCTTGGTGAGGTTGGCCCCGAGGGCGGCGACGGCGGTCCCGAACCCGGTTTGGTGCAGCGCGAGCACGTCCATGTAGCCCTCGACCACCACGACCTCGCCGCTCTCGCGGATGGCGGTGCGCGCCTTGTCGAGGCCGTACAGCACCTCGCCCTTCTTGAAGAGCGGCGTCTCGGGGGTGTTCAGGTACTTGGGGAGGCCGTCGCCCAACACCCGCCCCGCGAACCCGACCAAGCGGCCGAGCGCGTCGCGGATCGGGAACATCACCCGGTCGCGAAAGCGGTCGTAGCGGCGCCCGCGCTCGTTCTCCGAGAGCAGCCCCGCCTCGAGCAGGTCGTCGTCGCGCACGCCCTGCGTCAGCAGGTGCTTGAGCAGGCCGTCCCAGCCATCGGGCGCGTACCCGAGCTCCCAGCCGTCGATCGTCGCGTCGGTCAGGCCGCGCTCACGGAGGTAGGCGCGCGCGGGGCCGTCGTCGAGCCGGGCGCGGAACCACGCGAGCGCGCTCTGGTTGACCTCGAGCAGGTCGCGGCGCCGCCCCTGCCCGGGCGCCATCCCGCGCACCTCGATGCCGACGCGTTCGCCGAGCAGCTTCAGCGCCTCGGCGAACTCGAGCCCTTGGCTCCGCATCACGAACTCGAACACGTCGCCCTTGGCGCCGCATCCGAAGCAGTAGAAGAAGCCCCGGTCGACGTGCACGTGGAACGACGGGGTCCGCTCGCCATGGAACGGGCACAACCCCTTGAGCTGACCGCGGCCGGCGGGCTTGAGCGCCACCGACTCGCCGATCAACTGCGCGAGGTCGACCCGCGCCCGGATCTGCTCCTTGACGTCGTCGGCGTCGTTCACGCGCGCACCCCCGCCCAGGTCGGTCCCGCGGACCCTACGCCCGAGGACCCTACGCCCGAGGACCCTGCGACCGTCAGGCGCCGTCCTCGGCGGCGAAGAGCGGCAAGTGATCGAGCGCGACCACGTCGTCGCGCCGCTCCCCCTCCGTGAAGACGACCATCGTGCCGACGACGCGCGCCCCGACCTCCTCGAGCAGCTCCGTGAGCGACCCGAGCGTGCCGCCGGTCGACACGACGTCGTCGACGATCGCCACGCCCTTGCCGCGCAGGCGCGGGACGTCGGTGCCGTCGACCACCAGGTCCTGCGGCGTTCCGGTCGTGATCGAGTGCACCGTGCGGGCGATCGCCCCGACCATGTACGGCTTGCGGGTCTTGCGGACGACCACGTACGGCAGTCCGGTCCGGACGCTCAGCGCGTGCGCGAGCGGCACCGCCTTCACCTCGGGGGTGACGAGGACCTCCACGCCCGCGGGGACGCGTGCGGCGAGGGCCTCGGCGGCGGCTTCGGTGAGGCGGGTATCGCCGAGCAGGTTCAGGAGCGCGACCGACACGGCTCCGACGTTGACGATCGGCAGCTCGCGGGTCTCGCCACCGATGGTGACGGAATGGGTGGGCATCGTGCCTCCAAGGTCGCGGGTGGCGCACGGGCGATGGGCGCGCCGCACCGGACGGATGCGGTCTCGAGGGGCATGGTACCGCCGCGCGCCGCCACCCGACCCACGTTGCGGGTGTAGCGTGCCGGCCGTGCTCGCCCGCGCCGTGGTTCCCGTCATGCTCGCGCTCCATCCGCCGACCCTGCGGGCGGTCGTGCGGCTGGCGTTGCCCGTGGTGGCGGCGAACCTGCTCCAGACGCTCGTGAACGTCGTCGACGTGTTCATGGCCGGTCGCTTGGGTCCGCTGGAGGTCGCCGCGGTGGGCCTCGCGAACAGCGTCCGCCTGCTGATCCTGGTCGTCACCATGGCCGTCACCGCCGGCGCCATGGCGCTCGCCGCGCAAGCGCGCGGCGCCCGCGACGACGAAGCCCTCGAGGACGTGACGCGCCAGACCGTCCTGCTGTCGATCGTCCTGGCGCTCGGGCTCACGGCGGTCGGCCTCCTCGTGTCGCGCCCGCTGCTCGTCTTCCTGAACGGCGGCGGCGACCCGCTCGTGGTCGACGCCGGCAGCGGCTACCTGACGATCTTGTTCCTGGGCACCGTGTTGCTCGTCGGGCAGCTCGCGCTCACGAGCTTGATGCAGGGGGCGGGCGACACGGTGACGCCGCTCGCGCTCGCGGTGGCCACGAACCTGGCGAACGTGCTCTTCAACTGGCTCTTCATGTTCGGTCCCGGCCCCTTCCCGGCCCTCGGCGTGCCGGGCGCGGCGGTGGGGACGGTGGCCGCACGCGGGCTCGGGCTGGTGCTGATCTTCCTCGTGATCGTCGGTGGGCGCAACGTGATCCGCTGGCCGCGCGGCCGGTGGCGCCTCGACCCCGGGCGCGCGCGCGACCTCCTCGCGATCGGGTTGCCCTCCGGGTTCCAGTCGCTCGCGTACTCCAGTGCCGGGCTGCTCGTCGTGCGCGCGGTGACCGCGACGCCGTCCGGCAGCTACGGCGCCGCCGCCCTGGCGATCGGCTTCCAGGTCGAGGGCTTCGCCTTCATGCCCGGCATCGCCCTGAGCGTGGCCGCCACGAGCCTCGTCGGCCAGGCGCTCGGAGCCTGGCAGATCGGTCGCGCCTGGCGTGCGGGCCACGCCGCGGTGGCGCTGGCGGTGGTCTTGATGGGGTCGGTCGGGTTGGCGTTGGTGCTCTTCGCCGAGCCGCTCGTGCGCCTGTTCGATCCGAGCGCCCACCCGATCGTGGTCGCCGACGGCGCCGCCTACCTCCGCGTCAACGGCGCCGTGCAGCCGCTCCTGGCCGTCTTCATGGTCCTCAACGGCGCGTTGCGCGGGGCGGGCGACACGCGGCCCGGCTTGATCGGCACGCTCGTGGGGCGCTGGGTCGTGGTCGTCCCGCTCGCCTGGCTCGTCGGGGTGGGGCTCGGGGTCGGCACCCTGGGGATCTGGTGGGCGTTCTTCGCCGGCGTGACGGTGCAGGCCGTGTGGGTCTCGGTGCGCTGGTGGCGCGGCGCCTGGTGGGAGATCGCCTTGCAGCGCAGCCGCGTGTGGCGGATCCACCTCGCCGACCTGAGCGCGTCCGAGCGCGACGCCTTCCTCGACGGGGTGCGGGCTCCGGTGATGGCGGTCGAGGGCACCCGCGAGCTGATCGACGCCGACGCGGTGCGCTACGTCCGCGAGGGCGTCGAGGTGGCGCGCTGGACGCCCCCGGCGCGGGACCCGGCTTCCGGGTCGTGACCCGGGCCGGGAACGGGGCCCGAACGCCCGTCGGCGACGCCTCGCCGACCCGCTCCGAGGGGCGGGCGCGCGCGCACCGCGTGCTAGCCTGACGCTCGTGGACGACGGAGCGCTGCGCCCGACCTCGCTCGCCGAGTACGTGGGCCAGCGCCGCCTTAAGGAGAAGCTCGGCGTCTTCCTCGAGGCTGCGCGCGCGCGCCGGGAGGCGCTCGACCACGTCCTCCTGTACGGACCCCCAGGGCTCGGGAAGACGACGCTCGCCCACATCATCGCAGCCGAGCTCGGCGTCGGCCTGCGCGTCACGAGCGGCCCGGCGATCGAGAAGCCGGGCGACCTCGCGGCCATCCTCACCAACGCGCTCGAAGAGGGCGACGTCCTCTTCATCGACGAGATCCACCGGCTGGGCCGCGTCGCCGAGGAACACCTGTACCCGGCGATGGAGGACTACAAGATCGACATCGTCCTCGGCCAGGGGCCGGCGGCCCGCACGATCCGGCTCGACCTGCCCCGCTTCACGCTCGTGGGCGCCACCACCCGGCCCGGCCTCATCACCGGCCCGATGCGTTCGCGCTTCGGCATCATCGAGCACCTCGAGTACTACGCCGACGAGGAGCTCGCCGAAGGCGTCGCGCGCGACGCGCGGCTGTTGGGCGTCGCGCTCGAACCGGGGGCGGCGCTCGAGATCGGACGCCGGGCGCGCGGCACCATGCGGATCGCGAAACGGTTGCTCCGGCGGGTGCGCGACTTCGCGGAGGTGGCCGGCGAGGACGGCGTCGGCCTCGATCGCGCGCGCGCCGCGCTCGACGAGCTCGGGGTGGACGCTGCGGGACTCGATCGCCGCGACCGCGCCATCCTGCGCGCGGTCGTCGAGCGCTTCGCCGGTGGGCCGGTGGGTTCGGACACCCTGGCGACGTCGGTCGGCGAGGACCGCGCGACGCTCGAGGAGGTGCACGAGCCCTTCCTGATCCAGCGCGGCCTGCTGCAGCGCACGCCACGAGGACGGGTCGCGACGGCGCGCGCGTACGCGCACCTCGGGTTGCCGACGCCCGGCACCCTGCGCTTCGACGAGGAGGTGCCCCGATGATCGAAGGCTCGCTGCGCGACGTGCCGCTCGCCGACGTGTTCCAGATCGTCGTGGCCGGTCGCAAGGACGGCGCCCTCGAGGTGGAGCACGATGGCCGGCGGGCGACCTTGGGGTTCGAGGCTGGGGCGCTGCACGACGCGAGGCTCGACGGCGGCACCCACCTCGGCGAGGTGCTGGTGCGGCTCGACCTGCTCAGCTTGCAGGAGGTGCAGACGCTGCTCGCGGAGCAGCGGAGCGGCCGGACCGGTCCGATCGGGGCGGCCGCCCTGGAGCGCGGCTGGATCGATGCCGAGGAGCTCGGGCGCGCGGTCGAACGCCAAGCCGTCGAGGTGGTCGGCGAGCTGGTCGGTTGGCGCGACGGCCGCTTCCGCTTCGCCGAGGGCGGGCGCACGCCGCTCCCCCCTGAGGGTCACCGCGTCGACGTGATGCGGGTGTTGATGGACGTCCTCTCGGAGCGCGAGGACGCGGGCGCTGGCGTCGACCCCGACGTGGTGCTCGTGCGCGTGGGCGACCCGACCGCCGCCTCGCTGCCGCCGGAGGCCTGGGACGTGCTCGCGCTCGTCGACGGCCACCGCTCGGCGCGGGCCGTGGCGGCCGAGACCGATCTTCCCGAGGGGCGCGCGCTCGCGTTGCTCGGCCGGCTCACCGAGGCGGGCGTCGTCGACCGCGCGCCGGACGGGTCGGCGCCTGCCGACGTGCTGGTCGTCGTGGCGCCGGGGGCGGAAGCGCGGCTGCTGCGCCTCGCGCTCCTGCGCGCCGGCGTTCGCCCCGAGCTCGTCGACGACCTCGAGCGCGCGGCGGAGCGCTTCGATGCGCTGCGCCCGGCCGCGGTGGTGGTCGACGCCGCGCTCGACCCCTGGCGCTGGTTGCGCGACCTGCGGCGGCGCCGCGAGGGCGCGCACGTACCGGTCCTGGTGGTCGGTGCGCGCCCCCCACGGCTGCTGACGGCATGGCGGCGACCGGCCGCGGACGTGCTCCCACGCCCGTTCCGCGAGCTCGATCTCCACGCTTGGGTGACCGGCAGCGTGGGGCGTCGAGCCCGCTGAGGGCGTCCACGACGGCCGGGGCGGTCGCCTGTGTACTTTTGTCGGGACACGGTGCACGCGTGTCCGACGCGCTTGCCCGCGTCCCGTCCGTTCGTTAGAATGCGCACATCAAACCTTCGCCTCCGTGTTCGGGAGGGGAACCGTGTGCGGGATCGTCTCGTGCCCGACACCCATTGAGCGCTGGAGGGGCCGCGGGCCTCTTCGACGGAGCGGGTTTGACGGATCGCGAGGGCCCAGGCCATGCGCCCGCCCTCGGAAAGAGGTGCTTGATGAAGAGAACCTTCACCGCGCTCGCGCTGGCCGTGACGCTCGTCCTGGGCAGCGTTTCCGCCCAGACGATCACGATCGCGACCGGAGCGGTCGGCCAAGAGCTGGAGCTCGCTCAGGCCGCCGCCCAGCGCTACATGGACGCCAACCCGGGCGTCACGATCAACGTGCTCGACACGCCGGACATGGCGGACGACCGCCTCGGCCTCTACCTGCAGTTCTTCCAGGCGCAGTCGAGCCAGGTCGACGTCTACCAGATCGACGTCATCTGGCCCGGCGACCTCGCCGTGCACTTCGTCGACCTGTTCGAGTACGGGGCCCGCGACGTGGTCGACGAGCACTTCCCGGCCATCGTCGAGAACAACACGGTCGACGGCCAACTGATCGCGATCCCGTGGTTCACCGACGCCGGCCTGCTGTACTACCGCACGGACCTGCTCGAGAAGTACGGCTTCGACGGCCCGCCCGCGACCTGGAGCGAGTTGACCGAGATGGCGACGGTCATCCAGGAAGGCGAGCGCGCGAGCAACCCCGACTTCTGGGGCTTCGTCTGGCAGGGCAACGCCTACGAAGGCCTGACGTGCGACGCGCTCGAATGGGTCGCCTCGAACGACGGCGGCAGCATCATCGAGCCCGACGGCACCATCTCGATCAACAACGCCAACGCCGTCGAGGTCATCGACCTCGCCGCCTCGTGGGTCGGCACGATCAGCCCGGCGGGCGTCACCGGCTTCGACGAGGAAGCCGCGCGCAACCTGTGGCAGGCCGGCAACGCCGCCTTCATGCGCAACTGGCCCTACGCCTACTCGCTCGGGAACTCCGCGGAATCGGCCGTCGCCGGCGTCTTCGACGTCAGCCCGCTCCCGGCCGGCGACGCCATGGGCGGTTCCCCGGCAGCCACCCTCGGCGGCTGGCAGCTCGGCGTGAGCCGCTACAGCGAGAACCCGGAGCTCGCGGCCGACGTCGCGCTCTTCCTCGCCTCCTACGACGAGCAGAAGATCCGCGCGGTCGAAGGCTCGCTCAACCCGACGATCATGGCGCTCTACGAGGACGAGGACGTCCTCGAGGCCGTGCCGTTCTTCGGCTCGCTGTACGACGTGTTCATCAACGCCGTCGCGCGCCCCTCGACCGCCACCGCGCCGAACTACGCGCAGGTGTCCGCGGCCTTCTTCCGCTCGGTGCACAGCGTCCTCACGGGCGCAGAAGAGGCCGAGACGGCCATGGCGCTCCTGGAGCTCGAGCTCGAAGACCTGACCGGCTTCCCCACCGGCCAGCCTTGAGCCCCGCACGAACGGCCTGAACGGTCGAGAAGGTCGGGGCGGCGCATGCCGCCCCGACCTTCGCTCGTTCGGGCCGTTCGACGAACGCCCACCCTGCCGGAGCGCCGCGCGCGCTCGTCCCGTCCCGAGGAGGTCTTCACCCCGTGACCGCCAACGCCCCCGCGCGGACCCCGCCCACGAAGCCGCCCAAGAAGAAGACGACGCAGCTCGCGCGCTCGGAAGAGCGCACCGCGCTCTGGCTGCTCCTCCCCTCGTTCCTGATCTTGCTCATGGTCGCCGTGTACCCGCTCGCGCGGGTGTTCGTCTCGAGCTTCACCGACGAGCGCTTCGCCGCCGGCGCGCAAGCGTCGGACCCGGACTTCATCGGGCTCCAGAACTACCAGCAACTGCTCACGATGACGCTCCGCGCCGTGCCCGTCCGCTTGGACGGCGAGGGCGCGCCGATGATGCAGGACGGTCGACCGGTCTATGAGAACGCCCGTCTGTTCCTGCGCCGGCTCGACACCCGCTTCACCCTCGATTCGGTCGCCACCTTCGACGTGTTCGGCACCCGCTACGTGCTCGGCGCCGCCACCGCCTCGTTCGTGCGCTCGATGTGGGACACGCTCGTCTTCACGGTCTCCTCGGTCGCGCTCGAGACCCTGTTGGGCCTCGGCATCGCCTTGACGCTCGCCGGAAAGTTCTTCGGACGCGGGGTGATGCGCGCCGCGATGCTCGTCCCCTGGGCGATCATCACCGTGGTCTCGGCCCGCATCTGGGAGTGGATGCTGCAACCGACGCGCGCCGGCTTCTTCAACACGCTCTTCAACGACCTCGGCTTGTCCGACGGCAACTTCGCGTTCTTCCAGACCGCCTCGCTGCAGATCCCCAGCATGGTGATGATCGACGTCTGGAAGACGACGCCCTTCATGGCGCTGCTGCTGCTCGCCGGCCTCTCCACGATCCCTCGGGAGCTCTACGAGGCCGCCGAGGTCGATGGCGCGACCAAGATCCGCAAGTTCTTCGCGATCACCTTGCCGCTCCTCGCCCCGACCCTCGCCGTGGCGCTCATCTTCCGCACGCTCGACGCGCTGCGCGTGTTCGACCTGTTCCAGGTCGTGTACGGCGAGCAACGCTATTCGATGGCGAGTTACGCCTACTACCAACTGCTGGCGGCGCGCAACGTCGGGATGTCGTCGGCGGCGTCCGTCATCATCTTCCTGATCATCTTCGTGTTCGCGCTGTTCTACATCCGGGCGCTGGGGGTCGACAAGGATGAGTAAACGCCAGCGCGCCATCCTCGGCAAGATCGCCTTCTACCTGCTGATCGTCGCGATCTTCATCTACCTCGTGTTCCCCTTCTACTGGGCGCTCAACTCGGCGCTCAAGGGGCAGAACGAACTGATCCAGACCCCCGCCACCTACTGGCCCGAAGAACCGACGCTCCAGAACTTCCGAGCGGTGTTCTCCAACTCGAGCTTCATGTCCGGCCTGCTCAACAGCATCATCGTCGCCGGCAGCGTCACCGTGCTGAGCCTGGTGGTCGGCTCCTTCGCCGGCTTCGCGCTGGGCAAGCTCCGCTTCCGCGGCCGCACGCCGTCGCTCTACGTGATCCTGGCGATGACGATGTTCCCGCAGATCGCGGTGCTCGCCGGCCTCTACGCGGTGATCACGGTGCTGAACCTACCGGCGATGGCGTCGATGATCCTCTCGTACATGATCTTCACGCTGCCCTTCACGGTGTGGGTGCTCACCGCCTTCTTCAAGGGGCTGCCCGACTCGCTGCTGCAGGCGGCGCAGGTCGACGGCGCGAGCATGATGCAGACGTTCGTGCAGATCCTGCTGCCGCTCACCGCGCCCGCGCTCGTCACGACGGGCCTGCTGGCCTTCATCCAAGCCTGGAACGAGTACCTGTTCGCGCTCACCTTCACCTCGATCGAACCCGGGGCCCGGACGGTGCCGGTCACCATCGCGCTCTTCTCCGGGCAGATCGCGCGGCAGGAGCCGTTCGGCGAGATCATGGCGGCCTCGATCATCGTCACGGTGCCGCTCATCGTCCTGGTCCTGATCTTCCAGAACCGGATCGTCGAGGGCCTCACCGCGGGGGCCGTCAAAGGCTGACGCCGACCCCCGCGACGGGCGCTCGGGTAGACTGCCGCGATGTTCCGACGCCCCTCCCCACGCTCCACGCCGGCCGGCCCCGACGGGGCCGGCCGGCTCGATCTGGCGCCGCTCCGCCGGTTGACGACCTACGCCCGCCGCTACACGTGGCGACTCGTCCTCGCGCTCGTCGCCGCCTCCACCGGCAGCCTGCTGTTCCTCGTGTTCCCGGTCGTCGTCGGCGACCTGTTCAACAACGCCTTCGGCGCCGCCGCACCGCGGGCGCTCACGGGCTGGGCGACCGACCTGTTCGGGGGCGCGTTCGGCGGAAGTGGGGCGCCGGCCGACCTCAACGCCATCGCGATCCTCCTGGTCCTGGTGCTGCTCCTGAACGCGGTGGCCACCTACGTGCGCGTCTACCAGCTCGGGTACGCCGGCGAGGCCGTCGTCGCCGATCTGCGGCGCGACCTGTTCGGGCACCTCCTCGGGTTGTCGGTCGGCTTCTTCGAGACGCGGCGCTCGGGCGAGATCACCTCGCGGCTGACCTCCGACATCGCGACCATCCAGTCGGCGGTCAGCACGATCGTCGTTCAGCTCACGTCGCAAGCCGTCTCGCTGGTGGGCGGCGTCGTCGTGCTCTTCATCATCAACCCGCGGCTCACGCTCGTGATGCTCGCCGTCTTGCCGGCGGTGATCGTCGCGGCCGCGATCTTCGGCCGGCGCCTGCGCAAGATCAGCACCGCGTTCCAGGACGAGCTCGCCGCCGCCAACGGCCGCGCCGAGGAGGCGATCGCCGGCATCCGGGTGGTCCAGTCGTTCACCGCCGAGGCCGCCGAAGCGGCGCACTACGGCGGCGCGATCGGCGCGGCGTTCAAGAGCGCGGTGCGGCGGGCTCGCGTCCGAGCGTTGTTCGTGCCGTCGGTCTTCTCGGCGTTCCTGTTCGGGATCGGCCTGGTGCTGTGGTTCGGTGGCCGTCTGGCGCTCTCCGGCGAGCTCCCCCCCGGCGACCTGATCACCTTCCTGCTGCTCACCGTGACCGTCGCAGGTTCCATCGGCGCCTTCACGGGCTTCTACGCCCAACTCCAGGAGGCCGCCGGCGCGTCCCGCCGGGTGTTCGAGATGCTCGACGCCCGGAGCGACGTGGTCGCCCCCGAGCACCCGGTCGAGCTCGGATCGGTGCGCGGCGAGGTGGCGTTCGAAGGCGTGCGCTTCCGCTACGGCGACCGGGGCGAGGCCTGGGTGCTCGACGGCATCGACCTGGTCGCGCGCCCTGGCGAGGTCGTGGCGCTCGTCGGCCCGTCCGGCGCCGGCAAGAGCACGCTGGTCACGCTGCTCCCGCGCTTCTTCGATCCGAACGAGGGGCGCATCACCCTCGACGGCATCGACCTACGGGACCTGGAGCCGCACGAGTTGCGCGGTCACGTGGGGGTCGTGCCGCAGGAGACGCTGCTGTTCTCGGGCACGATCGCCGAGAACGTCCGCTACGGGCGTCCCGATGCGAGCGACGACGAGGTCGTCGCCGCAGCGGTCGCCGCCAACGCCGACGCCTTCGTGCGCGAGTTCCCCGATGGATACGAGACGCTCGTGGGCGAGCGCGGCGTCAAGCTGTCGGGGGGGCAGCGGCAGCGCATCGCCATCGCGCGCGCGCTGCTCAAGGACCCGCGCATCCTGGTCCTCGACGAGGCGACGTCCTCGCTCGACAGCGAGTCCGAGGCCCTCGTCCAGGGCGCGCTCGATCGTCTGATGGAGGGGCGCACCACCTTCGTGATCGCCCACCGGCTGTCGACGATCGTCGACGCCGACCGCATCGTGGTGGTCGATGCCGGCCGGGTGGTGCAGACCGGCCGGCATACCGACTTGCTCGCGAAGGGCGGCCTCTACCGCGCGCTCTACGAGACCCAGTTCCGCGAAGCCAACGCTTAGGCGAGCGTCGCGTCGAGCTCGATCGGCACGCTCGCGAGCGCCTTCGAGACCGGGCAGCCGCGCTTGGCCTTCTCGGCGTGCTCGGCGAAGGTGGCGGCATCGATACCTGGCACGACCGCGTGGCACACCAACTCGATCTTGGTGATCGCCGCACCCTGGTCATCCTTGCCGAGGTGGACGCGCGCCTCGGTGCGGACCTCGGTCGGCGGGGTGCCGGCCCCGGCGAGGATGTTCGAGAGCGCCATCGAGAAGCAGCCCGCGTGGGCGGCGCCGATGAGCTCCTCGGGGTTCGTGCCGGCCCCGTCTTCCCAGCGCGAAGCGAACGAGTACGGTCCCTCGAACGCGCCCGAGCCGAGCGCGACGGTCCCCGTACCGTTCTTGAGATCTCCGTTCCAGACGGCGTTTCCGGTTCGTACGGCCATGATGGCTCCTCTCGCCGCACGCGCTTGGCGGCGGCTTGGTGGCGTTCCGGCATGCTACGACGGCCGCCGCGCGACCGTGGGTGCAGGCTACGGCCCGCCCCACACCGCGCGGGCTAGGATGCGGGGATGCCCCTCAAAGTCCATGCCCCCTTCGAGCCCAAAGGCGATCAGCCCGAGGCGATCCGCCAGCTCGTGGGCGGGCTGGGCGACGGTCTGCGGTTCCAAACGCTCCTCGGCGCCACCGGGACCGGCAAGACGTTCACGATGGCCAAGGTGATCGAGGCCACCCAGCGCCCGGCGCTCGTGCTCGCCCCGAACAAGATCCTCACCGCCCAGCTCGCGGCCGAGTTCCGCGACGTCTTCCCCGACGCGGCGGTCGAGATGTTCATCAGCTATTACGACTACTACCAGCCCGAGGCGTACGTGCCCGCGCGCGACCTGTTCATCGAGAAGGACGCGAACATCAACCAGGAGCTCGAGCGGCTGCGGCACTCGACCACCCGCAGCCTGCTGACGCGCCGCGACGTGATCGTGGTGGCGTCGGTCTCCGCCATCTACGGGTTGGGGGCGCCGGAGTCCTACGCGGAGCTCAACCTGATCCTGGCGCCGGGCGTGCGCATCGGGCGCGATGCCGTGCTCGAACGCCTCGTGCAGCAGCAGTACGAGCGCAACGACGTCGAGTTGGCGCCGGGCCGTTTCCGGGCCAAGGGCGACGTGGTCGAGGTATGGCCGGCCTACGACGAGCAGCCGGTGCGCATCGAGCTCTGGGGCGACGAGGTCGAAGCGCTCGCCGTCGTCGATCCGGTGACCGGCGACGTCGTCAAGGCGCTCTCGGGGCTGACGGTCTTCCCGGCGAAGCACTACGTCACCCCGTTCGAGACCCTGCGTCCGGCCGTGGAGCAGATCGAGCGCGACCTCGAGACGCGGCTCGCGTACTTCGAGGGGGCGGGGAAGCTGCTCGAGAAGCAGCGCCTGCGCGAACGCACGATGTACGACGTGGAGATGCTCCGCACGCTCGGGTACTGCTCCGGGATCGAGAACTACTCGCGCTACCTCGACGGCCGCAAGCCCGGGGAACCGCCGTACACCCTGCTCGACTACCTGCCCGACGACGCGCTGGTCTTCCTGGACGAGTCGCACGTGATGGTGCCGCAGATCCGCGGGATGTACAACGGCGACCAGGCGCGCAAGCGGACGCTCGTCGACTACGGGTTCCGGCTGCCGGCGGCGCTCGACAACCGGCCGCTCAAGGACGACGAGTTCTTCGAGCGCGTCGGCCAGGTGGTCTTCGTGTCGGCGACGCCGGCGGACGACGAGCTGCGCCGGAGCGACCAAGTGGTCGAGCAGGTGATCCGCCCCACCGGACTGGTCGATCCCCGCATCACCGTCAAACCGTCGCGCGGGCAGATCGACGATCTGATCTTCGCGGCGCGGGAGCGGGTGAAGGCGAAGGAGCGCGTGCTGGTCACGACCCTCACGAAGAAGATGTCCGAGGACCTCACGGAGTACCTCGCCGAGCAGGGGGTGCGCGTGCGCTACCTCCACAGCGACATCGACGCGGTCGAGCGCCAGGTGATCCTCCGCGACCTGCGCTTGGGGCACTTCGACGTGCTGGTCGGCATCAACCTGCTGCGCGAAGGCCTCGACCTGCCCGAGGTCTCGTTGGTCGCGATCCTCGACGCGGACAAGACCGGCTTCCTGCGCAGCGAGCGCAGCCTGATCCAGACGATCGGCCGCGCGGCGCGCAACGTGAACGGCGAGGTGTTCCTCTACGCCGACGACGTGAGCGCGGCGATGCGCGCCGCGATCGACGAGACCGAGCGCCGCCGCACCAAGCAGCTCGCCTACAACGACGAGCATGGCATCACCCCGGAGACCGTCCGCAAGCGCATCCAGGAGATCATCCGCGGCGAGGACGCCGGCGTCGAGCCGGCCACCCCCGTCGCCCCCTGGGAGCGCGAGCTGCTCGAGGACGAGGTGCGCCAGGAACTGGCGCTGCTCGAGAACCAGATGTGGGAGGCGTCGGAGTCGTTGGACTTCGAGAAAGCGGCCGCGGTCCGCGACCGGATCCGCGAGCTCGAGGCGAAGCTGGAGGGACGCGCGATCGAACTGCCGAAGCTGCCCGGGAAGGGCGCCGCGCGGCGGGGGCTCCGGGCATGAGCGCGCGTGCGCTCGGCGCGTGGGCGGCGGCCGCCATCCTGGTCGCCACGATCCTGGCCGCCGCCGGCGTCGGGACCGCGCGAGCGCAGCCGTACGCGGCGGACGGCGGCTTCGACCGACCGCGGCTGGTGAGCCGGGGCCAGGACCGACCCACGGCGGCGCTCGCGCTCGACGCCGGCGAGGCCGCGTGGGTCCGAATCGAGGGCGAGGCGCTCGTCGTGGTTCCGCTCGCGGGCGGGGCGGCGCGACGCCTCGACGCCGCGGAGGGGGTCCGGTGGGTCGCCGTGGACGGTGGCGTAGACCGGCCGTTGGTCGCCGTCTGGCAACGGCGCGATCCGCAGACGGGCCGGTACGTCTTCTCGTGGAACTCCGGCGGCGAGTTCCTGCGCACCGTGCAGCCGCTCGAGCCCGTACCCGTGGCGACCGACGCGGCTCCGCTGCTGTTCGTCGCGCGGGGTCAGGGGATGGAGGCGATCCTGGAGCGCCTCGACGAGGGCGACCCCGGGGCGGTGCTCTACCGGACCGATCTGCGCCTGTCCGGGCTCTCGGCGGTGGCCGACGCCACCGGAACCGTCCAGTTGACGTGGCTCGAAGGGCGCACCGAGGCGACCCCGTTGGGCACCCGCTCGACCTGGACCGCGAGGGCCGCCGCGTGGTCCGCGGCGACCGGCCTGGTCGGCCCGGTCGACCTGGGCGCTGCGCTCGGCGACGCACCGCCGACCACGACGAACGTCGGCGACGGACGGGTCGAGCGCACCTGGGTCGATGCCGAGGGCCTCGTGCGGCACGCTGCCTTCGATCCCGACGCGGCGCTCGCCACACCGGACGAGGTCGAACGCACCCGCAGCGGCCGACCGGTCGCGGCGCTCGCCGGCGCCATCTTCATCGCCGAGGGGGGCACGGTGTGGCGCGTGGCCGCCGGCGACGCGACGCCCGTCGTCTGGTCGCCGTTGGTGCTCGCCCGCGCCTGGGCGGTCCGAGACGCGCTCGGGATCACGCATCTCGCCTGGGTCGGGACCGAGACGGGTGGGCAGCACGCCCTGTACGCCGCGGACGACCGGTCGCCGATGGTGCGGACCTGGCGCGACCACCTCGCCGCCCGGTTGGGATGGAGCCCCTGGAACTTGGCCGAAGAGGCGTTCGGTCAAGCCGCCGCGAGCGTCCTCATCGCGGTGCTGTGGGCGATGGTCGCCGCACCCGTGCTGTGGCTCGCCTCGATCGCGTTCGCCGGCCGCTCGTCGGCGCGGCGGGCCCGCTGGCGGGGCGCGATCGCGGGGGCGCTCCTGACGCCCGCCGTCGTCGTGGCCGCCCTCGCCGCCGGGGTGGCGGGGGCGACGCTGTGGCCGCTCGTCGGCGGACCCGCCACGCTCGCGCTCGCGACGGCCATCGGCCTCGGCCTCGGTGGGGTGGCGTGGGCGCGCCGCGACATGGAGCCGACCCCGGCGTTCGTCGCGTCGGGAACGACCGCCGTCGCGGTGGCGGCGGCCGTCGTCGCGTTCGTCAGCTTCCAGCGCTGGTTGGCGCTCACGCTGATCTGAAGCGCACCGGGTGCCGGCGCCGCCGCCGGGGAGGCCGCACAGCACGGCAACCGAGGCGGCGACCCCCGTGGTAGCGTGCGCGTCGGGAGGCCAAGCGTGACCTTCGAAGTCGGTGATCGCGTCGTGTACCCGTCTCAGGGCGCCGGCGTCGTACAGGAGCGGACCACCCGCGAGGTGCTCGGCGAACGCCACGAGTACCTCAAGGTCGTCTTCGTCAAGGGCGACCTCGAGGTGCTCGTGCCGCTGCGCATGGGCGAAGAGGTCGGGCTGCGCCACACGATCGGCGTCGACGAGGTGGAGCGGCTGTTCGACGCGCTCGCCAAGGCCGATCTGAACCTGCCGCTGCAGTGGCCGCCCCGCTATCGAGCGGAACAGGAGATCCTCGCCCGCGGCGGCGCGTACGAGCTCGCCCGACTGATCGGCGTGCTCGCCCGCCGCGAGCTCGAGAAGGGCCTCGCCGCCACCGAGCGCGAGGTCCTCGATACCGCCAAGTCGATGCTCGCTTCCGAGCTCGCCGTGGTCGAAGAGCTCGACCTCGCCGGCGCCGCGCACCGCCTCGATGACGTCATCGCCGAGCGCGTCGCCGGCGCCTGACGCCGTCCCCGCCCGCGACGACCCCGGCCCGCTGACCGCCCTCGGGGTGGTGCGCGGTCTCTTGGCGCGCCACGGCGTCGGCGCCGACCCGCACTTCGGCCAGAACTTCCTCGTCGACGATGCCGCCCTGCGCGCCATCGTCGCAGCGGCCGACCTCGGCCCCGAAGACGAGGTCTGGGAGGTGGGCCCGGGCCTGGGCACCCTCACCCGCGAGCTCGCGCGCCGCGCGAAGCGGGTGGTCGCCGTGGAGCTCGACCGCCGCATGCTCCCCGTGCTGGCCGAGACGCTCGCCCCGTGGCCGCACGTCGAGGTGCGCCACGCCGATGCCCTGCACGTCGACTTCGGAGCGGCGGCCCCGGGCGCGCTGTTCGTCGCGAACCTCCCCTACAACGTCGGGACCGCCGTCCTGAGCCGCGTCCTGACGGCCGGCCGCTTCGGGCGCGCGGTGGTGCTGGTCCAGCGCGAGGTCGGCGACCGCCTGGTGGCCGCGCCGGGATCGCCGGCGTACGGCAGCCTGAGCCTGTGGGTGGCGCACCACGGCCGCGCGCGCGTGGTGCGGCTCGTCCCACCGGGCGCCTTCCACCCCCCGCCGAAGGTCACGTCCGCCGTCGTGCGCATCGACCTCGACCGCGACGCGGTCCCGGACGAGCGCACCTTTCTGCTCGTCCGAGACGCCTTCCGCCACCGCCGCAAGACGCTCGTCGCGAACCTCCGTGCGGTCGGCCAACCGGCCGAGCACGTGCGCGCCGTGCTCGAGGCGCAGGGCCTCGACCCCAGGGTCCGCGCCGAGGCGCTCGACCTCGCCACGTTCCGCCGGTTGGCCGCGGCGCTCGCGCCGCCGGGCGCCGCCGGCTGAACGCAGCGTGCCGCCGAACCGCAGACGGGGTGCCGGCGCCGGGAACGCACGCTATACTGCCCCGGAAACGCGCGCGCGAGCGGCACGTCCCCGGGGTCGACGCCCCGGGAGGAGATGGGTGCATGGCTGAGATCTTGGTGGTCGGCGACGCGACGGTCGACCAGATGTACTTCGTGGACGTTCTGCCCGAGCTCGGTGGCGAGGTCACCGCGTTGCGCGCCGTGATGGAGCCCGGCGGCGCCGGCGGCACCATCGCGACCGCGCTGGCGCGCCTCGGCCACGACGTCGCGATCGCCACGCGCGTCGGCACCGGGCCCTTCTCGGACTTGGCGCTCAAGCACCTCCGCGCCGCCGGGGTCGACCTGACGTTGGTCCAATCCGACCCGCACTTGCAGACCAGCAGCGTCACCATCCTGATCACCCCGGACGGCCAGCGCACGATGATCGGCGCGAGCGGTGCGTCGCGCTACCTCGACGTAGAGCTCCTCGAGCGGGGCCACGTCGCGAAGCGCGACGCGCTGGTGGTCAGCGCCTACAGCCTGATGGGCGGCCCGCAGCGCGCGTACGCGCTGCACGCCCTCGCGACTGCGAAGGACGCCGGCGTCCGCACCTTCGTCGACATGGGCACCGGGGCCGTCAACGCCCTCCAGGATCGACTCATGCCGCTGCTCGAGGGCGTCGAGGTGGTCCTGATGAACGAGAAGGAGCTCTTCGCCCTCACGGGGCGAGCGTCGATCTCCGACGCGATCGCCGGGCTCCAGGAGCGCGGCACCGAGCGGGTCGTGGTCAAGGTCGGCGAGATGGGGTCGATCGTGGTGACCCCGGAGCGCTCCGAACTCGTCGAAGCGCTCGAGATCGACGACGTCGTCGACACGACCGGCGCCGGCGACGTGTACACGGCGGCGTTCGTCGGCGCGCTGCTCGACGGCCACGACCTGCTCGGCGCAGCCTGGATCGGCAACGTCGCCGGCGCGCTGACGGCCACCGAGGTCGGTGCGCAGCGCCGCGTCGTCGACCGCGAGGCGCTCGCCGCGCACGAGCACGCCGCACCCGTGGCGAGCGAACGGCGCTCGCCGCTGCGGCGGTGATGCGCCGGGTCGCGACCACGCTCCTCGCGGTCGCGTGCATCGCCGCTGCGCTCGCGCAACCGTCGCCGGCGCGCATCGGCGACGATCCGCGGTTCGACGCCGCATGGCGGCTCGTCGCCGAGCGCTACTGGGACTTGACGCAAGCGGCGGTCGACTGGGACGAGGCTCGGACCCTCTTCGGAGCGCGTCCGAACGATGCCGACGATGCCGTCGACCGTGGGCTCGAAGAGCTGTACGCGGCGCTCGGCGACGACCACAGCCGCTACGTGCCGGCCTCGCGCGTCGACGCGCTGCGCGCCGAGTTGGGCGACCTCCCCTGCGTCGGTGTGTTCGGTGCGGCGCCCTGGGACGCGGTCCACGCCCAAGTCGGCGCGGCGGCGGCGCTCGCGGCATCGGACGCCCCCGCGGTGCTCCGAACGAGCGGTCCGATCGCCTACGGGCGCTTCCCCGACGGCGTCGGCTACGTGCGGATGGACGACCTGGTGCGGGCCGGCACCGCCGAGGGGTTGAGGCGCGCGGTCCTCGATCTGGCGGACGCGGGGGCCACGGGCCTGATCCTCGACCTGCGCGGCAACCCGGGTGGGCGGCTGGTGACGATGATGCAGGCGGCGGGCGTCTTCACCCGCGGCTTCTTGTGGCGGGCGCTGACGCGCTGGTCGCTCCCGCTCCCCTACCCCGCGCTCGGGTCGCCCGCCACCGCGCTGCCGCTGGTGGTGCTGATCGACGGCGACGTCCACTCCGCCGCCGAAGGCCTGGCCGGCGCGCTCCAAGCGAACGGACGCGCGCGGATCGTCGGCGCCACGAGCGCCGGGAACGTCGAGGCCGTCCTCCCCTTCTGCCTGCGCGACGGATCCCAGGCGTGGCTCGCGACCGGGGTGCTCGCACCCCTGAGGGGCGCGACCTGGGAAGGGCGCGGCGTCGAGCCGGACGTGACGGTCGACCCGCGGACCGCCGCCGAGACCGCGCGCGCGCTGCTGCGGAACGACGCCACGGACCCGTGAACCTGGGGGCGGCGCCCCTACGGGTCGCGCCGGGCGTCTGGGGGGTGGCGCTCGCCACCCGGACGCTCCCCCCGTGGACCGCGACGAACGCCTATCTCGTCGGCACCGGCGGCGTCGCTTGGCTCGTCGACCCAGGGGCCGGCGACGCCGAGGCGCTCGCGGCCCTCGACGCGCTGGTCGCGGCGGCCGCGGTCCGGACGCTCAAGGGGGTGCTCCTGACCCACGCCCACGAGGACCACGTCGGGGGCGTGGCCGCGGCGGTCGAGCGCTTCGGCCTGGACGCGGTCCTCGCGCACCCAGCCGCGCTCCCGCGGCTCCCGGCCGGTCTGCCGCTGCGCGCCCTGCAGGGGGGTCGCCGGTTGGTGGCCGGCGGGGCGGTCGTCGACGCCATCGCGACCCCTGGGCACGCCTCCGATCACCTGGCCTTCGGGATCGCGGCGGATCGGGCGCGCACGCTCGTCGCCGGCGACCTGGTGGCCGGGTCGGGCTCCATCTGGGTGGGCACGCCGGACGGCGACGTGGCCGCGTACCTCGCCAGCCTCGAGCGCGCGGCGGCGTGGGGGCCCGAGCGCGTCGCCCCGAGCCACGGACCCCCCCGCGACGACGGCGCGGCGGTCCTCGACGAAGCGCGACGCCACCGTTTGGCGCGCGAAGCGGCCGTCTGGGCGGCGCTCGCCGACGGGCCCGCGCGGCTCGACGCGCTGCGCGAGCGCGTGTACGGCCCACTCGACCACGAGGTCGCCGACTTCGCCGACCGAGCCCTGCTCGCCCACCTCGCCAAGCTGATGCGGGAGACCCGCGTCGACCACGTCGGAGCGGGGCACGAGGGTCCGTACGCGCGCCGCGCCGGCGGCTGAACCTGGCGGCGCTACTCGGCGAGCACCGCGCGCAGCGCCTCGCGGAGCGCGCCGAGCGAGGCCGCGATCGGGCGTTCGCGCTTCGGCGCGGCCGCCAGCGCGTCGAGCAGCGGGTCGCGGGCCTCGACGCCAGGCAGCGCCCGCGCCACGACCTCCGGGAACTTCGCCGGATGGGCCGTCGCCAGGACCAAGCGGGGAGCGCCCCGGTCGTGGCGCGCGCGGTCGCGCTCCGCCGCCTCGAGCCCGACGGCCGTGTGGGGGCAGACGAGCACGCCGTGGTCGTGCCACATGGAGGCGATCCGCGCGAGCGTCGCGTCGTCGTCGACCTCGGCCGCGCGCAGCGGCACCGGGGTCGCGTCCCCCCATAGCGCGTTCAGCCGCTCGTAGTTCGACGGCGCTCCGACGTCCATGGCGTTCGAGAGCGTCGATACCGTAGCCGGGAAGTCGAACGGCGCGCGCCGGCCGGCGAGGCGCTCGACCAGGTAGGCGTTGGCGTTGTGGGCCGCGACGAACGCCCGCGGCCCGGCCCCCATCGCCGCCGCGTAGAGCCCGGCGACCAGGTCGCCGAGGTTGCCCGACGGGACGACGACGACCGCGTCCGTGGGCTCCAGGCCCGCCTGCGCCAGCTGCGCGAGCCCCCACGCGTGGAACGACGCCTGCGGCAGCCACCGGCCGAGGTTGATGCTGTTGGCGCTCGTGAGCGGAAGGTCGGCCAGCTGCGGGTCGCGGAAGGCCTCCTTGACCAGCCGCTGGGCGTCGTCGAAGCTCCCCTCGACCGCGAAGGCGTGGACGTGCGGGCGGACCGCGGTCAGCTGGGCGCGCTGCACCGGGCTCACGCCGCGCTCCGGGAACAGCACCACCACGTCGAGCCCCTCGACGCCCGCCATGCCGTCCACCACGGCACCGCCCGTGTCGCCCGAGGTCGCGACCAACACGACGGCGCGCCCCCCCTCGGCGCGCAACAGGCGCCCCCACCAGCGGCCGAGGATCCGGGCGGCGACGTCCTTGAAGGCGCGCGTCGGCCCGTGGAACAGCTCGAGCAAGTAGGTGTCCTCGTCCAGGCGCCGCAGCGGCACCGGGAAATCGAGCACGGCCCGCACGTCCGCCAGCCACGAATCGGCGTCCGCGTCGGGCACGAACGGCTCCAGCACCCGCACCGCAGCATCGGCCAGCGACGTCGCGGAGCGCCAGTCGCCCGCGACCGCGGGCACGCGCTCGGGAACGTAGAGCCCGCCGTCCGGGGCCAACCCCCGCCGCAGCGCCGTGGCGAGGTCGACGCGCGCCCCGTCCGGAGCGCGGGTGCTGACGTACTGGAGCGAGCTCACGGCGCCCCGACCCCCGACGGCACGCGCGCCGCCACCGGCGTCGGCCCGGGCCGGCCCGTCGCCGCGTCGAGCACGTCGGCCAGCACCCCGCTCGCCGTCGCCTCCGCGCCCGCGCCCGGCCCGGCGATCCACACCTCGCCGACCGCGTCGCCGCGGTAGACCAACGCGCTCCGGCCCGCGCCCAGGACCGCCAAGGGGTGGTCGGCCGGCACGCTCCGCGGCGCCACCGACGCCCGCCAACCGCCGGCCCCGTCCGGTTCGAGGGCCGCGACCAGCCGCACCCGACGCCCGGCCGCCACCTCGGCGGCCACCCCCTCGGGGGTCAGCCCGCGCACCCCGCGCACGTGCGGGCGGACGTCGCTCCAGGCGAGGTCGGGATCGGCGCACAGGCGGGCGAGGACCGTGAGCTTGTGGGCCGCATCGATGCCGTCGACGTCGAGCGCGGGGTCCGCCTCGGCGTACCCCAGCCGCTGCGCCTCGGCGAGCGCGGCGTCGAACCCGACCCCGGCCTCCAGTTCACCGATCAGGTACGCGCAGGTCCCGTTCAAGAGCGCTTCGAGCGACCGCAGCCGCGATGCGCGCAACGCGCCGGCGATCGCGCCGACCACGGGCGTGCCGGCCATGACGGCGGCTTCGAACCCTACGCGCCCGGCGCGCACCCATGGACCCCACGCGTCCCAGCGCTCGGCCAGCGCGGCCTTGTTGGCCGTCACCAAGCGCGCCCCGCGGGCCGCCGCCTCGGCCATCAGCTCGGTCGGCCGGTCGACGCCCCCCAAGAGCTCGACCACCACGTCGGCGCCGGCGAGCACCTCCTCGGGGTCGGTGGTGAGGCGCACCGGTCGGGCGCCCAGGTCGCGCTGGCGGTCGAGGTCGCGCACCAGGACGGCCGTGACCTCCAGCTCGGGGTGGCGGGCGAGGAGCCGCAGCAGCGCCGCGCCGACCGTGCCGGCGCCCAGCACGCCGACGCGGACCGCTCGAGGGGTGGACGGAACCGGCATGGCGGGACGCTACCACGCGTGCTGGAGCCCCCCGACGGGCGCCGCGTCGGCGCGGGCGAGCGCCGCGGACGCCCCCTCCTGCTAGAGTGGCCGGTCGGTTCCGCCCCTCCGTCGCCCCGCGCGGCGGTCGGCGCCGGAACCCGGGCGCCGCACCGGCACCCCGAGGAGCACAGCATGTTCGGAATCGGCATCGTGGGCCTTCCCAACGTCGGGAAGAGCACCCTGTTCAACGCGATCACCAAGGCCAGCGTCGAGGCCGCCAACTACCCGTTCGC
>JAABRX010000324.1 GCA_011390675.1 Trueperaceae bacterium | reverse complement strand
GCGATCCTCACCTTCGTCCGCACCCGCAGCCTGATGACCTTCGCCAGCATCGCCAACTGGCCCGACGTGCGCCGCTTCTCGATCGGGTTCGACTTGGCCGCCGCGCCCGTGCCGATCGCCGAGGGTGGCCGGGTGCCGCTCGGCGGCGCGCAGCTGACCGTCCTGCGCGGCGCCAACGAGGCCGAGCGCCGCGCCGCCTTCGCCTTCTGGCGCTTCCTGGTCGAGCCCCAGAACCTCGCCGACTGGGTCGAGGCGTCGTACTACATCCCGGTGCGGCGCGCGGCGCTGCCGCTGCTCGAGGGCTTCTACGCCGAGGACCCCAACCGCGCGGCCGCGCTCGCGCAGCTGGAGCTGGCCGTACCGCGCCCCCGGATCGCGTCCTTCGACGCCTGGCGCGGGCTGCTCGACGACGCGCTCGAACGCGCCCTGCGCGGGAACCAGAGCCCCGAAGCGGCGCTCGCCGAGGCGCAGCGCCGTGCGCTCGATCTGGAGGCACGCTGATGCGGCTCGGCTTCTCCCCCATGACCGCGCGGATGCTCGACGTCGAGGCGGCCTTCCGTCTGGCGGACGAGCTGCAGCTCGAGTTCGTCGAACTGTCGTTCGACCTCCACGAGGTGCTCCCCGACTTGCAGGCCGCGGACCGCATCGCGGCGCTCCGCCGCGCCACCGGCGTCGGGACCACGCTCCACTTGAGCTACGTCGACCTCAACCTCGCGTCCTTGATGCCGGTCGCCCGCACGGCCGCCGTGGACCGCACCCCGCCGGCCTCGCGTACGCCGAGCGCGTCGGGGCCACGTGCGGCGTGCTGCACACCGGCCAGCACTACCTGCGGCACCCCCAGGCGGACGCGCTCGCGGCCGCCGCCCTCGACGCGTCGCTGCAGGCGCTGGCCGGGGCGCCCGTCCCGATCGCGCTCGAGAACCTGGCGCTCGGCGCCGAGGACTTCCTGCGCACGCCGAGCGAGCTGCGCGCCCTCGCCGACCGGCACGCGCTGGGCACCTGCCTCGACTTCGGGCACGCGCACGTCCAGGGCACCCGCGAGGGCACCGAGGCGGTCGACGCCTACCTCTCCGGACTCGGTCCGACGATCAAGCACCTGCACGTCCACGGCAACCACGGCGCGAGCGACGAGCACCTCGCGACCGACCAGGGGTCGCTCGACTACGCGCCCCATGCCGCCTTCCTGCGCGGCTTCGCGGGCACGGTGTGCCTCGAGATCGCCACCGGCGCCGACGGCGTGCGCGCGAGCGCCGCCCACCTGCGCCGGTTGGTCGGGGACGCGGCGTGAACGCCCGGCTCGCGCTGCTCGCCGTCGCGCTCGGGCTGGCCGGCTTCGCGCTCGTCGAGGTCGCCGGCCGGGCCCGTGGGGTCCTCACCGCCCTCACGCCCTCGCTCGTGGCGGACGCGGCGGTGTTCGCGGTGGCGACGCTGCTGCTCGCCTGGGGGTTCGCACCCTGGTTCCGGCGCGTCCGAAGGTGGACGCTGCCCTTCGCCGTGATCGTCTTCGTGCTCGCCTTCGCGCCGGTCGCCGCGCTGCTCGGCGCCGTGGTCGGGCTGACGCTCGAGGGCGGCTGGGGCGTCGCCGCACTCGTGCGCGGTGCGTTCGTCAACACCCCCCTCAACCTGATCTACGCGCTCACGCTCGACCTCGGCGTCTACGCGCTGCCCGCAGGGCTCGTAGCCGCTGCGGTGCTCGCGTTCGCGGCGCGCCGCCCGCGGGACGCGGTGCTACGCTGACGCCGTGCCCGACGCCTCGTCCCACGTGTCGTCCCACGCGTCGTCCCCGATCGGCGTCTTCGACTCCGGCGTCGGCGGCTTGACCGTGCTGCGCGCGCTGGTGCGCGCGCTCCCGCACGAGGACTTCCTCTACGTGGGCGATACCGCCCGGCTGCCGTACGGGGGCAAACCGCAGGCCATGGTGCGCGGCTTCGCCTTCGAGTGGACCGGGGAGCTGGTGGCGCGCGGCGTCAAAGCCGTCGTCGTCGCCTGCAACACCGCCTCCGCCGC
>JAABRX010000323.1 GCA_011390675.1 Trueperaceae bacterium | reverse complement strand
CCGTCTACACCCTCACCGTCGAGGCGCACACCCCGTTCGCGGTCCGCGGCGTCGTCGTCGACGAGGAGCGCGCTGCCGACGACTACGACCTCGCCGAGGCGACCCTCGCCGAGCACGGCTTCGAGCGCTACGAGGTGAGCAACCACGCCCGCCCTGGTCAGCGGTCGCGCCACAACCCCGTCTACTGGCGCGGCGAAGCGTGCATCGCGCTCGGTCCCGGCGCGGCCGGGCTCGAACCGCCCGGCCCCGACGACCCCGAAGGCACCGTCGCGGTGCGGGTGCAGAACCCGACCATCAAGGGGTGGCTGCGCGGCGACCCTGCCGAGCGGACGCCGGTCGACGGTCGCGCCTTCGCGCTCGAGCGGCTGATGACGGGGTTGCGCACGCTCGAGGGGGTCGACCTGGCCGACGTGCGCGCGGTCACCGGCGTCGACGTGCTCGCGACCTTCCCCGAGGCCACCGCGGTGGCGTGCGAGCACGACCTACTGGTGGTCGACGGCGACCACCTGCGCGCGACCCGCGGAGGCACCCGCGTGCTGGACGCGGTGCTGCGGCGGTTCTTCGCCGAACCGCAAGCGCGCGGGGCTGCTTAGCGCGCCTGCGCCAACAGCCGCACCACCACCCCCGCCGAGGCCAGCGACAGCGTCTCGTCCTCGACGATCTGCGCCAGCGCGTCGTCGTAGCGCTTGACCACGTTCGGGGTGCGCCCGAGGAAGCCGTCGACGCTCAGCTTGGGCTCCTCGACGCGGGCGCGCACGTAGCGCTCGGCCAGGTCCTGCTGCGCGCGGCGCAGGTCCATGACCAGGCCGCCCAGCGCGATCTTGGACCACTTGTCGTCCGCCGGGAGCTCGTGGACGCGGTCGCGCAGCCAACCCAGGCGCAGGCGCTCGCCGAGCGCGAAGAAGCGGGTGCCCGCCTCGACGAGCGACCCCCCGGTGCGGCGGGCGACCTCGACCACCCCCATCGAGGACGGCAGGTACTCGAGGCCCGCGACCTCGTCCGCCAGGTCCTGCGGCAGCCCGAGCGCCGCGTACCCCTTGGCGGCCTTGACCCAGCGCCGGCGCTCGGCCGCGGGCAGCAGGTCGGCGAGCTGTCCGCGCACCTGCGCCAGCGGCCCGCGGTAGGCGGCGACGAACGCCTCGACGTCGCTGCCCGTGAGGTCGTTGAGCAGCATCCAGCGCACGACGCCGTCGACGGCTTCCGCGACCGCCTCGTACGCCTGGAGCTCGGCCTCCGCCGGCGCCTTGTCGGCGGCCTCCTCGAGGCGCGCCACGAACGCGTGCACGTCCAACAGCTCGAACCCGATGAGCGCGGCGCGGACCACCTCGAGCGGCGACGCGCCGGTGTCGCGGATCATGCGGTGGACGAAGGTGATCCCGAGCAGGTCGACGACCCGGTTGGTCATCTGGGTGGCCGTGATCTCGCGCCGCAAGCGGTGCTGGCGCACCGCCCCCTCGAAGCGCTCGCGCACCGCGACCGGGAAGTAGCTGTCGAGGTAGGTGCGGAAGTAGGGCTCGTCGGGGAGCCCGGTCTCGAGCAGGCGCCGATACAGCCCCATCTTCACGTACGCCAACACGATCGCGAGCTCGGGCTTGGTCAGCCCCTCGCCGGCGCGCCCGCGCTCGGCGATCTGCCGGCGGTTGGGGAGCTGCTCCACCTGCGGGTCGAGCTGGCCCCGGTCGGTCAGGTACTCGATGAGCGAGTCGAACAGCGCGATGTCGGTGCGGCTCCGGCGCGACGCGAGCGCCAACGCGAGCGCCTGATGGGCGTTGTCGCGCAACACCATGGCGCAGACCTCGTCGGTGACGTCGCGCAACACGCGGTCGCGCTGGACGAGCGAGAGCTCGCCGGTGGCGACCAGCGGGCGCAAGGCCAGCTTGAGGTTGACCTCGTGGTCGGAGAGGTCGACGCCGGCGGAGTTGTCGATCGCGTCCGTGTGGATGCGTCCGCCCGCGCGCGCGTACTCGATGCGCGCGAGCTGGGTCAGCCCCAGGTTGCCCCCCTCGCCGAC
>JAABRX010000322.1 GCA_011390675.1 Trueperaceae bacterium | reverse complement strand
CGAGCTCGCGCGCCAGCGCGATCGCCGGACGGAGCTCGGCGTAGCGTCGACCGACGCGCCGGCTGCGGACCGGGTCCCCGAGGACGGCCGGATCGGCCAGTTGCCGCTCGAGCGCCTCGAACTCGTCGAACAGGGGGCGCAGCGGGGGAATCATCCCGGCACTCTACCGTGGGTCCTGCGCCGGTCCCGACGCGCGGCGTGCGAAGCGAGTGGTGGGCCCGGCCAGAATCGAAGGGGCGCGCAGGGCGGCCCTGCGTTTTGACGGTTGCGATACGAAGTGGTGGGCCCGGCCAGAATCGAACTGGCGCGCAGGGCTTAGGAGTCCCCCGCTCTATCCACTGAGCTACGGGCCCACGCGATGGCCAGGGTACCCAAACTCGGACTCGTCGTGCGCGCCACGACGTGCCTCAGAACGTCGGTGGGCCGAGCTCGACGACCACGAGGCCCTGCCAACGCGCGGCGCGACGATCGCCGTCGGTCGCGTCGTACGTGCCCGCGGCGAGCGGCAGCGGCGGGAGGCCGATCAGTGCATCGCGCAGCGCTTGCCGCCGCGTCGCGACGTCGTCGTCGAGGCCGAGGGCAGCGACCTGCTCCTTGGCGGCGAGCAGCCAGACGAGCGCGTCGTCGATGAGCGCCAGCACCGCCCGTTCGGCGGCGGAGGCCGCAGTCGGATTGCCGGCGAGGGTGCGGCCCACGAACGCCGCGACCGCCGCGTGGTTCGGGTGGTCGATGGGGAGGCGACCGGCCAGGACGGCCGGGGCGAACGGTGCGCGGACGCCGGTCCACAGGTCGTCGCCGTGAAGCGGCGCCCCCGCGATGCGCGCCCGCACCATCTGTGCGACCGGGAGGGCATCCGGCCGCGCGTAGACGAGCCCCTCGTAGCCCCGCCGCCGCAGGGCATCGATCGCGCGCGGCAGGTCGAGCGGCAGTCCCCAGACGACGACCGCGCCCGGTTGGCGCGTCGCGATCCACAGCGCCTCGGGCGTCAGGACCGGTGCGTCGGCCGGATAGCGGGCCTCGCCCGCGATGGTGCGCCCGGCGTCCGCGAGCGCCCGCTCGAACGCGTCGACCGCCGCGTCGCCGAACGGGGTGGCCAAGGTCATGAGCGCGAGCGAGACCTTTCCCTCGCCGGCGGCATCGACGGCGATCGCCGTGACGCGGGTGCGGTCGCTCGGGGCGAGGCCGAAGGTCCAGGTGGTGTGGGTCAGGTCGAGGTCGGTGAGCGCGACGAATGGGACGCCGGCGGACTCGAGCACGGCGCCGACGCGGGCGGTCGCCGCCGCCGTCGTGCAGCAGACGACGACCGCGGCACCGGCGTTTGCGAGCTCGGTGGCTAGGGAGGCGGCACGCGCCGGGTCACCGGCGTCGTCGCGGACGTCGATGCGGATCGGCGTCCCGAACACGCCGCTGCGCCCGAGCGTGTCGGCGAAGCGCTCCGCGGCGTGCGCTTGGAGCGTGCCGCTTGCGGCGGCGGGGCCGGTGCGGGAGACGATGACGCCGACGGTCCAGGGGGCGGGCTGCGCCACCGCCACGGTGGTCATGGCGGTGACGAGGAACAGGAGAAGGCGTCGGCGCATGCCTCGTCGTACCTCATCGTTGGGTGAAGGCTGTGAACGCCGCTAACTCTGTCGTTCGCGCCTGGTACCGTGGCGCCCGATGCGGCGCGTGGCGGTGCTCGTTCTGGTCCTCGTGGCGGTCCTCGGTGGAGCCGGGTACGCGCAGGACGTCGCGATCGCGGCGCCGCCGGACCGCTTCGTCGCGCCCGGTGGGTTCGCGACGCTGGTGTTCCGGATCGAGGCGACCTCCGCCGTCGAGGTCGACGTGACCGCCAGCGTCGATGCGGGCTGGACCGTGTTGCGGCCGCCCGGGCGATTCGAGTTGGAAGCGGGCCGCAGCACGCCCGTCGCCGTCACGGTCGAGGTGCCGAGCGATGCTGCTGCGGGGCTGCACGCCGAGGTTCGGTTTGACGTCGACGGACCCGATGGGCGGACGGAGCGGGTGGTCGTTCTGACGGTCACCGAGCGTGTGGACGTT
>JAABRX010000321.1 GCA_011390675.1 Trueperaceae bacterium | reverse complement strand
GCCGCCGTGCGAGCGCTCGCGATCGCGCTCTCGGGCACTGCGTCGCGCACGGTACCGAGCGCGACGGCGCATCACCATAGCAGAGCGCCCCGAGCGGCCCCGTAGGCGCGAGAAGACGCGTGCTGGACGATGGTGCGTTGCCTCGTACGAGCGCTCGGACGCAGGCCCGTCGGGCGACCCGCTAAAGCCCGGCGACCACCTCGTGGAGTCCGATCTCGTCCAGCGCCCGTGCCCGAGCGCGCCGGGCGGTCCAAGCGGCGGTCCGCTTCGGCCGCGGCGCGACCGTCGCGGCCACCGCGAGCGGCGCGTGAGCGGCGGCGTCCTCGGCGTCGGCGTACACGCCGGCCGCGATCCCGCCGAGCAGCGCCGCGCCGATGGCCGAGGCCGCGGAGCTGGCCAGCACGTCGAGCGGATGCCCGATCGCGTCGGCGAGCGCTTGGGCGAAGGCCGGTTCGCGCAGCCCTCCGCCCGAGGCCCGCACGGGACCCACCGGGGCGCCCGCCTCGAGCAACGTCGCGACGCCGTCCGCGATCGAGGCGACCACGCCCTCCACGCCCGCCCGGGCCAAGTGGCGCGCGCCATGCTCCGGCGCCAACCCCAACCAGGCGCCGCGGGCGTGCCCCTTCATCAGCGGCGTGCGCTCGCCGGTCACGTACGGGAGGAAGGTGGGGGCGTCGTCCAGGGTGGCGTCGTCGAGGGTCGCGTACAGCTCGGCCCAGCCGAGGCCGAGCACGTCCTTGGTCCAACCGAGGGCCGCGCCGGCGTTGTTCACGCTCGCCTGCGACACCCACCCCTCGACGTGGGCGAAGGCGTGGAGGCGCCCGGCCGCGTCGACGACGGGCGCCGCGCGCACCGCCAGCGCCTGGGCGCCCGTGCCGACCATCAGCTGCATCTGGCCCGGCCGCACCGTGCCGGTGCCCACGGCCGCCGCCTGCTGGTCGCCCGCCCCGTAGGCGACGGGGATGCCGGCAGGCAGACCGAGGTGGCGCGCCGCCTCGGGCGTGAGGCTTCCGGCGCGCGCACCGCTCGCCCCGAGGGGGGGCAGCAGGCGGGTCGGCAGCCCGAACGCATCGCACGTGGCGTGCGACCACCTTCGGCCGGGCACGTCGAACAGGAGCGTCGCGGACGCGTCGGTGGGCTCGGCGCCCGCCGCACTCGTCAGGCGCATCCGCAGCCAGTCCTTGGCGCCGAGGAGCCAGGTCGCGCGCCGCAGCACGTCGGGTTCGAACTCCCGCAGCCAGACGAGCGGCAGGAGGCTCAGGCCCAGCACCACCGGGTTCCCGAGCTCACCGGCGAGGCCGGCGTCCGCGATCCTCCGGCGCACGTGGTCGAGGAGCTCGCCCGCGCGCGTGTCCATCCACGTGACGGCCGGTCGCAGCGCGCCCCCATCGGCGCCCGCGAGGACGAAGGTGTGCATCTGGCCGCTCAGGCCGATGCCGACGACGTGGGCGTCGTCCGGGAGCGCTGCAGCGACCGAACGGCTCGCAGCCCCAGCCGCCGCCCACCACGAAGCCGGGTCCTGCTCGGCCCAGCCGGGGTTCGGCGTGGCCGTGGGGTACGCGGCGGTGGCTTCCGCAAGCACGGAGCCATCGCTTCCGAGCGCAAGCACCTTGAGGCTCGACGTGCCAAGGTCCAGGCCGACCAGGGCGGTCTTCGCACCGGAAACCGGCCCGTCGTGCTCGGGCAGGGTGTTCATGAACACGAGCATATCCGCTATGATGACAACGTTTCCTTTGCCGTACCGCGCGCTCAGCCCCGCACCCGCTGGGCCTGAGTTCGCCGCCGACCCGTACCGACCCGGCGCGGTGAAGGACCGAAGGAGGCATTCGTGACATCGTTCCCAAGCACCGCCCTTCGCAGGCTCCTGGTGGCTCTGACCACCCTGGCGCTCCTCGGTAGCGCCGCCATCGCGCAGGTCACCCTGCGCATCGCCGAGCACCCCGGGCCGCACGTCGAAGCCATGGAGGAGTACTTCATCCCGCTGTACGAAGAGCTCACCGGCGTCGACATCGTCTACGAGGTGCTCCCCTCCGACCAAGTCTGGCAGCGCCAGCAGCTCGAGGCGCA
>JAABRX010000320.1 GCA_011390675.1 Trueperaceae bacterium | reverse complement strand
ACGAGGACGTCGCCCGGCTCGAGGGCGGTGACGTCGACGCGGTTCTCGGTCGCGAAGATCGTCCGCACGGTGGGCACGGCGACGAGCACCACGATCACCGTGGCGACGATCGTCATGCCGATCTCCAGCCTGGTGTTGCCGTGCGTCTGCACGGGGATCGCTCCGTCGTCGCCCGAGCCCTTGGCGCGGAAGCGGATGAGCGAGTACACCAACACGCCGCCGACCCCGAGCATCACGGGGAAGCTGAGCCACAGGGTCCACAGGAAGATGTCCTTCTGGGATTGTGCTACCGGACCAGCGGGGTCGAGCGCGCTCTGCGGGCCCGCGAACTCGCAGCCGGCGAGCAACAGCATCGCGGCGAGCACGAGCCCCCCCAAGCGCCATCGTCTTGCTTGCACGTTGTCGTCCTCCTCAGGGGTCGATCACAGGTCGTGGGACAAGGTGGAAACGTCCCGACGCCGAGTCTGGTCAGGCTAGCACGCGGGTTCCGAGCGTCAACACCGCTTCGTGCACCTTCGGACACGTCGGTCCTAGGGTTGTACCGTCGCGCGATACGGCCGAACCAGGGACGTTCGTACCTGGCGAGCCGAGGCGACCTGTGTCATAGGACACGGTTCCTCATCCGGCGCCGGACATCGCCTCGGGGAACGGGTCGGCCCGGTACGCGAGCGCCTCGGCCAGGTGCGGCGCGCCCACGGACTCGCTCCCGGCGAGGTCGGCGAGCGTGCGCGCGACCCGCCGCAACCGCTCGACGCCGCGAGCGGACGTCGCGCCGCGCGCGAGGGCCTGTTCGAGCAGCAGTCGGGCGTCGTGCTCGAGCGGCGCATGGCGGTCGAGGCCGGCGCCCGTGAGGTGCCCGTTGGCGAAACCCTGACGAGCCAGGGCGCGGTCGCGCGCCGCGGCGACGCGCGCCGCGACCGCCGCGGTGCCCTCGCCCACCGGTCGAGCGAGCGCGGCGGCCGGCACCCGCGCCATGCGCACGCGCAGGTCGAAGCGGTCGAGCAGTGGCCCGCTGATGCGCGCGCGGTAGCGGCGCCGGTCGCTCGGATGGCAGCGGCACGGAACCGCGTCGTCGCCGTCGTGGCCGCAAGGGCAAGGGTTCATGGCGGCGATCAGCGTGAAGCGGGCCGGGTACCGACGGCTGCCGTGCGCCCGCGCCAGCACCACC
This sequence comes from Trueperaceae bacterium, assembly GCA_011390675.1. Taxonomy (GTDB): domain Bacteria; phylum Deinococcota; class Deinococci; order Deinococcales; family Trueperaceae; genus JAABTL01. The sequence continues at coordinate 935 of JAABRX010000320.1, read as the reverse complement.
TCGCCCGCTTCGAGCGGTTGGCGGAGCCCTTCGAGCACGCGCCGGGAGAACTCGGGGAGCTCGTCGAGGAACAGGACGCCCCCGTGCGCCCGGGTCGCTTCGCCGGGGCGCAACGAAGGACCACCGCCGAACAGGCCCGCCTCGCTGCCGCCGTGGTGCGGCGCCCGGAACGGCGGGTGCCGGGGCAGTGCCGCGACCCTCAGACCGGCGGCGGACCGAACGAGGGCCGCCGTCCACGCGGCGTCGTCGGCGAGCGGCGGCCACACGCCGGGCGCTCGCCGCGCCAGCATCGATTTGCCACAGCCGGGCGGACCGACCAGGAGCAGCGCGTGCTCGCCGGCCGCGGCGACCTCGAGCGCCCGTCGGGCGAGCGCCTGCCCGCGGACCTCGCAGAGGTCCGCGACGTCGGCGAGGTCCGTGGCCTGCGGTTCGAAGTCCTCGGGCATCGTCGACCCGGGCGCCGCGTCCGGCACCCGGCCGGTGCGGAGGAAGGCGACGGCGTCGGCCAGGGTGGCCGGAGCGACGACGGGCACGCCGCCGACGAGGCGCGCTTCGTCGGCGTGGCTCGGCGGCACCAGCAAGGCGACCGCGCCGCGGTCGCGGGCCAGCAGCGCCGCGGCGAGGACGCCCGGCACGCCCCGCACCGCACCGTCGAGCGCGAGCTCGCCGACCACCACCGCGTCGGCCAAGCGCTGGGCCGGTACGAGCCGCTGCGCCGCGAGCACCGCGAGCGCGATCGGCAAGTCGTACGCGGGGCCGGCTTTGCGCAGGTCGGCCGGAGCGAGGTTGACCGTCACGCGCGAAGGCGGCAACCCCCACCCCGAGTGCTTGAGCGCCGCGCGCACCCGCTCCTTGGCCTCCATGACCGCGGCGTCGCCGAGCCCCACCACGTGCAGCGCGGGGAGCCCGCCGGCGACCAACACCTCGACCGTGAC
>JAABRX010000319.1 GCA_011390675.1 Trueperaceae bacterium | reverse complement strand
AACAGCCCGACCACCCGATCGATGTCGGCCCGGTCGCGCACCTCGATGCCGTAGTGGGCGAGCAGCGGCCCGAGCGCCGCGTTCATGGTCGCGAGGTCGGTGGCGGTCGTGTCGTAGCCCTCCCAGGGGCCCGTCAGGTCGCGCTCGGCCGCGCTGCGCACGAGCCCCTCGACGACGTCGGCGATGCGCGCCATCTTGGGGTAGTCGAGCGCGTCGGGGACGTCGGTGGGCGCGTGATAGTGGCTCCAACGCCCGCATGAGAGGAACAGGTAGGGGACCTGGTTCGTGCGGAAGACGTGGTGGTCGGACATATCGCCGACGTAGCGGTTGAGGGCGGTGACCAGCTGCAGCCCGTGGTCGGCGGGCAGCGCGCCCGCCGTGCGGCGCACGACGTCCTCGAGCCCTGGATCGCTCTCCATGCCGGTGACGGCGAGCAGGTCCTCGAGGCCGGCGACGGGGACGGCGTGCCCGACCAGGTCGAGCACCACCGCCCCGTGGACGGGGCCGCGGCGTTGGTGGCCGTACCAGTACGTCGAGCCCATCCACGCCGTGAGGTAGTACGGCGGCTCCTCGGCGTCGAAGAGCGCGATCAGCACGTCGCGCGCCGCGGGTCGCGCGCGCAACCGGGCGCCGACCTCGAGCGCGATCGCCACCGCCGCCGCGTTGTCGTCGGCGCCGGGGGTGCTTGGGACGGTGTCGTGGTGGGCGGCGATCAGCATCGGCGCCGCACCGCGGCGCTCGCCTCGAGCGACGCCGACGAGGTTGGCGAAGCGCCGGCCGTCGGCCGTGTAGGGGAGGGCGAAGCCGTCGCCGTAGGACTCGAGCTCGAGCTCGACGAGGCGCGCGACCAGGTGCGCCTGGGCGCGGGCGTGCCCAACGGTGCCGACGGCGCGGCCGTCGGGGAGGGCGAGGCGCTCGACGTCGCGACGGAGGCGGTGGGCGGTGGGGTGGGTCATCGCGTCAGGGGTGTTCGGCACGCGGCTCCACGTGGTCGCGCAGGAAGCGCACGTACCCATCCAGACCGGTTCGGCCCGCCGCGAGGTCGAGCACCGCGACGGTCGCCAGCTCCTGGGGCGCCACGAACGCGAGTCCGTGCAGCTCGAGGAACAGCACGCCGACGACGAAGCCCGTGCGCTTGTTCGCGTCGACGAACGGGTGGTTCTGGACGATCGCCACGGTGTGGAGGGCGGCCAAACGCACGACGTCCATCGTGCCCTCGTACTCGTGGTGCTGACGCGGCCGCGCCAACGCCGAAGCGAGGAGGTCGGGCGCTCGAACCCCAGGTACGCCGCCGTCAAGGGCCAACAGGCGCGTGTGGATCGCGAGCGCATCGTGCTCGTCGATCCAGGTCGGTTCGGAGGGTCCGGGGGTCACTTCGCCAGGGCACGCAGGGTGTCGCGGTAGCGGGCGGCGATGTCCTCGACCTGCTCCATCTTCCGCTCGAAGTCGGGGTCGTAGGGCGTCAGGTGGAAGCCGCCCTCGGGCGCCTCCGTCAGGTGCAGCGTGGCGCCTTCGCCCGTTTGCAGCGCTTGAACGACTTCCTTGGGGAGCACGACGCCGAGCGAGTTGCCGATCTTGCGGACCTTGAGCTGGATCATGGGCGGGGACCTCGGCTCGATGTTAGCACGGACGTGGGTACGGGCGCGACGCATCCCAAGTCCTGGATCGAGCCGTCCTCACGATCGGCTCGGGCCGTCGCGACCCGGTTCGATCCGAAGGCCCTCGAACGCCGTCCGATACCGTTCCGCGTCGAGGGTGAGGAGGCGGTCGGCGTGGTTCACGGCGTGCGCGCCGACGACGAAGTCGACGAGGAGGCGCTTGGGGTGACCGCCGCCCGACGTGCGTCGCCGCTCGGCGTAGGCCGCGAAGGCCTGGGCCGCGTGGCGCCAGACAGGTTCGCCGAGCTCGGTGTCGACCGCGATCTCGGTGTCGGCCAGGAAGCGGGCGACGAATTCGGCGGTGGCGCCGGGCGCGGCGTGGATCTCCGCCCAGACGGGCGCCGCCACGGCGAGCGGTCCGGCCGCGCGGGCGGCTCGGAGCAGCTCCGCCATGCGCGTCGCCATCGGTTCACGCGACCACAGGGCCACGATCACGTTGCTGTCGATCGCGGTCCGCATCATCCGTCGTCGTCGCGCAGGTCGCGGAGCCACGCGGTCACG
>JAABRX010000047.1 GCA_011390675.1 Trueperaceae bacterium | reverse complement strand
TCCGGCCGGGTTGCTCGGGCCCGCCACGCTCGTCACGAAGCCGGTGTTGCGCGCCAGCCAGCCACGCTCATGGGCTTCGTCGGCGATCACCGGGACCTCTTCGCGCAGGCCGGCGAGCTCGTCGAGGATGAAGGGCGACCACACGACCATCGCGGCCTGGCCCCCTTGGAAGAGCTCGCGCGACTGCAGCCAGTAGAGGTTGCCCGGAGGGCTCAGTTCGGCCAGTTCCTTGTAGAACTCGAGGAACTCGACGAAGGCGGGCGTGTCGACCGTGATGTTGCCCTCGTCGTCGACCAGCTGCACGCCGTTGGCGAGCGCCAGGTGCTCGACGACCTGCATCATGTAGTCCTGGCTGGGGTCGGTGGCGGCGACGAAGCCGTACATGTTGGGCGGATCGTGCAGTGCGCGCGCCGCTTCGAGGATCGCCTCGTAGCTGGTGGGGGCGGCGAGGCTGCGCTCGGTGAACAGATCGGCGCGGTACAGCAGCAGCTGCGTCCAGCCGTCGGTCGGGACCGCCGTGTTCTCGCCCTGGTACGACATCAGCGCGAGCGCACCGGCGCCGAAGGTGTCGACGCCCAGGTTGGCGACCGCCTCGGTCGCGGCGGCGGTGTCGAGGATGCCGGCCTCGGCCCAGCCGATCGTGTAGTTGATGGGGTGGAAGACCACGTCGGGCAGGGCGCCCGCGGCGAAGGCGGCGGTCATGCGCTCGCCCAGGCTGCTCTCGGTGACGGGCACCACGTCCACGGAGATGCCGGTCTCGGCCTCGAAGGCCGCCGCGATCGCTTGTTGGGTCTCGATGCGCTGCGGTTGCTCTTCGGTGGTCCAGAAGGTCAGCGACTGCGCCGCGGCCAGGGAGGTCGCGAGCAGGAAGGCGAGGAGTGGGAGGGTACGTCGCATGGGGGCTCCTTCGTTCGAGTGGGGCGGGGGGTTCAGCGGGGGGTGGGTTCGTGGGGGGGCGCGATCACCTCCTCCGCGGGGGGTGCGGCGGCGCCCGTTCGGGCGGCGCCCGCGGCGCGCGGTGGCGCCGTCGAGGACCGGACGACCAGCTCGGGCGTCCGGAGGAGCGGCGTGGCGACGGCATCGGTCGGGGGCACCAGCACGAGGCGTGCTGCGGTGCGCCCGAGTTCGCGACCGGGTTGGCGAACGGTGGTCAGTGCGGGCGTCAGGTAGCGCGCCCAGGTCAGGTCGTCGAAGCCGACGACGCTCAGGTCGTGGGGGACCGCGATGCCGCGGTTCGCGGCGGCGTGCAGCAGCCCGACCGCCATCCGGTCGTTGCCGCAGAACACCGCGGTGACGTCGCCGTCGTCGAGCAGCCTCGGGGCCGCCGTCGCGCCACCGTCCTCGGTGAAGTCGCTCTCGACCAACGGGCCGGGTTCGAGGCCCGCGGTTCGGAGCGCGGCGACGAAGGCGTCGCGGCGCTCGACGCCGTCGCGGCGCCTGCCGGCGAGGTGGCCGATGCGCCGATGGCCCAGCGAGATCAGGTGCGCGACGACCGCCCGCACGCCGGCGACGTCGTCGAGGCGCACCTCGGGGAAGCCCGTCTGCGGACCCTCGCGCTGCACGAGCGCGACGGGCACGCCGCCGGCCGCCGTCCGCAACTCGGTCTCCGGCAGGCTCGAGCCGATGAGCACCAGCCCATCGACCTGTCGGGCGCGCAGCACCTCGACGGCGCGGCGCTCGGCCTCGGGTTCGCGGTGGTCGGTCACCACCATCGCGTGCATCCCGCGCGCCTCGAGCACGTCCTCGATCCCGCGCGCCATCTGCGCGTACAGCGGACCGATCAGGTCGGGCACGATGACGCCCACCAAGCCCGTGCGGCCGGTGACCAGTCCGCGCGCCACGTCGTTGCGTCGGTAGCCCAGCAGCGCCACCGCCTGCTCGATGCGGTCCCGCGCCGCCGGACTCACGACGCCGCCGTTCAGGGCGCGCGAGACGGTCGCGATCGAGGCGCCGGCTTCGCGAGCGACGTCGTGGATCGTGGGGTTGCGCGGCGGCATGGCGGTGCGTCCCTTCGGCGCCGGACGGATCGGCGCTGTGAAAACGTTTCCAGCTTGCGTACGTCGAGTATGCAGGTTGGGGGGCCGCGCCGTCAACCGGGGATGCGGTCCGTTCGGGGTTGCGCTCCGCCGCGCAGGACCGCGGCGCCCGTTCAGCCGCTCGCGCCGTCCAGCACCGGGTCGGCGCCCGGCTCCACCACCACGAGCGCGCCCGCGTGCGCGGTCACGACGACCGCGCCCAGGGCCGTGTTCGAGACGCCGCGGCCCTGCGCCCGCGCCAGCGTCGTGCGCTCGAGCGGGTACCGCGCACCCGCCACGGACACGACCGCGACCTCGTCCAGCGCCAGGAGGCTGAAGCGGGTACCGGCGGCGAGCGGCAGCCGGCGCGCCTCGCCCGGGCGCAGCGGCCACACCGAGCGCACGCCGTCCACGGCGTCGACCGCCATCCCGTCGGTGCGCCGAGCCTGGGCGATCGCCACGGTGGCCAGCGTCTGGTCCAGGCGGCCGCTCAGCCCGCCGACGATCAGCGCCTCGGTGGCGCCCCGGCTCGCTGCGGCGTCGAGCGCCAGCTCCAGGTCGAGCGCGTCCTTGTCGGTCGGATGCAGCTCGGTCGCCAAGCCCGGGTAGCGCGCCCGGGTCCGCGCGTCCACCGAGTCGAGGTCCCCGACCAGCAGGTCGGGCGTGAGGTCGAGGGCGTCGGCATGCCGCAGGCCACCGTCCGCGGCGACGACCAGATCGCAGCCGACCAGGCGCGCGCGCAGCGAAGGCGTGGCGACCACCGCACCGCCCACGAGGACCACCGCCTTCATGCGGCGACCTCCTCGGCGTCGGTCCAGACCGTCCAGGCTTCGGCGGGCGCCGTCAGGTGGCCCGCCTGCCCGACCACGGGGGGGTGGCCGCCGTCGAACTCGCGCGGTGCCGCCGACCACTCGACGGCGACGCCCCAAGCCGGAACGTCGAGCGCCAGCCGCCACCCGTCGCGCCGGCGCGCCACCGCCGCGACCCGAGCCTGGGTCGCATCGGGGGCCGGCTCCGGCGACCAGCGCACCCGGCCCTCGTGCAGCAGCGCCGCGGCGGGCGCTCCGGGCAGGCGCGCGGCCGCGGGGCCGGTCCAGACGTTCGCGTGCCCCAAGAAGCGCGCGGTCCAGGGGTCGGTGGGCGCGTCGATCAACGCCGCCGGCGCAGCGATCTGCACGAGCCGCCCCGCCCGCAGCACCGCCACCCGATCGCCCACCTCGAGCGCCTCGTCCAGGTCGTGCGTGACGAAGAGCGCCGCGGTGCGATCGGCCCGGAGCAGCTCGGCGACCTCGCGGGACAAGCGGCCGCGCAAGCCGGGGTCGAGGCTGGCGAAGGGCTCGTCGAGGAGCACGAGCGCCGGCTCGGGCGCGAGCGCGCGGGCGAGCGCGATCCGCTGGCGCTCGCCGCCCGAGAGCGCGTCGACCCGGTCGCCCATCCTGGACGCCAGGCCGATGCGCTCGAGCCAGGCGCGGACGCGCGCGCGGCGCTCGGCCGCGGGCACCCGCGCCTCCACCAGGCCGAAGGCGACGTTGCCTGCGACGTCGAGATGGGGGAAGAGGGCGTGGTCTTGGAACACGACCCCGACCCCGCGTCGGTGGGTGGGCAGCGCCTTCAGATCCGTGCCGCTCGCGACCACGCTGCCGGATGTGGGCGCCAGACCCGCCACCGCGCGCAGCAGGCTGGTCTTGCCGCAGCCCGAAGGACCCACGAGCGCCACCACCTCACCGCGCGCGAGCGTCAGGTCGATCCCTTCGAGGGCCCGAACGGCGCCGTAGCGCACGCCGACGTCGCGGAGTTCGAGGGCGTTCGTCGCCGAGGGCATGGGCTCCGAGCGTACCGTGGCCACGCCGTTCAGAACGGGTCCGGACCGCGCCGGCGCCCGAGCGCGTCGACCCCGCCCACGACCACGGCGATCAGCGCGGCGAGGATCAGGGCGAGCAGCAGCGCCTCGGCGTACGACGCGGCGCCGGGCCGCCCCAGCCGCTCGGCGATCGCGACCGGCAGCGTCGTGGTCTCGGGGCGGCGCAGCAGCAGCGCCGCACCGAACTCGCCGAGCGACGTCGCGGCGGCGTACGCGGCCGCGGTCGCCCACGCCGCGCGCGTGAGCGGCAGATCGAGGCGCCAGAGCGCCCGGGCCGGCGACGCACCGAGCGTCGCGGCGGCCGCCCGCCATCCGTCGGGCACCGACTGGAGCGCCGTGGCCGCGACGCGCGCCACGAGCGGCGTCGCCAACAGCGCGTGCGCGAGCGGCACGCCCCACGCGCTCGACGCCAGCCCGGGCGCGACGAGGAGCAGGCCGAGCCCGAGCGTCACCGCGCTCACCGCCCAAGGCGCCAAGCCCGCCGCGTCGAGCCAGCGCCAACCACCGCGCACGACGGCGAGCGCGACCGCACCCCCGAGCAGCAGCGCCAGCAGCGTCGCGAGGGTGGCGAAGCGCAGCGAGTTCGCCAGGGCCGTGGGCGCGTCGGTCAAGCCGATCCTGGCGGACGGCTCCAGGAGCGCGTTCCACGCGCCGATCAGCGAGGCGCCGCCCGGCGGGTTCACCGTAAGGACGACGAGCGCCGCGAGCGGCGCGGCGACGAGCAGACCCGCGGGCGCCACGGCCAGGAGCGCCCATGCGCGCCCCGGCCGCGGGCCGGGTGCCGCCTGGCGCTCCACGGACCCGGCGAGGCGGGCGTTCGCGCGCAGGTAGGGCACCGCCAGCGCGAGCACGATCGCGAGCTGCAGCAGCGCCAGCGCCGACGCGGCGCCGAGGTCGAGGCTGCGCGCCACCTCGCGGTAGATGGCCACCTCCAAGGTGGCGAAGCGCGGCGCCGGCGTGAGCACGAGCACCACGCCGAAGCTCGTGAAGCAGAACAGGAAGGTGAGCGCCGACGCGGCCACGAGCGCCGGCGCGGCGGTGGGGAGGGTGACCCGCACGAAGCGCCGCCAGGCGCCGGCGCCCAGGACGGCGGCGGCGTCGTGCAGGCGCGCGCCCGCGCCGGCGAGGTGGCCGCCCACGATCCGAGCCACCAGGCCCGCGTTGTAGAAGGCGTGCGCGAGCACGAGCACCCACCAGGTATCGCGGCCGTCGATGCCGAGCATCCCTCGCGGCCCCACCCAGGCGAGCACCGCGACCCCGGCGACGAGCGACGGCAGGACGAACGGCACCACGAACAGCGCTCGCCAGAAGCCGCGCAGCGGCAGGTCCTGCCGGGCGAGCGCCCAGGCGGCCGGTAGGCCGAGCAGCACCGCCGCGACCGTGGAGGCCGCGGCCTGCAGCGTCGTGCGACCGACCAACCTCCAGACGTCCGGGTCCCACCAGGTCGCGAACGCGGCCGCGTCCAGGGTGCGGCCGGCGAGCGCGGCCAGGGGCAGCGCGACGCCGAGCGCGAGCGCGACGGCAGCGAACGCACCGGCGACGTGGGCGAGGGCAGGGGCGCGCACGGGTCCAGCGTACGTCCCGCTCACGGCATCGGACGGCGCGCGTGGGGGGTTGACAGGAACCGTACGCCCCGCTACATTTCGTTCGTGGACCGCAACCGCAACGTTCCCCTCGGCCTGCCGGCCGTCGGCGCCATCCGCATGGCGCCGCGCGTCGTGCGCCTGGCCCCGGAGGCGTCTGCCGGCTAGTCGGAACCCCCGACCCCCGCACCGACCGACCGTGGGCCCCGCCGCCCACGGTCGTTCTCGTGTTCGCACCTCGCGAACGCGGCGACCGCGCGCCCGGCGACCCCAGCCCCGCGTCTTCGCCCCGTCCATCCGCGTCCGCTCGCCGAGGTGCTCATGATCGCTCCGTCCGTCCCGTCCTTCGCCCCACCCGTCCGCCGCTACGGCGCGCTGCTGGGCCGCTACCTGGCGCCGCAACGGGGCCAGGCGCTGGCGCTGGCCGCCTTCCTCCTCACCGGCATCGGTCTGCAGCTGGCGGTGCCGCAGGTGCTGCGCCGCTTCATCGACACCGCCACGGGCGTCGCCTCGGGCGCGCTGCCGACGAGCGCCGCCGACGGCCTCGCGGGTCTGGCCGGCGTCTTCCTGGCGCTGGCGCTCGGCACGCAGGTGCTGAGCGGCGCGGCGACCGTGCTCGGCGCGGCCGTGGGCTGGACCGCCACCAACCTGCTGCGGCGCGACCTGCTCGACCACTGCCTGCGGCTCGACATGACCTTCCACGCCGCGCGCACGTCGGGCGAGATGATCGAGCGCATCGACGGCGACGTCACCGCGCTCAGCGACTTCTTCGCGCAGTTCGCGGTGCGCGTCCTGGGCGGTCTGCTGCTCCTGCTGGGCATCCTGGTGCTCCTGTGGCGCGAGGATCCGTGGCTCGGTGCCGCCCTGACGGCCTTCACCGCGCTCGAGGTGGTCGTGATGGTGCGGCTGCGCAACGTCGCGGTGCCCGCCACCGCTCGCGAGCGCGAGGCCGCCGCGCAGGTGTTCGGCTTCGTCGAGGAGCGCCTCACCGGCATCGACGACGTGCGTGCGAACGGCGCCGGCGCCCACGCGCTGCACCGCTTCGTGGGCGTCATGCGGCGCTTCTTCGCCGATACCCGTCGCGCCTGGATGGCGCGTTCGGTCGTGTGGCTCACCACCTACGGCCTGTTCGTCGTGGGCGTGCTGGTGACCATCGGCTCCGGCATCCAGCTCGTGCTGGTCGGCGCGATCACGCTCGGGACCGCCTACATGGTCTTCCAGTACCTGGTGCTGCTGCAGGCGCCCATCGAGCAGATCACCCAGCAGATGCAGCTGCTGCAGCGCGCCGGCGCCAGCCTCGGGCGCATCGACGAGCTGCTGCGCGAGCGGTCGAAGCTGGCGCCGCTCGACCCGTCGCGCACCGCGACGCTGCCCGCCGGTCCGCTCGAGGTGCGCTTCGAGCGGCTCGGGTTCCGGTACCACGACGCCGAACCCGACGCACCCCCCAACCTGCGGGGCATCGACCTGACCGTGCCCGCCGGGCGCCACCTCGGCCTGCTCGGCCGCACGGGGAGCGGCAAGACGACGCTGACGCGGCTCGCCTTCCGCTTCTACGACCCGGGCGAAGGGCGAGTGCTGCTCGCTGGCGTCGACGCCCGCGACGTGCCGCTCGCCGAGCTGCGTCGGCGCGTCGGCCTGGTGACGCAGGAGGTGCAGTTGGTCCAGGGAAGCGTGCGCGACAACCTGACCTTCTTCGACGCCTCGGTGCCCGACGACCGGCTGCTGGCCGCGCTCGAGGAGGTCGGCCTGGGCGATTGGCTGGTCGGCCTGCCCGCCGGCCTGGACACACCGGTGCGCACGGGGGGCGGCAACCTCTCCGCCGGCGAGGCGCAGCTGCTGGCGATGGCGCGGGTGTTCCTGGGCGACCCCGGGCTGGTGCTGCTCGACGAGCCGTCGAGCCGGCTCGACCCCGCCACCGAGCGACGCCTCGAGGTCGCCTTGGAGCGGCTCCTGCACGGACGGACCGCCGTGATCATCGCCCACCGCCTCGACACCGTCGACCGCGTCGACGCCGTCGCCGTTCTCGACGACGGCGCCCTGATCGAGCACGGGCCGCGCGCTGCGCTCGCCGCCGATCCGACCACCCGCTACGCCCGCTTGCTGCGGGCCGCCCGCGCCGCCGACCCCGCCGTGGTCGACCGCGCCGCCTTGGAGGAGCTCTCGTGACCGCCGTCGCCACCACCCCCCAGCCGCCCCGGTCCGCGCCGGGGCCCAACCCACTCGCGCTGATCTGGCGCCTCGGGGCCGCCCGCCCCGGCCTGATGGCCGTCAACTTCGTCCTTTGGGCGGTCGTGCACGCGGCGCCGGTCCTCGCCGGCCTGTGGTTCAAGGCGATCTTCGACGCGTTGGGTGGCGTCGGCCCAGCCGGGGCGAACCCGTGGACCTTCCTGGCGCTCGCGCTCTCGGTCGACGTCGCGCGCATCGGGCTGCTCGCCGCGGCCGTGTGGGCCTGGGCCACCTACTGGGCCGAACTGGTGCTGCGCATGCGCCGCAACCTGCTGACCCACCTGCTCACCGCACCGGGCACGCACCGGCTGCCCGACTCGCCATCCGAGGCGATCAGCCGCTTCCGGGACGACGTCGACGACGTCGCGCTCTACGTCGAGTACTGGGTCGACTTCTGGGGCTTGGCGCTCTTCGGCGTGCTGGCGCTGGCGATCATGTTCCGCATCGACCCGACGATGACGGCGCTGATCCTGGTCCCGCTCGGGCTGACGCTGGTGCTCACCCAGGTGTTGCGCCCCACGATCCGCGCCGTGCGCCGGCGCCTGCGCGAGGCCACCGGCCGCGTGACCGACTTCGTCGGCGAGACCTTCCAGGCGGTGGCCTCGGTGCAGGCGGTCGGCCGTGAGGCGAGCGTGGTGGGCGCCTTCGAGCGCCTGGGCGGCGTCCGCCGCACGGCGGCCGTGCGCGACGCGCTGCTCGCGGAGCTGTTCAAGAACGTCAACGACAACATGGTGCACCTGTCCACCGCCGTGATCCTGCTCGTGGGGGCCGGCGCGATGCAACGCGGCACCTTCACGGTCGGCGACTTCGCGCTCTTCGTCAGCTACCTGCCGCGGCTCACCACCGTCGTGTCGTTCCTCGGCGCGATGATGGTGCAGCATCGGCGCACCGCGGTCTCCTTCGAGCGCCTGGACGGGCTCCTGGCCGGCGCGGGACCCGAGGTGGTCGTCGGCGACGCCGACCTGCACCTCCGCGGGCCCATGCCCACCTTCCTCGACCCACGCCCGGACGCGGAGCCGCTCGCCGAACTGCGCGTCGAGGGCCTGACCGTCCGCCACGGCGACGGCGCGGTCGCGGTCGAGGACGCCTCGTTCGTGCTGCCGCGCGGCGGCTTCACGGTGGTGACGGGCCGCGTCGGATCGGGCAAATCCATGCTGGTCCGCGCGGTGATCGGGCTGCGCCCGATCGAGTCGGGGCGCATCACCTGGAACGGCGAGCGCGTCGCCGACCCGGCTAGCTTCTTCGTGCCGCCGCGCTCGGCGTACACCGGACAGGTGCCGCGGCTCTTCTCCGACACGCTGCGCGAGAACGTCGTGCTCGGCCGCCCGGACGCCGAGCGCGGACTCGAGGCGGCGCTGCGCACGGCGGTCCTGGACCACGACGTCGCGCGGCTCGACCACGGCCTCGACACCGAGGTCGGCACGCGCGGGGTCAAGCTCTCGGGCGGCCAGGTGCAGCGCTCGGCGGCGGCCCGCATGTTCCTCCGAGGCGCCGATCTGCTCGTCTTCGACGACCTCTCGAGCGCGCTCGACGTCGAGACCGAGCGCGAGCTGTGGGCGCGGCTGTTCGAAGAGCGCGCCGACGTCACCTGCCTGGTGGTCTCGCACCGCCGCGCCGCGCTCGAGCGCGCCGACCAGGTGTTGGTGATGGACGCGGGGCGCATCGTCGACCGCGGCACCTTCGACGCCTTGCGCGTGCGGTCGCCGGAGCTGGCCGAGCTGTTGGGGGAGGTGCAGGCTCCGGTCGCTGCCGAGCGCGTCGGGGCCCCGTGCTAGCATCGCGCCCGCCCCGAGCGCGCCCCGTGCCCGCCGGGCCCCAGCCATGGACCCCCTCGACCGCCTCCACGACCAAGTCCGGCGCGTGATCCTCGCTCGGCAGCACCCGATCACCGGTCTGCTGCCGGCGAGCACGGCGGTCAACGCGCACGGCGACTACACCGACGCCTGGGTGCGCGACGTGGTCTACGGGCTGATGGCGCCGTGGGGCCTGGCGCTCGCCTACCGGCGCCGCGACGCCGCCGCCGAACGCCGCTACGAGCTCGAGTACGCCGTGGTGCGCGGCTTCCGCGGGCTCCTGGGCGCGATGATGCGCCAGGCCGACAAGGTCGAGGCCTTCAAGCGCACCCAGGACCCGCGCGACGCGCTGCACGCCAAGTACGGCACGGCGAGCGGGCTGGCCGTCGTGGGCGACGCGTCGTGGGGCCACCTGCAGGTCGACGCCACGTCGCTCTTCTTGCTGCAGCTCGCGCAGGTGACCGCGTCCGGCCTCCCGATCGTCCAGAGCGAGATCGAGGTGCGCTTCGTCCAGAACCTGGTCCATTACGTCGGGCGCGCGTACCGGACCCCCGATTACGGGATCTGGGAGCGCGGCGACAAGACCAACCACGGCCGCCCCGAGCTGAACGCCAGTTCGGTGGCGCTCGCCAAGGCGGCGCTCGAAGCGCTCGACGGCTTCGACCTGTACGGTGCTCAGGGTTCGCAGCGTTCCGTGATCCACGTCGTGCCCGACGACGTCGCCCGTGCCCGGGTGGTGCTCGAGGCGATGCTGCCGCGCGAGTCGGCCTCCAAGGAGGTCGATGCCGCGCTGCTCGCGGCGATCGGCTTCCCCGCCTTCGCGGTCGACGACCCCACCCTGGTCGCGCGCACCCGCGCGAACGTGCACGCCAAGCTCGGCGGCCGCTGGGGCTACAAGCGCTTCCTGCGCGACGGCCACCAGACGCCGGCGGAGGACCCGGCGCGGCTCCACTACGAGCACGAGGAGCTCGCGCGCTTCGCCGGCATCGAAGCCGAGTGGCCGCTCTTCGACGCGTACCTGGCGCTCGAGGCGACCTTCCGAGGCGACGCCGAGGCGGCCGCCCACCACCGCGCGCGCCTCGCCGAGCTGGCGGTGGCGCGCGACGGGATGGCGCTGTTGCCCGAGGTCTACCGGGTTCCCGACGCCGAAGAGGTCGCCGAGCGGGCCGCGCCCGGCACCCGACCACGGGTCCCGAACGACAACGTCCCGCTGGTGTGGGCGCAGAGCCTGTGGGTACTCGCCGAGCTCCTCGCCGACGGGCTGTTGGCGCCGGCCGACCTCGATCCGCTCGGACGCCATGTGGGCGTCCAGCGCCCGCGCCGCCCGGTCGTGCAGGTGGTGCTCCTGGCCGAAGACGCCGTGGTGCAGGCCGCGTTCGCCGACTTGGGCGTCGCGCTCCAGACCCCGGACCAGGTCGCGCCGGTGCGGGTGCGTCGCGCCGAGGCGCTCATGGTGGCGTTGGGTCAGGTCGGGGCGTCGCCCGAACTCGGGCTGACGGGACGCCCTGCGCGGCGCCCGGGCGGCCTGGCCACGGCGCGCGGGTACCGGCTGCGCGGCGAGCCCTACGTGTTCCTGCCCACCTACGCCGACGCCCGCTGGTCGCTGCGTTCGCGCGAACCCGCCGTGCTGGCGCACCGCACCCGCGCCGAGCTCGCGTACCTCCATCGCCATGCCCGCGGACCCGGCCGGCCGACGCTGACGCTGCTCCTCACCCACGAGCACCTGGGCCCCGGCGTCGAGGCGCTGCGCGACCTGGCGCTCGAGCTCGCGGACGGCGCGGTCGACGGCGTGCCGGTGCGGCTGGGCGCGTTGGCGACGCTCCTGCCGGGCGCGGCGTTCGAGCGCATCGACGACCTGGGCGATTGGCGCGACGACGTCGACGCGCGCCCGCGGACGGTGCCGGTGCGGCGGTTGCGCAGCGTCGGCCCCGGCGGTCCGCTTCCGGTGGACGCCGCGCTCGCGATCGAGCTGGCGGACGAAGCTTCGCTCGCGGCGCGCCTGGCGGTGGGCGAGGACCTCGAGGACCAGGTGGCCGTCCTGAGCGAGCTGGCGCGGCGCTCGGGTCTGGACGCCGAAGTGCCGCTGATCGGCGGCGCCACGGCGAGCGTCCGCGACTTGCTCGAAGAGGTCGACGCGGTGGCGGGCGAACGCCGCGCATGGGGCGTCGTGCGGACCGTCGCGGGCCTCCTCGAGCGCCTCGACCCGGCGTTCGTCGACGCGCTCGACGAGCTGCTCGTGGCGCAGAAGGCGGTCGTGCTGGGCAAGGGGTGGCGCGAGGAGGCGACCGTGGTGCGGCCGCTGCCCCTCGACGAGCTCGCCGCGCGCCTTCGCGCCCCCGGCCCGGGCGACGTCCGCGACCGCGCGCTCACCCAAGAGGTGGTGGTGGCGCTCGCGGACCTGGTGCGCGCCGATCCGGCGCGCTTCCGCGGGGTGCTGACGCTGCGGGTCGGCGCCCTGCTCGCGCTGATGGCGAGCCAGCTCGCCGCCGAGAAGGACGTCACCCCGGACGAGGGCTACGACCTCCTCGCGCGCACGTCGCCGGCTGCGTTGGCCGCGCGGCTCGACGCGGTCCTCACCAGCGGCGACGACCTCCGCACGCGGCTGCGCCAGCGCGAGCGGCTGGTGCTCTCCGCGGGTGCGGTCGCGTGGCAGCCGCTCGTCGAGCCCACCGCACCGGCCCCCACCGACGGCTGGTGGCGCTGGCGCCAGCGCGAGGGGGCGCTCACGCGCGTGCCGGCGGGGTTCTTCGCACGGGTGTGGGAGCTGCTCGGGCACGCGCGCGGGGTCGTGATCGGCGACAAGCTCGACCGCCGCAACCGGCTCGACGCGGGGGCGTCGCGGGCGAGCACCACGGCGGGGGAGAAGACCTTCGCGCTGCGCGTCGAGCACCTGCTCCAGCGCGTGCCGTCGCCCGAGTACCGGCACCTGACGATCGAGGCGCTCGAGACCCTCGCCGCGGTGGTGGCCGCCGACCCCTCGTTCCGGGTCGACGGCGACCTGGTGGTGGACGTGCTCGTCGGCCACGCCGTGCGGCGGGCGTGGCTCGACGCCGCGAGCCACGGCGCGGCCGACGCCGAGGGGGCGCGTCGGGCGGCGGCCGATCGCTACGACGTCGACACGGCCGCGGCCTGGGCGGCCTTCTACGACCGCTCGCCCGACGACGTCGCGCGCTGGTTCGTGGCGGCGCTGCGCGGGCTGACGGGGTCCGGCGCCTGAGGGCGGCGAACCCGGCGACCGCTCAGCGGCCGCCGAGCACGACCTCGGTCCAGCGCGCGATCCACGCGTCCACCGTGGCACCGTCGAGGTCCTTCGGAAGCGGCATGAGCTCCTCGCTGGCCGGCACGTCGGCGTAGCGCTCGAACGCTTCGGGCAGCGCGACCCCATCGCGCACGGGGTAGACGAACATCGACAGCGGCACGTCCGCTTGGAACGGCTCCTGCAGCAGGAAGTCGATCAGCTCGCGGGCGGCGTCCGGGTTCGCGGCGCCCTGCAGCACGCCGGCCGTCTCGACCTGGCGCACGCTGCAGCCGGAGCACCGCAGGTTGACCGTCGGTGGCGCATCCGGATCGACCGGCTCTTCGGAGAACAGCACCTCGGCGGCCGGGCTGCTGGCGTAGGAGAGGACGATCGGTCGGTCGCCCGCGTAGCGGGTGAAGTCCGCGTAGTACGCATCGCTCCAACCGGCGCGCACCGCGAGCCCGTTGGCGCGCAGCGCGGCCCACCAGTCGAAGGCGGCGTCCTCGCCCCACGCGCCGATCGTGCCGAGCAGCAAGGAGAGCCCAGGGCTCGACGTCGCCGGGTCGGTCACGACGGTCAGGCCGGCCCAGCGCGGGTCCGCGAGGTCGGCGAGCGACGTCGGGAGCGGCGTGCCGGTGGCTTCGAACCAGCCGCGGTCGAGGTTGAAGCCGACGAAGCCGACGGTGACCGGTGTGGCGAGGTCGTCGGCGGCCACCCGGTAGGCGGGGGCGACCGCCGCGAGCTCGGGGCTGCGGTAGGGCTCGAAGACGTCGGCGGCGCGGGCGCGCGCGAGCAGACCCTCGTCGACGCCGAACAGCACGTCGGCGACCGGGCGGGCGCGCGTCAGCGCGGCGCGGTTCAGCGCCGACCCGGCGTCGCCGGCTTGCAGCAGCACCACCTCGATGCCGGTCGCTTCGGTGAAGGCATCGAGGACGTCGCGCGACACCGCGAAGCTGTCGTGGGTCATCAGCACCACGCGTTGGGCGAGGGCGGGCGAGCACAGGGCCGCGAGCACGAGCAGCGGCAGGAGGGGTCGGAAGCGCATGGGGAACCGTCCTTCCGTCACCGGGAAGGGCACCTGCACGCGAACACGTTGCGGAGGGGTCGTTCGCGTCACGCTCCCTCCGCCCGCACGACCGGGTTCAGGTTCCTAGGGTGTCTCTCAGCCCTCGCGGATCGCGGGGGCACCCCTGGTGACGCCGTCAGTCTACCCGGCGGCGTCGCCCGCTGGGGTCGGCGGCGCGCGGCGCGGCACCCGCCAGGCGGCCAGCAGCCCGGTGATCGCGAAGAGCGCCGCCGCCGCCAAGAAGACCACCGCGTAATCGGTGCCGACGGGCTCGCGGCCGACGACGACCGCGGCGACGAGCGCTCCGCCCACCACGGGCGACACCGCGCGGGCGGTGGCGACGATCGCGTTGTCGAGGCCGTACACGCTGCCGGCCTCGCCCCGGTCCGTCAGCTGCGCGAGCATCGCCGAGATCGCCGGCAGCACGCCGCCGATGGTGGCGCCGGTCAGGGCGTAGAGCGCGACCAACTGCCAGGCCGTCTCGACGAAGGCGATCGGCACGTACACGATCGCGGTGGCGAACGAGCCGACGATCAGGATCGGCCGGTGGCCGATGCGGTCGCCCAGCCTCCCGAGGGCGATCGAGGTGAACGTGCCGGTCGCCGACGCGGCGCCGATCGCCATCCCGGTGACGATGCCCGAGGTCGAGGCGCCCGCCATCAGGCCCGTCACGAAGAGCGGCAGGAACGGCACGATCATCGTGCGCCCCATCCAGGCCGAGAAGCGCACGAGGAACACGACGCCCACCCCGGGCGCGCGCAGCACGTGGGCGAACGCCGCGCCCATGCCGCCGACCATGGTCCGTTCGGTGCGCGGTTGGGGGACGAACGACTCGCGCACCAACGTGCTCACCAGCACGCCGGCTACGCCGAGCAGGACGGCGGTCAGTACGAAGGCGGCGCGGTACCCGAAGGCGTACTCGAAGAGCCCCCCGAGCACCGGCCCGACCGACACGCCGGCCCAGAGCGCGGTCTGCATCACGCCCATCGCGTAGCCCATGCGCTCCTTGGGCGCGGTCGAGGCCACGAGCGACGTGGCCGCCGACACCACGCCGGTGACCAAGCCCTGGATCAAGCGCAGGGCGACGAGCTCCTCGGACGAGCGCACGAAGGCCATGAGCAGGATCACCACCGCCCCGCCGTACATCGCACGCTCGACCATCGGTTTGCGCCCCCAGCGGTCGGAGAGCGCCCCCCAGATCGGTGAGGCGATCGCCATCGCGACCCCCTGGACGCTGAACACCAGCGTCACCATCAGCAACACGGGTGCGCCGGTGCTGCTGCCGAGGTGCTCGACGAAGTTCGGGAGGAACGGGAAGATCGTGGAGAAGCCGATCGCCGAGAGGAGCTGCGCGGTGAACATCACCCACAGCACGCGCCGCCAGCCGCTGGGGGCGGGGGAGGCGGTCGGTGGGGCGGTCACGCGGCACGATACCGCCGAGCGCGTGGTGCGCCGGGGCCCGCACGGTGCGTCTCGGACACGCGCGGGCCCCGCGTCCTAAAGGTCGGGCTCAGCTCTCTACGACGATCACCTTGGTGCCGGCCAGCTGGTCGCCCCAGCGGCGGCCTTCGGGGTCGTTCATGACGCGCAGGATCTCGATGACGGCGATCACGAGGCCGGCGACGCCGACGAACGGGATCAAGATCCAGCCGATCACCGGGATGTAGATCAGGACCTGCGCGAGCGAGCCGAGCGTCAGCGGCCAGTTGCGCATCAGCGACGTGTTCAGGTCCATGGGCTGACCGTCGAGCCGCACCGGACGCAGCTTCATGAACTTCTTGCCGATCGAGCGGCCGTCCATGAAGTCGAACGCCAAGCCGTCGCGCGTAAGCACGTAGGCGATGCCGACCAGCCCGCCGATGACGGGCACCAGCCCGATCGCGGCCACGGCGACGGCGTCGATCAAGAAGGCGAGGAAGCGCGCGACGGTGTCGGGCTTGCCCCCGATGGGCCCAGAGCTTCCCGCGGTCGGCGGGGGTGGCGGCGTGGGGGTCGGGGTGGGGTTGGGGGCGTCCATGCGAACTCCTCTCGACACGGTGCGCGTTCGGTCGGACTCGATCATCCTACGGGACGCGCGGGGCCCGTGCCCCGCCGGCGGCGATTAGGATGGTCGCATGGCCGGATCCCACGTCTTCTACGTCGTCCCCACCGGGTCGGGGGCCGGGCTCACGTCGGTGGCGCTCGGCATCGTGCGCGCCCTCGACCGCGAGGGGCTGCGCGTCCGCTTCTTCAAACCCATCCGCCAGCCCGGCGACGCGGAGGGTCCGGAGCGCTCCACGCACTTCGTGCGCGCGCTCACCGCGCTCGAGCCGCCGGAGCCCATGCCCTTCCGCGACGCCGAGGCGCGCCTCGCCGTCGGCGACGTCGGGGGCCTGCTCGAGGCGATCATCGCCCGCTTCCAAGGCATCGCCGAGGGGGCCGACGTGGTCGTGGTCGAGGGCCTCGTGGCGACCGGTGCGCACCCGAGCCTCGACTCCGTGAACGCGGAGGTGGCGCGCGCGCTCGACGCCGAGGTCGTGTTCGTCGGCGCGCTCGGGCGCCAGACGCCCGCGGACTTCAACGACCGCCTCGCGACGGCCGCCCAGCTGTTCGGCGGCGCGTCGGCGCCCAACGTCCTGGGCGTGATCGTCAACCGCCTGAACGAGCCCACCCTCGAGGTGGTGGGGGGAACGCGGACCGGCGCCATCCCGATCGAACGCGAGCTCGACGCCGAGGCGCTGCGCCGTGAGGTGCCGCTCCTGCAGCAAGGGCTCGCGCTCATCGGCGCCATCCCGTGGCAGCCGCAGTTCGCCGCGCCGCGGGTGCTCGACGTCGCGCGCCACCTGGGCGCGCGCACGCTGCACGAGGGCGAGATGGCCACCCGTCGGGTGATCGACGTCTCGATGGTGGGGCGCACCCTGCGCAACATGACCCACCGACTGCGGCCCGACGCGCTGATCGTCACGCCCGGCGACCGCGAGGACGTGCTCGTCGCGGCCTGCATGGCGGCGCTCAACGGCGTCCCGCTCGCCGGCGTGGTGCTGACCGGCGGCATCGACCCCGATCCGACGGTGCTCGAGCTCTGCCGCAAGGCCTTCGAGACCGGACTGCCGGTCCTGACGGTCGATACCGACTCGTACGTGACCTCGGCGCGCGCGGCTGCGATCAACCTCGAGGTGGCGATCGACGACCTCGACCGCATGGAGCGGGTGATGGACGCGGTCGCCAGCGAGCTCGACACGGCCTACCTGCGCGAGCGGGTGGCGACCGACCGCGAACCGCGGCTGTCGCCGGCGGCCTTCATGCACCGGCTCGTGGTCCGCGCCCGCGCGGCCGACAAGCGCATCGTCCTGCCCGAGGGAGAAGAGCCGCGCACGATCCGGGCGGCGGCCGAGTGCCAGGAGCGCGGCATCGCGCGCTGCGTGCTCCTCGGGCGCCGCGACGAGATCGAGCGCGTCGCGGCCAGCCAAGGCGTGGCGCTGCCCGAGGGACTGGAGGTGCTCGAGTCCACCAAGCACCGCCGGGAGCGGTACGTGGCGCCCATGGTCGCGCTGCGCCAGCACAAGGGGCTCGACGCCACGCTCGCGCGCGAGCAGCTCAGCGACACCGTGGTGCTCGGGACGATGATGTTGGCCCAAGGCGAGGTCGACGGCTTGGTGTCGGGCGCGGTGCACACCACCGCCGACACCGTGCGGCCCGCGCTGCAGCTCATCCGCACCCGCCCGGGCGCCAAGCTCATCAGCTCGGTCTTCTTCATGTGCCTCCCGGAGCAGGTGGTCGCCTTCGCGGACTGCGCGATCAACCCGGACCCGAACGCCGAGGAGCTCGCCGACATCGCGCTCCAGACCGCCGCGTCCGCCGAGGCCTTCGGCATCCCCGCGCGGGTGGCGATGCTGTCGTTCAGCACCGGTACCTCGGGGGCGGGCAGCGACGTCGACAAGGTGCGCGAGGCGACCCGGATCGCGCGCGAGCGGCGGCCGGAGCTGGTGATCGACGGGCCGCTGCAGTACGACGCCGCCACGGCCCCCGACGTCGCGCGCCAGAAGGCGCCCGACAGCGTCGTGGCGGGCCGCGCGACCGTGCTCATCTTCCCGGACCTCAACACCGGCAACACCACGTACAAGGCCGTCCAGCGCAGCGCCCACGTGGTGGCGGTCGGGCCGATGCTGCAGGGCCTCAACCGACCGGTCAACGACCTCTCGCGCGGCGCGCTGGTCGACGACATCGTCTACACGATCGCGCTCACCGCGATCCAGGCCGCCGCGGTGTAGGGCGACGCACCGAGACCGGTCGGTCGGGTAGGCTCGTGGACGGCATGCACGTCGCCCCGACCACCCTCGACAAGCTCGCCTTCGAGCGCGTCCTCGACGCCCTCGCGGAGCGCTGTCAGACCCTCGCGGGTCAGGCGCGCGCGCGGGCGGTGCGCCCCGACCTCGACCTGGACGCGCTGGCCGAGGCGCATGAGCGCGTGGACGAGGCCCTGACGGGCGACGCGATCGCCCTCGGCGGCGTCGAGGACGTGCGCCCGTTGGTCGAGCGGGTCGTGGACGGGGGCATCCTCGAGGGCCCCGAATGCCTGGCGATCGCCTACACCATGGACTCGGCCGCCACCGTCAAGCGCGCCGTGGCCACCTCGGGGCGGCCACGGCTGACCGATCTGGTGACCCGCATGGGGAGCTTCGACGCGGCGCTCCGGTTGGTGCGCGAGCAGCTCGATGCCCAAGGCGAGGTGCGCGACGACGCCACACCCAAGCTGCGCGAGATCCGGCGCCGACTGCAACCCTTGCGCGGCCGCATCCGCGAGCGCATGGCGCAGCTGCTGCAGCAGTACGCCACGCACGTCCAAGACCCCATCGTCACGCTGAGGCGCGACCGCTACGTGATCCCCGTGAAGGCCTCGTCGCAGTCGCGCGTGCCCGGACTGGTGCTCGACACGTCGGACTCCGGGGCGACGGTGTTCGTGGAACCGGCCGCGGTCGTGCCGATGAACAACGAGTTGGCGCTGCTGGAGTTCGAGGAGCGCGACGAGGTTCGGCGCATCCTGGTGGCGCTCGGACAGCGGTTGGCGTTCGACCCGGCGCTGGCCTCGACCCTCGAGGCGCTCCAGGAGCTCGACCTGGTGGCCGCGGCCGCGCGCCTGGCGCGCGATTGGGCGCTCGCGCGCCCCGAGGTCGGCGCCGATCTGCCGGTCCGACTGCCGGGTGCCCGCCACCCGCTCATCGAGGGCTGCGTGCCCAACGACGTGTTCCTCGACGACGCGGCGCGGCTGTTGGTGCTGACCGGCCCCAACGCCGGGGGCAAGACCGTGCTCCTGAAGACGCTCGGTTTGGCCGTGCTGATGGCGCATGCGGGGCTGTTCGTGGCGGCCGGTTCGGATGGGGCGCGGCCGGGCCGGGTGACCTTGCCGGCGTTCCGGGCCGTGCTCACCGACATCGGCGACGAGCAGAGCATCGAGGCGTCGCTGTCGACCTACGCCGCGCACCTGACCAACCTCAAGCGCATCGTCGAGCACGCGGGTCCCGACACCCTCGTGCTGATCGACGAGCTCGGATCGGGCACCGATCCCGATGAGGGGGCGGCGCTGTCGCAGGCGATCTTGGAGCAGGTGTTGGCGCAGCGGGCCTTCGGGGTCGTGACCACCCACTTGGCGCCCCTCAAGGTCTTCGCGGCGCAGCGCGCCGGGGTGCGCAACGCCGCCATGCGCTTCGACGTCGAGCGCCTGCGCCCTACGTTCGAGTTGGTCGTCGGCCAGCCGGGGCGCTCGTACGCGCTCGCCATCGCCGAGCGGGTGGGCCTGGGCGCGGCGCTGCTCGAGCGCGCCGCCGAGGTGCTCGGTCCCGAGGGGGCGCGGTTGGAGCGGCTCCTCGAGACGCTGGAGCGCCAGCGCGAGGCGCTGCAGGGCCAGCTCGACCAGGCCCGCGGTGCGCGCGACGCGGCGGTGGGCGAGGCCGAGGTGCTGCGGGCGCAGATCGAGAAGCTGCGCGGCCAGGAGGCGGCGTTGCTCGAGCGCGCCGCCGCCAAAGCGGACGCGCTCCTTCAAGACACGATGGAGCGCGCGCGGTCCGCCCGCGCGGTCGCGAAGGCGGACCCGGCCCAGCGCGGCAAGGCGGTCGAGGCGATCGCGCAGCTCAGGCGCGAGACCAAGGCGAAGGCGCCGCGGGTGCCCAAGGCGCCCACCGGCCCGACGCTCGGGGTCGGCTCGGTCGTACGCGTCGAGGCGTACGGGGCCGAAGGTCCCGTCGTCGAGGAGCGCGGCGACGCGCTCCTGGTCCAGTTGGGCCTGCTCAAGGTCGAGGTGCCACGGAGCGAAGCGACGCTCGTGCGTGGGGCGGAGCCCGCCAAGGTCGCCGCGCCGGTGGCGCCCGGCGCCGGCTTCGAGGACGAGCTCAACGTGCGCGGCGAGCGCGTCGAGGACGCCCTCGAGAAGGTCCGAGCCTTCGTCGAGGAGGCGCAGGCGCTCAAGGTCGCGAGCGTGCGCATCCTCCACGGCAAGGGGACCGGCGCCCTGCGCGACGCCGTGCGTCGGTACCTGCGCGACGAGCGGCGGGTCGAGCGCTTCGAGGACGCCGTCCCGTACGAGGGCGGTCATGGCGTGACGGTGGCCTACCTGCGCGCGTGACCTCCGCGCCGCGTCCGCGCGGGTAGCGTGGCGCATGCCTCGACCCCTCCCTCGACCCGGCCTTCGGCCCCGCGCGATCGTCTTCGACCTCGACGGTACCCTCGTCGACTCCTTGCCCGACATCGTCGGCTCGTTCCAGGACGCCTTCACCGAGCTGGGCCTGACGCCACCCGCGGCGGAGGCGGTCCGGGGTCGGGTCGGGTTGCCGCTCGACGCGATGTACGCCGACTTCGCGCCCACGGAGCGGATCGCCGCGCTCGTCGACGCGTACCGACGCATCTATCCGCAGCGGTTCACGCGCACGTCGCGGCCGTTCCCGGGGGTCCCGGAGATGCTCGCGGAGCTGCGTGGGCATGGCTTCCTGCTCGCGGTGGCGACGACCAAACGGAGCGACATGGCGACGCGCTTCGTGGCTGCGATGGGGCTCACGGAGGCGCTCGACCACGTCCAAGGGACCGACGGCTTCCCCCACAAGCCGGCGCCCGACGTGGTGCACCGGGCGCTCGCGGCGTTGGATGCCGACGGGACCTGGATGGTGGGCGACACCACCCACGACGTGGGTGCGGGCAAGGCCGCGGGCCTCGCCACGTTCGCGGTGACCTGGGGAACGCACGACGCCGAGGCCTTGGCCGAGGCCGCTCCCGATCGTCTGGAACCGGACTTGGCGACGCTCGTCGAAGCGGTCCTCGGTTAGCCTGCTGCATGGAACGCATCGAACGGCAATACGTGATCGACGCGCTGGCGGAGGACGCTTGGCGCATGTTCCGCATCCTCGGGGAGTTCACGAACGGCTTCGAGGAGATGGCCGACGTCCAGAAGGCCGTCACCATCTTCGGCTCGGCCCGAAAAGGTGCCGAGAGCCCCGACTACCAGCGCGCCGAGCAGCTCGCCGCCGACCTCGCGCACCGTGGCTACACCGTGGTCACGGGCGGCGGCCCCGGCATCATGGAGGCCGGCAACAAAGGGGCCTTCGAGGCGGGGGGCCGCAGCATCGGGCTCAACATCGCTCTCCCACACGAGCAGGCGCCCAACGGCTATCAGACCGACAGCGTCAACTTCCGCTACTTCTTCGTGCGCAAGGTGTTGTTGGTGAAGTACTCGACCGCGTTCGTCGTCTTCCCGGGCGGCTTCGGCACGATCGACGAGCTGTTCGAGGCGCTCACGCTGATCCAGACCAAGAAGATCAAGCCCTTCCCGGTCTTCCTCGTGGGGGTCGAGTACTGGCGCGGGCTCCTCCAATGGCTGCAGGGGACGCTGGTGCGCGCCGGGACCATCGCCGAGCACGACCTGCACCTGTTCAAGGTGGTCGACGACGTCAAGGGGATCCCCGACGAGATCGAGGCGTACTACGCGAGCGAGCACCACGCGGGGTTCAACTTGCCCTGGTGAGCGCCAGAGACCCTGGGTACGCAGACAACTTGACACGGTAGCACTCAGGTTTTATCCTCCTTGGTGATGAAGGGTCGTCGTTCGCGACCCATGCTCTGGAGGTGACCATGGCCCTCGTTCGTTCCGCCCGCCCGTTCCCCGTCGCCCGCGTCGCCACGCCCGAAGACCTGTTCGACGGTTTCGAGCGCCTGTTCGAAGACGCGTTCCCAGCGCGCTCCGACGTCCCCGTCGCGATGGATTTGTACGAGACCGACGAGGCGCTGGTCTTCGAGCTCGGCGTCCCCGGCCTCACGGCCGAGGCCATCGACGTCGCGGTCGAGGGACGGCAGCTCACGGTCCGCGCCGAACTGCCCGCGGCATCTACCGAGGAAGCGCGCCGGTACTGGGTGCGCACGATGCCCCGCGGCGCCTTCACCCGCACGATCCGGCTCCCATCCGGCGTCGACACCGATGCGATCGACGCGCGCGTCCAGGCCGGCATGCTCACGCTGCGCATGCCCAAGGTGGCCGAGGCCAAGGTGCGCAAGGTCGAGATCCAGAACGTCTGACCGGTCGGGCGCCCGTCGAACCGAACCGCCCTCGGGGCCTGTGCTCCGAGGGCGGTTCTCCGTGTCGCGCTGGACCGTCCGCGACCTTCAGGGCCCCCACGCCGGCGGTAGCGCGCCGAGGCCGAAGAGTTGGCCGGCGAGCTCGAAGATCTGCGCCGGTTCGAGCCCCTGCCCCAGGTAGGTGGCTCCGCGCCAGACCTCGACGTGCGGATGCGGGTCGTCGCGGGTGCCCTCGGCCGCCTCGACGGTGCCCGAGTTGCCCGTGAGGCCCACGACTTGCCCCTGGGTGACCTTGGCGCCGACCTCCAGGTCGACCGGGATCTCCGAGAGGTGCGCGTACCGGCTCGTGTAGCCACCCGCGTGTTCGATCCACACCTGACGACCGCGCAGCTGGTCGAGGACCTCGGGCGGCGTGGAGAGCACGCGTTGGGCCTCCTCGATGATCGCCTCGTACGCGGTGATCGACAGCTCCACGTAGCCGTGGTCGGCGCGCACGACGGTGCCGTCGGCCACGGCGACGATCGGCGTCCCGTAGGCGATCTGGGTGGCGCCGCTGACGGCGCGGTCGTAGAAGTCGAAGCCCTCGTGGGTGCCGTTGCGGTACGCGCGCGGCGCGTTCGGCCAATGCGCGGCGCGTGAGCTGATGGTCGAGCCGGGCACCGGCAGCACGTAGCCGCTCGGCCAGCCGCGGTGGAACGGCGCGTCCGCGAGCTCGCGCAGCCGTGGGTAGAGGCCGCTGCTGCGCACGGCACCGTTGGCGTTCGCATGCTCGACCACCCCCTGACCGCTCGCATCGCGGACCGTGGGGTCGGCGCCGGCGTTGAGGAGCAGCAGGGGCGCGCGCGGATCCGGCGCGTGGCGCAGGGCGAGGTGCAGCGCCGTCGTGCCGTCGGCCGCCGCCCAGTCGACCTCGGCCCCGGCGGCGAGCAGCGCCGCCAGCGCGTCGCTGCGCCCGGCCAGTGCGGCGACGTGGAGCGGCGGGCGCCCCTCGGCGTCGAGGACCGCCAGGTCGGCGCCGGCGGCGAGCGCCGCCTCGAGCGCCGCGTCGTCCCCCTCGCTGAGCGCGACGAGGACCGCGGGCACCGGGGGCGGTCCGGGGTCGCGCGCGAAGGGGTTCGGAAGCAGTTCGAAGCGCCACGCCACCGCGACGGCGGCGACGAGCACGATCAGGACGACGACGGCGATTCTGGCCATGCCCCAACGTACCGTCCGGCCGATGAGAAGGTGCGTGGTCGCCGATTCGAGCTGCGCCCGGCTCGGGGACCCCGTTGCGGTAGATTGGCGGGCGTGCTCGGAGCCGTGCGACGTGAGATCCCGGTGCTGGTCGCGGTCGCTCTGCCGCTGGCCGTGGCTCAGTTGGCGCAGCACGCGATGGGGTTCGTCGACACCGTGATGGCGGGGCGCTTGGGGCCGGACGCGCTCGCCGGCATCGCGCTCGGAAGCGTCGCGTTCTTCTTCGTCGCGATCGTGCTCTCGTCGATGCTCTTCGCGGTCGGCCCGCTGGTCGCTCAGGCGACGGGTGCGCGCCGTCCGGAGGAGGCCGTGCGCGCGCTCCGGCAGGGGCTCTTGTGGGCGCTGCTCCTGACGCCGCCGTCGATGGCGGCGCTGTGGGCGATGCCGGCGCTGCTCCGGGTGCTGGGGCAGGACCCGATCGCGGTGGAGTTGGCGTCGGGCTACCTGCGCGCCGTTGCCTGGTCGATGGGGCCGTTCCTCGTGTTCACGGCGCTGCGCGCGTACCTGGAGGGGCAGGGCCACACGCGGCCGCTGATGGTCGTCGCCTTCGTGGGGATCGGCCTGAACATCCTCGGCAACCAGGCGTTCATGTTCGGGCGCTGGGGGTTCCCGGCGCTCGGGCTCACCGGCACCGGCGTCGCCACCAGCCTCGTGTACGCGGCGATGGCGGTGCTGGCGTTCGGGTACGTCGCGTGGCGCTACCGCTGGCCATCGGCGCTCGGCGGCCGCTGGCGCTGGGACGGCGCGACCGCGCGCGAGCTGCTGCGCCTCGGCTGGCCGATCTCGGTCACGGTCGGCTTCGAGACCGGGCTGTTCGCGGTTTCGGCCATGCTGATGGGGCGCATCGGATCCCCGGAGCTCGCCGGGCACCAGATCGCCATCCAGACGACCTCGCTCACCTTCATGGTCCCGTTGGCGCTCGGGATCGCGACGTCGGCCCGCGTCGGGCATGCCGTCGGGCGCGGCGATCCGCTCGGCGCGCGCGCGGCCGGGGCCGTGGGGATCGGGCTGGCGCTGCTCACCATGGTCGCGTCCGCGGCGCTGTTCCTGTTCGCGCCCCGCACGATCGTCGGCCTCTACCTCGACCTCGGCGACCCGGCGAGCGCGGTCGTCGTCGGCCATGCGGTCGCCTTCCTGGGCGTCGCGGCGGCGTTCCAGCTGTTCGACGGGCTCCAGGTGAGCGCCATCGGGGCGCTGCGCGGGTTGAAGGACACGCGCGCGCCCATGCTCATCACGCTCGTGTCGTACTGGTTGGTCGGCATCGGCGGCGGCGTCGCGCTCGCGTTCGGCTTGGGTCTGGGTGGGGTTGGGCTGTGGTGGGGGCTCGTGCTCGGCCTCGGGGTGGCCGGCGCCGCCCTCCTGGCGCGCTTCGTCGCGCTGCTCCGGCGCTGGCGCCCCGTGCCGGTCGCCCTGGTAGACTCACGCCCGTGAGCACCTTCGTGTCCATCTCCATCTACGCGACGCTCGTCTTGGTCGGCCTGATCGCCTTCTCGGCCGCGATGATCGGGCTCGGTGGCTGGCTCGTCGCGAACACCGACGACGCCGACGCCGACCACTGATCGGCCGCGCGCCGTCCGGGCGTGGACCGCGCCGCATGCGCTCGCCCCTGACCCCGTTCCTCGCCGCCGACGTCCCCACCGCGGGGGTGGCCGGTTCGGCGTTGCGCTTGACGTACGCGGCCGTGTTCCTGGGCCAGGTCGCGCTCGCCGCGGTCGTCGGCGCCGTGCTGTTCGCGGCGCTGCCGACGCCTCCGCGCCCGAACGATTGGGTCGCGGGCGTGCTCGTGGCGTTCGCGGCGCTGCACCTACCCCTCGGGGGCGGCCTCGCGTGGGCGGCGAGCCGGTCGGCCGGCAAGGGGGCGGCGCTCGCGGGCGCGATCACCGCGGCGGTCCTGTTGTCGGTCCCAGCGTGGTTCCTCGCGCTCGCGGCGCTTTCGGCGCAACGCCCGCCGTTCCTGCTCGCCGGCCTGGCGCTCGTGGCGGTGGGGTACGGGGTCGGGTTCGCCTTCGTGCCCCGCTTCGTGCGGGCGGCGACGACGCCGGTCGAGCCGCCCGAGGGTACCGGACCGGCGCCGGACGACGATCCCGAGGACGGGACCGCGTGACATGCTCGGTGGCGATCGAGGTGGTGGTCGCGCACCGGATGCCTCCCGCGCCCGCGGAACGATCGACGACCTCGGGACCTCGACGCCCTTGGGGGCCAGCGCACGCGCCGGGACCGACCCGCGCGCCGCTGCCTGAGCCCCGGTCTGGAGCCCTCGCGTGCGCGACCTCATCGACCTGACGGTCTCCTTCTTCCGCATCGGCGTCTTCGGGTTCGGCGGGGGTCCGTCGATGATCCCGCTCATCGAGGCCGAGGTCGTCGGCCTGCGCGAATGGATGACCCAGGAGGAGTTCCTGACCGCCTTCGCGTTCGGGAACGCGCTCCCGGGCCCGATCGCGACCAAGCTCGCCGGGTACGTCGGGTACCAGGTCGCGGGCCCGCTCGGCGCGCTCGCGGGGCTGTTGGCCCTGTCGGTGCCGACGATCGTGGCGATGATCGTGCTGGGCGGCCTCTACCTCAAGTACCGCGACCTGCCCGCCGTCGCCGCCTTCCTCAAGGGGGTGCGACCGGTCGTGATCGCGTTGCTGGCGCTCGTGGTGGTCCAGTTCGTGCCCAGCGCCCTCGGGACCCCGCCCCAGTGGCTCGCGAACGCGGGCCTGTGGGTCGTCGCGATCGCTTCGTTCGCGCTGTCCATCCAGCTCGGCGTCCACCCCGCCATCCTGATCGTCGCCGGCGGGGTCGTCGGCATCGCCTTCTTCCGATAGCGCCCTCAGGACGCGATGGAGGTGCCCGTGCAGTACGAATTCCCCTACCCCTCGAAGCGCATGCCGGTCCTGGCGCGCAACGTGGTCGCCACCTCGCAGCCGCTCGCGGCGCAAGCCGGGCTTCGCATGCTGCTGCAGGGCGGCAACGCGATCGACGCCGCCGTGGCGACCGCCATCGCGCTCACGGTCGTCGAGCCGACCTCCAACGGCATCGGCTCGGACGCGTTCGCGATCCTCTGGGACGGCACCGAGCTCCATGGCCTCAACGCGTCGGGGCGCAGCCCGCGGACGTTGACGCCCGCGCGGTTCGCCGGTCGGGACGCGATGCCGCTGCGGGGCTGGGATTCCGTGAGCGTGCCGGGCGCGGTGTCGGCCTGGGTCGAGCTTTCGCGCCGCTTCGGCCGCCTGCCGTTCGAGGCGCTGTTCGAGCCGGCGATCGGGTACGCGCGCGATGGCTTCCCCGTGTCGCCCATCACGGCGCGCGCGTGGGCGATGTCGGCGCCTGGGTTCGTCGACCATCCGGATTGGGGCCGCGCCTTCGCGCCGGGGGGCCGCACGCCCGCTGCGGGCGCCACGTGGCGCTTCCCGGACCAGGCTGCGACGCTCGAGGCGATCGCGGCCAGCCGGGGCGAGGCCTTCTACCGCGGCGCGTTGGCCGATGCGATCGTGGGCCACGCGCGGGCGCACGGCGCGCTGTTGGACGCCGACGACCTCGGCGGCCACCGCGCGGACTGGGTCGGCACCGTGGCGACCGAATGGAAGGGAACCGAGCTGCACGAGATCCCGCCGAACGGCCAGGGGCTCGCGGCGCTCATCGCGCTCGGCATCTTGCGCCACGTGCCCGGCTTCGACGGCCTCGAGCTCGACTCCACGCCGTGGCTGCACCTGCAGATCGAGGCCATGAAGCTCGCGCTGGCCGATGCCGAGCGCTACATCGCCGACGCCGACCACATGCGCGAGGTCGCCGCCGCCGACCTGCTCGACGACGGGTACCTCGCGGAGCGGGCGCGGGCGATCGACGCGGCGCGGGCCGGCGACCCCGGCCACGGCACCCCCAAGCGCGGTGGCACCGTCTACCTGACGGCCGCCGACGCCGAGGGGCGCATGGTGAGCCTGATCCAGTCGAACTACTTCGGGTTCGGAAGCGGCGTCGTCGTGCCCGGCACCGGCATCTCGATGCAGAACCGCGCGGCCGGCTTCGTGCTCGAGGCGGGCCACCCCAACCAGGTCGCAGGCGGCAAGCGCCCGTTCCACACGATCATCCCCGCGTTCCTGACCGAGGGGGGCGCGCCGCGCTGCAGCTTCGGCGTGATGGGGGGGCCGATGCAGGCGCAGGGCCACCTCCAGATGGTGTTGCGGATGGTGGGTCATGGTCAGAACCCGCAGACGGCGTCCGATGCCCCGCGCTGGCGCGTCGTGGCGGGCCGCGAGGTCGCGATCGAGAGCTCGTTCCCACCGGCGGTCCTCGACGGCCTGCGGGCGCTGGGGCACGTGGTGACCGCGACCGCACCGGAGGCCAGCTTCGGGTTCGGCGGAGCGCAGCTGATCTGGCGCGCCGAGGACGGCTACGTGGCGGGCTCCGATCACCGCAAGGACGGGCAGGCGGTCGGGTACTAGCGCCGCTCGCCGGTGCGTGCAGGCGCTCCGGTGGCCGGGCCGACATCGCGTCCGGTGGTCGGGGTTAGGGTGTCGGCGCGCCCGCGCGACCGCCGTGGCGACCCGCCCGGGGTCGGATCCACGGGACTCCCGCCTGGGCGATCGGAAGAGGAGTCACCCATGAGCACCGCCAAAGCCGGCGATACCGTCCACGTCCACTACACCGGTCGTCTCGACGACGGCTCGGTCTTCGACGCCTCCGAGGGGCGCGATCCGCTCGCGTTCACGCTCGGTCAGGGTCAGGTGATCGGCGGGTTCGACGAAGCCATCGCCGGCATGACCGTCGGCGACGCCAAGACCGTCCGCATCCCGCCCGACGAAGCCTACGGCGAGCGCCGCGAGGAGCTGTTGATCGAGGTCCCGCGCGAGCAGCTCCCGGACGGCATGGAGGTGGAGATCGGCATGCAGTTGCAGCTGCGCCGCGAGGACGGCGGCGCCATGCCGGTCACCGTCGCGGAGACCGGGGACGACTCGATCACCCTCGATGCCAACCACCCGCTGGCGGGTCAAGCCCTGACCTTCGAACTCCAACTCGTGGCCATCGCCTGAGCGAGCCCGACGACGCACCGCG
>JAABRX010000003.1 GCA_011390675.1 Trueperaceae bacterium | reverse complement strand
TCGAAGCGGCGGGCGTTGCGCTGCTCGCGGTTGAACAGCTGCACCGTGGTCATGCCACTCAGGTTCTCGGCGAGGAAGGCGTTCGACCGCGAGGTGCGCAGCCGCACCACCCGGAAGGCGTCGCGGATCCGGCGCCGCAGGTAGTTGAGCGTCAGGAACAGCACCGGCATGATCGTCAGGGTCACGAGCGCCAGGCGCCAATCGATGGTGAACATGTAGATGGTCAGGCCGATGATCAGGCCGACGTCGGCGATCAGGCCGACCACGCCGTCGGTCATCGCGGTCTGGATCGCCTCGACGTCGCTGGTGATGCGGGTGATCAGGCGCCCGACCGGAGTGCGGTCGAAGAAACCGAGGTGCAGCCGCTGGATCTTCTCGAAGGTGTCGCGACGCAGGTCGTAGATCACGTGCTGGCCGATCCAGGCGACCAGGTAGGTGTAGCCGTAGCGCAACCCGAAGTTCAGGAGCCGCAGCCCCAGGTACACCGCGACGATGCCGAGCAGGCCGGCCAGGCGCTCGTCGACCGTCCAGCCGTCGTAGGGCGCGACGCTCGCGACGATGAAGCGGTCGACCGCGGTGGCCACCAGCCGCGGGAAGGCCGGCACGATCGCCGAGTAGACCAGCAACAGCGCGACCGCGCCGATCATCGGTCCGCGGTAGGGCTTGAGGTAGCCGAGGAGCCGCCGCGAGAGGTTGCGGTCGAAGCCGGCCACCATCTTCTCGCCGTCCTCGTCGAGCTTCCCTTCGGCCTTCATGCCGCGGCGGGTGGTGCGGCGGCGCGCCCGATGGTCCGCCTTCTCGCGCTCGACGTCGTAGTCCGGGTCGACCATCCCGCCGACGGTCGGGTCGGCGAGCGGACGACGCGGCGCGTCGTCGGTGGGCTTCATGGGCGGCGTCATACGGTCTCCAGGTCTTGTTCCAGCTGCTGCCTTCGGACGATGTCCGCGTACCAGCCGTCCTTGGCGACCAGCGTCTCGTGGTCGCCGTCCTCGACCAGGCTTCCGTCCTCGAGGACGAGCACCCGGTCCGCGTGTTGGAACGCCGACACGCGGTGCGCGACGACGAGCGTCGTGCGCCCCTGCTGCGCCTGACGGAGCCCTTCGAGGATGTCGGCTTCGGTCTGGGTGTCGACCGCCGAGAGCGCGTCGTCGAAGATCAGCACGCGCGGCTCGCGGATGAGCGCGCGCGCGATGGCGGTGCGCTGCCGCTGGCCGCCCGAGAGCGTGACGCCGCGCTCGCCGAGCGGGGTCGTGAAGCCCAGCGGGAAGTCGTCGACGTCCTTCTCGAGCTGCGCCATGCGGGCGACCGCGCGCACGCGCGCCTCGAGGGCGGCGGCGTCGTCGCCCTCCGGGACGCCGTAGGCGATGTTCTCGGCGATCGAGTCGCTGAACAAGAAGGGCTCCTGCGGGACGAGGCCGATCCGGCGCCGGAGCACCGCGACCGGGATGCGGCGGACGTCGATGCCGTCGATCAGCACCTGCCCCTCGTCCGGGTCGAGCAGGCGCGCGACCAGCTTGACGATCAGCGTCTTGCCCGAACCGGTCCGGCCGGTCATGCCCACCGATTGGCCCGCGGGGATGCGGAAGCTGACGCGGTCGAGCGCCGGGCGGCCGTCCATGTGCACGCTGACGTCGCGGAACTCGATGTCGCCGCGCAGGTCGGTCACGTCGACGCGGGTGTCGCGGTCGTCGGTGACCTTGCTGGGGACGTCGAGGATCTGGCGCAGCCGGTGCCAGGAGGTCGAGCCGCGCTGGAGCAGGTTGGCGATCCAGCCGAGCGCGATGATCGGCCACTGGATGCCTTCGAACAGGAAGACGAACGACGAGAACTGGCCGATCGTCAGCTCGCTGCCGACGCCCAGGACCAGCCGGCCGCCGACGAGCAGCAGCACCGAGATGGTCATGCCGAACATCAGCTCCATCAGCGGGAACAGCGGCCCGTCGACCTTGGTGAGCGCCAGGTTGCGCCGGATGAACTCGTCGTTCAGGCGCTTGAAGTCGTCGACCTCGCGGTGCTCGATCCCGAAGCCCTTGACCACCCGGATGCCGGAGAAGTTCTCCTGCGCCATCGCCGAGACCTCGGAGAACTGCTCCTGGACCTTCTCGTAGCGCCGGTGGATGATGCGCAGGAGGATGAAGAAGGTCAGCGTGATGAAGGGGACGATCGCGAGGGTCAGGAGCGACAGCCCGACGTTCAACTGGAACATCCGGAAGAGGGTGAACCCGAGCACCAGGCTGGTGTTCGTCCCCATGAACACCGCCACGCCGATGAGCATGCGCACGGCGTTGAGGTCGGCCGTGAGGCGCGCCATCAGGTCGCCCACCCGGTGGTCGTCGTAATAGGACGGGTCGAGGCGCGTGAAGTGCGTGAACAGGTCGCGGCGGATGTCGAACTGGATCTCCCACGAGGCGTTCAGCAGCGTGCGCCGCGTGACGATCATCGCGGTCGCGCCACCCACGCCGATCCCGATCAGCGCGCCGATGTAGCCCCAGATGGTCGTCATGGTCATGGTGCCGGCGAGGAAGGCGTCGATCGCCCGGCCGATCACGAGCGGCGCGAGGGTGGTGAAGAACGCGAAGGCGACGAGCAGCGTCAGGCCCAGGGCGTAGGGCCTCGGGTAGCGACGCACGTAGCCGCTCAGATCGCGCAGGGTTTGGAGGAACACGGGGGATCCCTTCGGGCGTCGGCGGGGGGCCAGGACGGGGTAGAGGCGGTGGTGCGGCCGCGCGGGCGGCGGCGATTCGTATCGGTCACGGGCGATGAACGTCGGCCCACATCGTCGGACGCCACCATACACCCTGGTCGCGCGCGCGGCGACCGGTCGCGGCACGCGCGGCAGCGCGGGGTCAGGGCACGCGCACCGACCCGCCGTACGGTTCGCCGTTGAGCGTGAGGTCGAAGCGCACGACCCCGGGGTACGTCGTCGACCAGGCCCCCTCGACGCTCTGACCACCTTGCACCACGCGCCGGTCGACGAGCGTGGTCTCGCCCTCCAACGTCGTGGCCGTCACCTCGGCGACCACGGGGGGGATGCCCGGTTCGACGAACCAGAGGTAGCCGACCTCGCGCGGCTCCGGGGCGCGGACCACGACCGTCGGGTCGGGGCGCGGTACCGGCACCGGCTGGGCGTTGACCGTCAAGACGAGCGGTCCATCGGACGGCGTCGCGCCGGCCGGCAGCGATTGGGCCACCACGCCGTCGGGCAAGCCCGCGTGGGACACGTACTCGGTGCGCACGTCGAAGCCGACGGCCAGCGCACGCGCGCGCGCTTCGTCGAGGCCGCCCAAGGGGGGGAGCCCCGTCTCCGCGGACGCCACGGCCGGCTCGGCGACCACGAGCCGCAGGACCGAGGTCGCGACCGGCACCGACGCGTACGGCGCCAGCGACTGGGCGAGGACGGTGTCCGCCTCGACGCGTTCCGCGGCGAGCCGCTCGACGATCACCTGTTCCGAGCTCAAGCCGGCGAGCGTGGCGAGCCAGCGCGCGTCCGTGAGCGCACGGCCGACCAGGTTCGGCACGAACGTGCGCTCCGGAACGGGACCGAGCGACGCGACGACGTCGACGACCGAGCCGCGTCCGACCGTCGCGCCGGCGGCGGGCGCCTGCGCCAACACGACGCCGGCCGGTGCCGCCGCGTGCACGGTCACCC
Source organism: Trueperaceae bacterium (assembly GCA_011390675.1). Taxonomy (GTDB): domain Bacteria; phylum Deinococcota; class Deinococci; order Deinococcales; family Trueperaceae; genus JAABTL01. Next base: position 18,634 of record JAABRX010000003.1, on the reverse strand, counting down.
GCCGCCCGAGCTCCAGTCCCTCGGTGGCGAGTCGCGCGGCCACCGCGTCCTGATCGAGGCCGATCAGCCGCGGGATCGCCGTCGGCGCCACCGAGCCGGGCGGGAGCGCGACGCTCACCCGCACGGTGCGTCCGGGGCGCATGGTCGTTCCCGGTTCCGGGTCGACCGCGACGACCGAACCGGCGGGGGCGTCGGCCGTCGCCACCACGATCGGTTCGACCCCCAACCCGAGCGCCTGCAGGCGCGCCGCCGCCGCCTCGTACGGTTCGCCCAACGACGCGGGCACCACGACCACGCGGTCGTTGGTGCGGGCCAGGAAGCCCGTGAGCGCGAGGGCGACCGCGGCAGCCGCGAACGCCGCCCCCCAAGCCCAAGCTCGCCAGGTCCAAGGCCACGGCCGGCGCGCGGGCGGGCGGACGGCGGCCGCGTCGTCGCGCGCGAGCACGGGCACGGTGCTCGGGCGGAAGGGGAGACCGAGGAGCTGCGGGCGCCCGTCGATCCGGCGCACGTCGGCCGCCGCCGGGTCGTACCCGGCGGCGGCGAGGAGCTCGTCGAGTTCGGCGTCGTGCGCCTTGGGGGCGCCGTCGGGCGGTGCGTACCAGGCGACGAAGTGCGCGCCGGGTCGGCCGACGACGTCTTGGAGGGTCGCGCGCCCCTCGCGCGCGAGGCGCTTGAGCAGCCGGCGATGGCGTTCGAAGGCGGCCTCGGCATCGGCGTCCGGTAGGTCGTCGATCCACTCGACCCGGACGGGGTTCCCGTCCGGGTCGGTAGCGTCGAACGCGGTGATCCCGGCGCCCAGCGGGCGCTCACCGTGGATCTCGTACTTGCCGTCTAGGAGCGGCACGGAGGCGCTTCGGCCGGCGCCCGGCGCTCAGCCGCGCGGGCCCTCGGTGGCGGGGCGGGGGTTCGAGGGCGCCGAAGGCGGACGGGCCTGGGCTTCTTCGCGGCGCTGCGCCTCTTCGGCGCGCTCCTTGTGCCGCTCCGCGGAGGCCGCGACCTTGCGCTCGTGCTCGGCGATGGCGTCGACGATGAACTGGGTGATGACCTCGGTGGTCTCGCCGGCTTCCGCCATCTCGTACGCCTGCTTGACCAGGGTGCCGTCGATGGTCTCGACCTTGAGCAGCGCCGTGGCGACCGCCTCGACCGCGTGCCAGTGCTCGTCCACCATCTCGGTGGCGCGCTCGTACGACTCGCGCAGGATGCCTTCGACCTTGTTCTCGAGCTGGCGCGCCGTCTCTTCCGAGAAGTCCTTGCGGCGGCTGATCTCGCCACCCAAGAAGATCGGCCCTTGGTCGGAGCCCCACGCGACGTACTCGTGTTCCCCCATGCCCAGGTCGAGCACCATCTGCTTGGCGATCTCGGTGGCCTGCTTGAGGTCGCTGCTGGCGCCGGAGCTGAGCGTGCCGGTCACGCGCTTCTCGGCGACGCGTCCGCCGAACGCGACCACCAGCTGCGCTTGGAAGCGCTCGACGCTGAAGAACATCTCTTCCTTGCCCAGGGGCGCCATGAAGCCGCCGGCACCACCTCGCGGGCTGATCGTCACCTTGCGGATCTCGCCGAGGTCCGGTTGCGCGGCGTACAGGACCGCATGCCCGGCCTCGTGGAAGGCGAGGATCTTGCGCTCCCCCTCGGAGGGCACCAGGCTGCTCCGTCGCAGGCCGAGGGTGATCCGGTCGAGCGCTTCGTTGAAGTCGCCCCACGTGATGATCTGCTGGTTGGTGCGGGCGGCGACGAGCGCGGCCTCGTTGGTCAGGTTCTCCAGGTCGGCGCCCGAGAACATCGGGGTGGCCTCGGCGAGCCGGCGCAGGTCGACGTCCTCGGCCACCGGCTTGTTGCGCACGTGCACCTTGAGGATGTCCTCGCGCTCGCGCATGGTGGGCAGGCCGATGGTCACCTGGCGGTCGAAGCGGCCGGGGCGCAGCAGCGCCGGGTCGAGGATGTCGGGGCGGTTGGTCGCGGCGATGATGATCACCGACGTGTCCTTCTCGAACCCGTCCATCTCGGAGAGGATCTGGTTGAGCGTCTGCTCGCGCTCGTCGTGCCCGCCGCCGATGCCGGCGCCGCGGCGGCGACCGATGGAGTCGAGCTCGTCGATGAAGATGATCGCCGGGCTCGCCTTGCGCGCCTCCTCGAACAGGTTGCGCACGCGGCTCGCGCCCACGCCCACGAACATCTCCATGAACTCCGAGGCCGACACGGTGAGGAACGGCACGCCCGCCTCGCCGGCGACGGCGCGCGCGAGGAGCGTCTTGCCGGTGCCGGGCGGTCCGACGAGCAGCACGCCCTTGGGGATCTCGGCGCCGATGCGCAGGTACTTCTGCGGGTTCTTGAGGAAGTCGACGACCTCCTTGAGCTCCTGCTTCGCTTCGGCGTGGCCGGCGACGTCGGTGAAGGTGGTGTCGACCTTGTTCTCGCGGCCGTACGTCTTGGCCTTGGACTGGCCGAACTGCATCACCTGGTTGGGGCCGCCTTGAGCGCGCATGAAGACGAACCAGAAGAACGCGATCAGGATGACGATCGGCAGCACCGAGATCAAGAACCCGATCCACTGCGGCGGGTTGCGGATCAACACGTCGCCGACGTTCTCTTCGAGGCGCACCAGCAGCGAGTCGCTGACGATCGTGGTCACGCGGAAGTCGCGCACCGTCTGCGGTTCGCCCGCGATCACGACCTGCGACTCGGTCGTGAGCTCGCCGTCGATGACGCCGTTGGTGCGGTCGATGGTGACCGAGGCCACGCGACCCTGTTCCACCAGCTCCGTGAAGGTGCTGAAGTTGATCTCGCGCGGCGTGCCGCCGGCGTTGAACTGGTTGAACACGAAGATGCCCAAGATGATGAGCATCACGATCAGCCAGGGGTTGAAAGAGCGTTTCACGCGGCCTCCCGGGGATGCGGTCCTCGCGGCCGGCGGCGCGGTGCGCGCGGCTCGGCACGATGCTGCACGGGCGTGCAGCGCGATGTTCCGCTCAGCGTAGCACCGGGGATCGTGAGTCGGCTGTAAGCCTGCGACCGGTCCTGACGACGGTCCTCAGTGGAAGACGTAGCTCTTGGGCACGGCGACCACGCCCTGCGGCGTGACCGTGAAGCCGCGCGCCCGATCGTCGTCCAGGTTGACGCCGATCTGGGTCCCCTCGGGCACGACCACGTTCTTGTCGATGATCGCGTTGCGGATGATGCAATGCCGCCCGATCTCGACGTTGTCGAGCAGTACGCAGTTCTCGACCAGCGTGTGCGAGTGCGTGCGCACGCGCCGCGCCAGCACCGAACGGCGCACGGTGCTGCCCGAGATGATCACCCCGCCGGCCAGGATGCTGTTGAGGGCTTGACCGCGCCGCTCGGCATCCTCGTGGACGAACTTGGCGGGCGGCGAGAACTCGGAGGACGTGCGCAGCGGCCAGGCCTCGTTGTAGAGGTCGAACTCGGGCTGGACGTCGACCAGGTCCATGTTCGCTTCCCAGTACGAGTCGAGCGTCCCGACGTCGCGCCAGTACGTGTTGGGGCCTTCCTGGCCGGGGATCGGGTTGCGGGCGAAGTCGTACGCCATCAGCTTCGCGCCCTCGCCGAGCGCCATGGGGAGCACGTTCTTGCCAAAATCGTGCTCGCTCTCCTTGCGCTGGGCGTCGCGCGTCAGCATCTCGACGAGCTTGGACTTGGTGAACACGTAGTTGCCCATCGAGGCCAGGCAGTGCGTGGCGCGGCCGGGGATGGGGTTCGGCTGAGCCGGCTTCTCCTGGAACTCGGTGATGCGCCAGTCGGTGTCGACCTGCAGCACGCCGAAGCGGGTGCCGTCCTCGACCGGGGTGGGGTACGCCGCGATCGTGACGTCGGCCTCGTTCTCGAGGTGGTACTCGATCATGTGGGAGATGTCCTGCTTGTAGATGTGGTCGCCCGAGAAGATCGCCACCAGGTCGGCGCCCGAGTTGTCGATCAGGTGCAGGTTCTGGTAGATCGCGTCGGCCGTGCCGCGGTACCACTCGGCGCCGAGCTCCTCGTAGAGGTACATCTGGGCCGGCGCCAGGGTGATGAAGTAATCCGACAGGAAGGTGCCGAAGCGCCAGTTGCGCTGGATGTGCTCGGTCAGCGACTGGGCCTTGAACTGGGTGAGCACGTACATGCCGTAGATGCCGCTGTTGATCATGTTGTTCAGCGCGAAGTCGATGATGCGGTACTTGCTGCCGAAGGGCACGGCGGGTTTCGTGCGCTTCCACGTGAGCGGGTTCAGGCGCGTGCCCTTACCCCCGGCGAGGACCATGCCGATCGTCTTGACGTTGCGGTGGTGCATGCGACGTGCCTCCCTGGACGAGGACCGCCCGGACGCGGGCGGACGGGCGCCCGCCGTCGAGGCGGTCGCGGTGCGGTGATGCGGCATCGTACCACCGGCGGTCCCGGCCACCGTTTGGCGCGGCGCGCGGCCGTACGCTCGCGCCGTGGAGCCCGCCCCCGAACACCTGCTCGAGTACCAAGACCACGTGCTCGCCTACCGGCTGCGGGCCCTCGTCGGGGGTCGCCTGCGGCCGAGCGTTGGCCCCCTGCCGCTCGCTCGGTACGCCGCCGAGCGCTTGCGCCGCCAGGCGTTGGCCCGCGAGGTCGTCGGGCGTGGCGACTACCGCGAGGCGCTGCGCGAGCTCGAGCGGATCTCGGACGCCTTGAGCTTCGGGTTCTGGCACGACCCCGGCGAGACCGTCGCCATGCTGCGAGCGGTGATCGAGGCCGGCGGGTGCCCGGCCTTGGAGGGCCCCGAGGCGTTCGTCGACGCGCTCTTGACGCCGCTCGAGCGCGCCCGGGCCGGCAGCGACGGCGTCCGCTTGGCCCGCTACTACCTGGGGTTGGTGCGGGCGTCGGCCGCGTACCAGGACGCCGAGGTCTTCACGCGCTTGCGCGACGAGGTCGAAGGCGAGCGGCCGCGTCTGCCGCTGATCGTCGACGTCGCGGCCCACGCGGTACCGTGACCGGCGATGACGCTGCGCCCTAGCCTGTTCGACCTCCCGATCGACGACCTGCCCGCCCCGGAAGGGGAGGGCTATCGCCGCGCGCAGCTCGCCGAGTGGCTCTACGTGCACGGCGCGCGCTCGGTGGACGCCATGACCACGCTGCCCAAGGCCTGGCGCGCCGCGCTCGCCGACGACTACGCGGTGTCGCCGTTCGCCGACGTGCGGCGCTTCCCGTCCTGGGACGGTTCGGTCCGCTATCTGTTCACGCTCGCCGACGGTCAGCGCACCGAGGCGGTCTACATGCCGTACGACGGCCGCAAGACGGTGTGCGTCTCGTCGATGGTCGGCTGCCCGGCGGGCTGCGCCTTCTGCGCGACCGGCGCGCTCGGCTTCGGGCGCAACCTCACGCGCGGCGAGATCGTGGCGCAACTCCTCGCCGTCGCCTGGTTCGAGGAGTTCGCGCCCCGCGAGCTGCGCAACGTCGTGCTGATGGGCATGGGCGAGGCGCTCCTGAACTACGAGGCGGCCGTCGGGGCGATCCGCACCTGGACCGATCCGCGCGGCCTGGCGATGTCGGCGCGCCGCATCACGCTCTCGACGGTCGGGTTGCCCTCACGGATCCGGCGCCTGGCGGGGGAGGGGCTGCCGCTCGTCCTCGCGGTGAGCCTGCACGCGCCCGACGAGGCGACCCGCAAGCGGATCATCCCCACCGCGCACGCCCACGCCTTGGCCGACATCGTGGCCTCGCTGCACGAGTGGCAGGAAGCCGGCGGCCGGCGGGTGACGGTGGAGTACACGATGCTCGACGGCGTGAACGACGCTCCGGCGCAGGCGGCGGCGCTGGCGCGCTTGCTCGACGGGCTCACGGTCCACGTCAACCTGATCCCGTTCAACCCGTGGCCGGGTTCGGGCTTCGCCGCCACCCCGCGCGATGGCGTCCGCGCCTTCCAGGACGTGCTCGATCGCGCCGGGGTGTCGACGTCGGTGCGCTTCTCGCGCGGGCGCGATACCGGCGGCGCGTGCGGCCAGCTCGCCTTGCGCGAAGGGGGTACGGGGGCCGTGGGGAATCCTACACGGCCACCGACGTCGTCCCTGCCGTAAAGTGTCCGCAACGCGTACCCCTCTGGAGGCTGGCATGCATACGACCCAACGGAAGCCGAGCACCCTGAGGTGGCTCGCGGTGCTGGTGCTCGCGGCGTTCGCCGCGGTTGCGCTCGGGACCGCCGCCGCCCAGTCCGTCGACGAACTGCGCGCCGCCGTGGCCGAACGCCCCGGCGACGCGGTCGCCTGGACCGACCTCGGCAACGCGCTCCTCGCCGACGACGACCTTGCGGGCGCCAAGGACGCGTACCTCGAGGCGATCGCGCTCGACTACCTGGTCGGCGACGCGCACTATGGCCTCGGCCTCGCCGAGTTCGGACGGGGCGACTTCGCGGCGGCCCTGTTCGCCTTCAACGAGGTGGCGCGGCTCTACCCCGAGCGCTTCGACGGCCACTTCAACCGCGCCGTCACGCTCGCGCGGCTGCGGCGCCCGGCCGAGGCGGCGAACGCCTTCCGCCGCGCCCTCGACGAGGCCGCCCCCGAGGCGACCGGCGAGGATCGGCTGGCCGCTTGGACCGGCCTCGGCGGGCAGCTCGTGCTCGCTGGTGACCCGGGTGCTGCGGCCGACGCCTACGGAGAGGCGCTGGAGCTGGCGCCGGACGACACCGGCCTCGCGTACCGCCGCGGTGCCGCCCTCGTCGACGCCGGTCGTGGACTCGAGGCGTTGGCCGAGTTGACCGAGATCGAGGCGCGCACGAGCGATTACCGCTTCAGCGCGCTGATCGCCCGCGTGTACGTCGAGCAGGGTCAGATCGATTACGCGCTGCGCGCGCTCGAGCGCGCCGTGCGCAAGGCCGACGCCGCGGACGACCGCGGCGGACAAGCGGCGTCGCTCGTCGCGCTCGGCGACCTGCAGCGCGGCCTCGGCCGCGACGCCGACGCCGCCGCGTCGTTCCGCGCGGCCGCCGACGCCGACCCGAGCTCGTGGCAGGCGCGCTATTCGCTCGCGCTGGCCTACCTCGAGGGGGGCCAGGCGCGTTCCGCGGTCGCACCCTTGCAGGAAGCGGTCGCCATCGTCCCGGACGACGGCAACGTCCGGCTGGCGCTCGCGAGCGCGTACGACCAGGTGGGCCAGGCGGGCGACGCGCTCGTCGCGGCGCGCGCGGCCCTGCCGCTCCTCACCGAACCCGACGCGCAGGCGCAAGCGCGCTTCATCGCCGGTCGCTCGCTGTACCTCCAGGGGAACTTCGCGAACGCCGACGCCGAGTTCGCCCAGGTGGTCGAGCTCCGGCCGTCGAGCGCCTCCGCGCAGCTGTGGGCCGGGTTGACCCGGTACCAGCTGGGCGACCACGCCGGTGCGGTGCTCTACTACGAGCGCGCCGTCCAGCTCGATCCGAACTCGATCGCGGCGCGCGTCAACCTGGGCGCGTCGTACCTCGCCGTCGAGCGCTACCGCGACGCCGAGGGGGTCTACCGGCTGCTGGTGCAGCAGAACCCGCGCGACGCGGAGAGCTTCCACAACCTCGGTTGGTCGCTCTACGCGCAGCAGAACGACGAGGGCGCGCGCGGCGCCTGGGCGAGCTCCTGCCAACTCGGGTACCAGCCGGCGTGCAGCGCGCCGCGGTGACCGCGGCGCGAGGCGCGGTAGGCTGAGGGCATGGACTGGCTGCGACGCAACTGGCCCGACCTCGCGATCGGTGTGGCGCTCGTCGGCGTGATCGCCGGCATCGTCGCCACGCTGGTCACCGGTGGATCGTTCTTCCCGGTCGGCCCGACGACGCAGCCGCCGGCAGCGACCGCTCCGGCGACGCCGGGCGATGCGCTCGGACCCGCGGTGCCGGCCGACGACCCGGTCGCCCCGGTCGTCGACGATCCGGCGCCCATCGGTGCCGTGTCGGTGCTGACGCCCGACGGCGCCGAGCCTGCGGACGCCCCGGCCCCGGGCGGGCCCCCCGCCACGGACGCAACCCCCGCACCGTCCGACTCGGCTGCCCCCGCGGCGACCCCGCCGGCCACCGAGCCTGCCGCGGTCCCCGCCGAGACGCCCGCTGCGACCCCGGCTGCGACCCCGCCGGCCGACGCGGCTGCGGCGCCGACCCCGACGCCGACCCCGACCCCCGCCGCCGCTCCGGCCCCCGCGCCGGCGGCGACGGGCCCGCTGCCGAGCGCCTCGGTCGACGCCGCGGCGCCGTACCGGGTCTCGGTCGGTGCGTTCGGGAACGCCGACAACGCCGAGCGCCTCGCCGCCAGCTTCCGCGACGCCGGGTACCCGGTCTTCACCGGCGAGCAGGGCGCCTTGACCATCGTGCTCGTCGGTCCCTACGCCGCCGAGAGCGACGCGCAGCAGGTCGCGGCGCGCATCGCCGCCGGCGGGTTCGGCATCGAGCCGGTCGTCTACCGCTTCCGCCCCGACGCCCCCACGCCGGGCGCCTCGACCCCCGCGCCCGGCGCGGCGGAACCGGCGGCGGCTCCGGCCGCCGATCCGACCCCTGCCGCCGATCCGACCCCGGCCGCCACCCCCGCCGCGGCCGCCACCCCCGCCGCGGCCGCGCCGCCTGCGTCGATCGCGACGTCGTCGAGCGGCCGCTCGCTCCAGGTCGGCGCGTTCGCCGACGCCGGATCCGCGCAACCGTTGCGGGAGCGCTTGGCCACCGTCGGGTTGCGCGCCTTCGAGGTGCGTGAGGACGGGCTCACCAAGCTCCTCGTCGGTCCGTTCGACGCGGACGAACTGGCGGTGGCGCGGGCGCGTCTGGCCGACCTGGGCATCGAGAGCTTCCCTCGCTGATGCCGAACCCGGGCGTGCCGTCGGCCACGGTCGGCCGGTTGGTCACCTACCTGCGGCTGCTCACCGAGCTCGAGGAGGAGGGGACCCGCACGACCTCCTCCGACGAGCTGGCGACCCGCGCGCACGTGTCCGCCTTCCAGGTCCGCAAGGACCTCGCCTACTTCGGGCGCTTCGGCACCCGTGGGGCGGGCTACACGGTCGCGACCCTGCGCCGGGAGCTCCGGCGGATCCTCGGCCTCACGCGCCCGTGGACCGTCGCGATCGTCGGGATGGGGCGCTTGGGTCAGGCGCTCGCCGACTACCCGAACTTCGATCTGTACGACTTCCGCCTGCGCGCCGCGTTCGACGCCGATCCCGCCAAGGCGGGCCTCCACGCCGGGGGGTTGGTGATCGAACCGATCGAGGCGCTCGCGGACCGGGTCGCCGAGCTGGGCGTCGACATGGCGTTCCTGACGGTGCCGGCGTCGTCCGCCCAGGTCGCGGCGGACGCGCTCGTGGCTGCAGGTGTCCGCGGCATCCTGAACTTCGCTCCGGCCGTCCTCGACGTGCCCGAGACCGTGCACGTCGAGCCGATCGACTTCCTCGCGGGCCTGAAGCGGCTCGCGTACCAGATGGTCCGTCCCGGCGACGACGACGCCGCCGTCGGCTGAGCTTCGACGGGGTACCCTGTCGCCTCGTGGACCCCACCGTCGTCGACCGCCTCACCCGCTTCGAGACCCGCCTCCAGGCCGAGTTGCGCTCGGACGTCGCGTTCATCGAAGCGATCGGCGCCGACCTCGCCGGGGCCGGTGGCAAGCGCCTTCGTCCGACGCTCGCGTTCCTGGCGGCCGACCTGGTCGGTGCCGACGAGGAGCGGTCGATGCTGGTCGCGTTGGCCGTCGAGCTGCTCCACTCCGCATCGCTGCTCCACGACGACCTGATCGACGACGCCGACACCCGGCGGGGTGGCGTCGCCGCGTTCCGGCGGTACGGCAACGTGGTGTCGGTGATGTCGGGCGACTTCATGCTCGCTCGCGTGCTCGGCCTCCTCGCCCAGTCCGGCAGCGCCAGCTTCACGCAGCTGATGTCGGAGACCGCGGCGCGCATCTGCGAGGGCGAGGTGCTCCAGTTCCAAGCGGCGACCCTGGAGACCCACGACTTCGAGACGTACCGGAACGTGATCGAAGGCAAGACCGCGGTGCTGCTCGCGACCGCGCTCGAGGGGCCGGCGCTGCTCGCGAGCGCGCCGGAGCCGCAGCGCGAGGCGCTCCGGCGCTTCGGGATGGCGTACGGCCGGGCGTTCCAGATGCAAGACGATCGGCTCGATCTGCTCGGCGACGAGGCGCGCCTCGGGAAGCCGGTCGGCGGCGACCTGCGTGAGGGCAAGGCGACCTACCCGGTGTTGGCGCTGTTCGACGCCGGCGTCGACGAGCCGCGCGCCCTGCTGCGGCGCCACGCCCGGCAGCCCGGCGACGTCGAGCGCGTGATCGAGCTCGTGCGGGAGCACGGCGCCGACGTCCGCGCCGCCGAGGCGATCGCCGCCGAAGCGCGCGACGCGATCGCGGCGCTCGAGGTGTTCCCGCCCTCCCCGGCGCGGGCCGCCCTCGAGGGCTTGGCGCGCCGGGAGCTCGAGCGCACCGTCTGACCGACGCCGCTCAACCTTCGCGCAGCCGCCGCGCGTGGACCACGTCGAACACCAGCAAGAACCCACCTTGGATCAGCACGCCCAGACCGTGCCCGAGCCCTTCCGGGGTGCGCCACAGCGCGAGCACCAGGAGCGCTGCGGCCACGTAGACGACGTCCAGGCCCGCGTTGATCCACAGGAGCCGGCGCAGCCGCCGCCGTTCGGGCGGGGCGCATCGTGGGTCGGCGACGGCGCCGCGCGCGTGCGCGCGCCGCAGCGCGATCCAGCCCGCGATCGCGATCGCCCCGTCGATCGCGCCCCACACGAGGAACTGGAGCCCGAACGCGCGTGCCGTGGCGCCGTCCGCGAACGTCAGGAGCACGCCGCCGAGGACGACGCTCGCCACGGCCCACGCCCCGAGCTGGCGGCCGATGCGCGCCGACGCCCGCCAGGGATCGCGGGGGCCACCGTCGAGCGAACCAGTGGAGAGGGGACGACCGTCGGGGGTCGGGGCGCCGGAAGCCGTCGGGGTCACGCGAGCAGCGTACGCCGCGAGGCACGCGCGCGGGCACGGCGGACCGCCAGCCGGCACCATCCGCGCTATGCTCGCCTGCGATGCCTACGATCGACCGTGCACGAGTCCTCGAGTACTTCCACCAGCACCCCGAACGCCCTTGGCACGTTCAGGACGTCCAGGACAAGCTGACCATCGACGACAAGGACGAACTGAAGGAGGTGCTGGACGCGCTCGTGGCGAGCGGCGACCTCATCCGCACGCGGCGGCGCTCCTATGGGCTCCCCAAAGACATGAACCTGGTCGGGGGTCGACTTCAGGTGACCTCCGGCGGATACGGCTTCGTGATCGCCGACGAGCGCGCGACCAAGGACCTGTTCGTCCCCTCCGACAAGCTCATCGGCGCCTGGGACGGAGATCGGGTGCTCGCCCGGCCCGACCCCGGCACGTCCGAGAACGGCAAGCCCTCGGGCGAGATCGTGCGCATCGTCGCGCGCGGCCACGACCAGGTGGTCGGCACGCTCGAGTACGCGCGTGGCTACGCCATCCTGCGCCCCGACTCGGTGCGCCTCCGCGAGCGCGTCCTCTTGGCGCCCGATTCCGTCGGCGCCATCGAGGCCGGTACCCGCATCGTCGGCCGCATGGTGTGGCCCGAGGCGTCGGGGGAGAAGGAACCCTTCGCCGAGGTCTCCGAGGTGCTCGGCGTCGCCGACGACCCCGAGGTCGAGACCCGCGCGGTCATCGTCAAGTACGGCCTCGAGGACGAGTTCGACGAGGCCGTGCTCGCCGAGGCCGCCGGGTTCGGCACCGCGGTGCCCAAGACCGCGCTGCGCGGACGCACCGACCACCGCGAGGTCCCGACCTTCACCATCGACGGCGCCGACGCCAAGGACTTCGACGACGCGCTCTCGGTGGAGCGCAGCGGCGGGCGCGGCAAGGCGCAGCGCTACCGCATCGGCGTGCACATCGCCGACGTCAGCCATTACGTCGTCGAGGGGTCCGCGCTCGACGAGTCGGCCAAGGCGCGCGCGACCTCGGTCTACCTGCCGGGGCGCGTCTTGCCCATGCTCCCCGAGGCGCTCAGCAACGGCTTGTGTTCGCTCGTCGAGGGCGAAGACCGGTTGTCGCTGTCGTGCTTCGTCGAGATCGACCGCGAAGGCACGGTCCACGACGTCTCGTTCGCCGAGTCCGTCATCCGCAGCGACGCGCGGCTCACGTACGACCACGTCCAGGCGTTCGCCGAGGGGGATCGCCTCCCCGAGGGCAAGCGCAAGCTCGAGCGCGACGTCAAGGTGTTGCTCGATCTCGCCGAGGTGCTGCGCGCCATGCGCATCGGCGCCGGGGCGCTCGACTTCGATTTCACCGAAGCGAAGGTCGACGTCGACGAGCAAGGCGACCTGCACCTGACGCCCATCCGCAGCAACGCGGCGCGCCGGCTGGTCGAGGAGATGATGCTCCTCGCCAACCGGCTCGTCGCCAAGGAGCTGAGCGACGCCGACGTCCCGACCCTGTACCGGGTGCACGAGGACCCGAGCACCGAGAAGGTGCAGGCGCTGCAGAAAGCGCTGCAACGGCTCGGGTACGAGGTCGACCTGGACGATCCGACGCCGGCCGACCTGCAGCGGGTCCTGAAGCAGGCCGCGGGCAAGCCCGAGCAGCAGATGGTCAGCGTCTTGCTGCTGCGCTCGCTCAAGCAGGCTCGGTACGCCGCCGACAACCTGGGCCACTTCGGCCTCGCCTTCGAGCACTACCTGCACTTCACCAGCCCCATCCGGCGCTACCCCGACCTGATCGTCCACCGGGTGCTGCGGGCGCGGCTGCGCAAGAAGCTCACGAAGGCGTTGCAGGGTCGCTGGGTGGACGCGTTCCCAGCCCTCGCCGATCACGTGAGCGAGCGCGAGCGCAAGGCCGAAGAGGCCGAGCGCGACCTCACCAAGTACTTCCACGCCGTCTGGGCGCGCGACCACGTGGGCGAGCGGTTCGCGGCCACCGTGACCGGCGTGACCAACTTCGGTGTGTTCCTGGCGCTGCCCAACGGCATCGAGGGCCTCATGCACGTCTCGCAACTCGACGACGACTACTACGTCTTCCTCGAGGACAGCCTGATGCTCATGGGCAAGCACACGCGCAAGCGCTACCGGATGGGCGACCGCGTCGACGTCAAGGTGCTCTACGCCAACCCGGTCAACCGGCAGATCGACCTGCTCCCGGGCGGCTCCGAGATGCCCGAGGTCAGCGCCGAGGTCAAGGAGGTCGCTGCGGGCCTCAGCGCGCCCAAGCCCGCGAAGCTCAAGGCGCCCCGCGACGCGATCACGGACGCCGACGCGCCGAGCACGCAGCGGGCGATGCCGGGCCGGTCGCGGCGGACGTCCGGGGCCGCCACGCGCGCTGCCGCGCCGGCCGCCGCCGCCGGTGGCGCCGCCGCCGGCGGACGCTCGGGACGCCGCCGCAAGGGGCGGGGCGAGCGCCCCGCGCCGGCCGAGGAGCCGGTGGCGACCGCCAAGGCGGCCCCCCCCGTCGCGCCGGCGCTGGCGACGCGCGACGTCGATGGGCTGCCCGCGAGCCATCGGGTGACGCCGCGCCCGCGTCCGGCACCGGGCGCGCCGCGTCGGCGCCTGCGGTTCGCACCGACGCACGACCGCCCCTGACGCTTCCCTGACGCGGCGGCGGCCGCGCCAGGCGCGTCGGGTACGCGGATCATGCGGCGGCTGATTGGCGGAGGCCGTCCCCGACGTGTCCGCTCGCGACCCATGCGGCCATGTTGTGGTAGGCTCCTACAAATGTTGATCTCGGATACCGCGAAGGTACAGCATGTGGTATCCGCCCGACGAACCTGCGGGGGCGGCCGGGCCGCCGACCCCCGGAACGGGGCGCGCCAGAACCGACCCCACGACGCCTCCGACGCGACCCACCCCATGGAGCGAGGGACCTGATGGCCGACGCGTACCGCTACCCGCTCACCCGGATCTGCCTTCGGACCGGCTCCCTGACCCTTCCCCTCACCTTGCTCGGCGTCTTCCCGGAACGCGACGACCTCGTCGCCTACGACCCGGAGAAGGACGCCGAGTTCGCGTTGCGGGTCGAGGGGCGTTCGGTGACCGGTTTGGCGCCGTTCTTCGCGGCGCACGACCTCGACGTGAACGACGAGCTCAGCATCCGACCGCTCGAGGACGGCCGCTTCGCGTTCACCGCGATCATCCGCCCCAAGCGTCCGGACTACACCCGCCCGGACGTCCTGGGCAAGCTCCTCGACGCGGTCGTCGAGACCGGCGTCCCGATGTCCGAGGCCGAGATCCGAGCGATGCACGGCGACCTGCCGGGGGGCTTCCCGCTGCGTCAGGCGCTCGAGCGCGAGCCCAGGCTCGCGCTGATCGACGGACGCTGGCGTCCGGCGCCTGCACCCGAGGCCGTCCAGCCGGCGCGCACCGCGCCCGAGGTCGCTCGGGCCGAGCGCTCCGCCGCCGACGCGGGCGAACCCGTCCGAACCGCGGACCGCGCCGCCGCACCGGCGGTGCCGGCCTCGCCGCCGCGCGCCGAGGCGCCACCTGCGCCGCGCGCCGATCGTGCCGACGCCGGGCACCTTCCGAGCGTCGAGGAAGCGGCGGAGCGTCGCCTTCGCGCGCGCCAGTCGCAGGAAGACGCCGCGGCGCGGGCCGAGGTCGAGGCCGCGCTCGAGGCGCAGGCGGCGCGCGAGGCCGAGATCTTGGAGCTGGTCCGCCGTGAGGAGCTCGAGGGCCACGTCGGTTCCGTCCCGTCGGAGGCCGCCGCGGCGTCGATCGACGACGGGCTCGACGAGGACGCCATCGAATCCGAACCCGCCGCCGAGCGTCGGCGCAGCCGGGAGCGGTTGGCGCAGCATGCGGAGGACGACGTGCGCCAGGCCGCGCGCGATCGGCGCCGGGAAGGGGCCGAGGAAGGGCAGGAGTCCTTCGGTTGGGACCTGCCCACGCCCCGCGGCTTCCGCTTCCCCTGGTCCCGCAAGGCGCCCGCCAAACCCGCGCCCGCCAAGCCCGAGCCGGTGGTCTCGAGCGATCCCTTCCGGCTCGATCGCTTGGGCGAGCCGCGACCGGTCGAGCGCAACGCCCCTCCCGCGACGCGGGTGACGCCTTCGCCGCGGGCCGGCCTGTTCGCCGAGGGCGCCGCCCTCAACTCCGCGACCCTGCCGCCGGGCGATCCGGCCAAGACCAAGAAGGCGCGCGAGTCGTTCGCGCGTCTGGGGTACCGCGTCGAGGGCCTGGCCCACGGCCAGCTGATGCTGCACGCCGACCTGGGGCGCCGTCAGGAGCGAGTGCTCGTGCACGTCCTGCCCGACGGCCAGAGGCTCGATTGGGCCGCGCTGCTCGCTCGGCGCCGCGAGGCGGGGGCGAACCAGCTCGCGGTCGTGGGCGACCACCGCGATCTGCACCGGCTGGTGTCGCCGGCCGAGCTCGCGAAGGCGACGCTCTGGTCGTGGGCGGGCGTCGACCGCGTGGTCGCGCTGTCCGCCGACCTGCCGATCGGCCCGTTCGACCTCGAGCCGCATTTCGAGCGCGATGGCCTCTTCGAGTACGGCTTGGAGCGCTTCGAACGGTCCGTCGCGCGCCGCGTTCAGGAACGTGGCACCTTCTCCACGGTGCTCGAGCGGCTCGCGGCCCTCAAGGCGCCGTCGGTGTTCGTGCTCGACGACGTGGTCGGGGGCGGCGACGTCCCGCGGGACCAGGCGCTGCGGGTGCTCGAGCGCCTCGGCGAGGCGCCGCTGCATCTGGTCACGCGCGTCGACTCCGGTGAGTTCTGCCTGCGCTACCGCGTCCACGACGCGTTGGACGGCTTGGCCGCCTACGCGACGTCGCTGCGTGCGCGGCTCCCCGAGCGCCAGCGCGCGCGGGTTCGAGGCGTCGATGGCGGCGTCGATCCGATCGGCGCCGAGGAGCTCGAGGCGGCGGTCGCGCCGACGGCGCCGACGGTGCAGGTCGTCGAGGCCGGGCGCGACGCCGAACCGGCCGCCTCCACGAGCGCCGAGGTCGAGGTCGAACGCGAACGCGAGCGCGAGCTCGCTGGCGAGCGCGAGCTCGTGCCGGTCCCGGTGCGCGCGGTGGCCAAGGCGGAGCGGGCGCAACGGCTCCCGTTCGCCGGCCCGGGGTTGGGCGATGGCGACGATGAAGAAGACGAGGATGCGGTCGACGTCTCGCTCGTGGCCACCAAGCGCAGGCGCGGCCCCAAGCGCTGACGACCGTCCACCACGGATCGCGACGACCGCCGCGCGGAGGTCCGCGCGGCGGTCGATCGTGCATGCTGCGTCGCGCGGCGCTCAGGCGTGCGCGGGGTGCAAATCCTGGAGCGCGTACACGCCGGGCGCCTCGGAACGCACTCGCTCGAGGGCGGCGACGGTCCAGGCCGCGGCCTCGCGCGAGGTGACGTAGGCGACGCCCTCCTCCAGGGCGCGACGGAGCAGCCGGGTGCCGTGGTCGACGTCGACCACGAGGGCGTCGTCGGCCACGTCGCCCAGGTCGTCCGGGACGCCGACCAGCACGTCGAAGCCCAGCGCCGCCAGGCGCGCGCCGAGCTCGTCGAGCCCCTCGCCGACCAAACGCACGCGGCCGCGGTCGGGCAGGCGCACGTTCGCGCCGATCTGGGCCTTGTAGTAGGCCAGGTACGGGTCGGGATCGATGCCCATCGACTCGCCGGTCGAGCGCATCTCGGGCCCCAAGATCGGCATCACGCCGGAGAACTTGAGGAACGGGAGCACGACCTCCTTGACCGAGTAGAAGGAGGGGACCGGCGTCTCGGTGAAGCCGAGGTCGTCGAGCGTGTGGCCGCCGGCGATCAGCGCCGCGTACTTGGCGAGCGGATGGCCGATCGCCTTCGACAGGTACGGCACCGTGCGCGAGGCGCGCGGGTTGGCCTCGATCACCAGCACCTCGCCGTCCTTGACCACGTACTGCACGTTGATGAGGCCCTTGACCCCGATGGCTTCGGCCAGCCGCACGGTGGCGTCGGTGACGCGCGCGATCAGCTCCTCCGAGAGCGATACCGGCGGCGTGATGCAGGCCGAATCGCCCGAGTGGATCCCCGCCGCCTCGATGTGCTCCATGATCCCCGCGACCACCGTGCGGTGGCCGTCGGACAGCGCGTCGACATCGAGCTCGAGGGCGCCACCGATGAAGGCGTCGACCAGGATGCTCGGCGTGTCGGGCAGCTCGGCGTAGACCTCCTCGAGGTAGGCGTCGAGCTCGGCGTCGTCGTGCACGACGCGCATCGCGCGGCCGCCCAGCACATACGACGGGCGCACCATCGCCGGGTACCCGACGCGGTGGGCGAGCGCCTTCGCCTCGCTGGGGTCGCTCGCGACGCCCCCTTCCGGCTGCGGGATGCCGAGCCGCGTGCACAGCGCGTGGAAGGCGTCGCGGTCCTCCGCGGCGTGGATCGCGGCCGCCGGCGTGCCCCAGATCGGGACCCCGGCGTCCTCGAGGGCGCGCGCGAGCTTGAGCGGCGTCTGCCCGCCCAGCTGCACGATCACGCCGGCCGGCTTCTCGTGCTCGACGACGTTGAGCACGTCCTCGAAGGTCAGCGGCTCGAAGTACAGCCGGTCGGCGGTGTCGTAGTCGGTCGAGACGGTCTCGGGGTTCGAGTTGATCATGATCGCCTCGAAGCCGGCGTCGCGCAGCGCCCAGACGGCGTGCACGGTGGCGTAGTCGAACTCGACGCCCTGGCCGATGCGGTTGGGCCCCGACCCCAGGATGAGCACCTTCTGGCGGTCGGAGGGGCGCACCTCGTCCTCCCACTCGTACGTCGAGTAGTGGTACGGGGTGTAGGCCTCGAACTCGGCGGCGCAGGTGTCGACCGTCTTGAAGACCGGCGTCTGCCCCTTGGCCTTGCGCGCCGCGCGCACGTCTGCGGTCGCCATCCCGGTCAGGCGCCCGATGTCGGCGTCGCTGAAGCCGAGCCGCTTGACCTCGCGCCAGGTCTCCCAGTTCCAATCCGCGGGCGTCCCGAGCTCGACCATCTCGCGCTCGGCCTCGACGATCTCGCGGAGCTGGGCCAGGAACCACGGGTCGATCGCCGTCTGCTCGTGCAGGTACGGGACGCTGCGGCCCCGCCGCAGCAGTTCGAGCACCGCGCCCAGGCGCTTGGGGTTGGGGTAGAGCCGTGCCTCGAGCGCGTCCTCGTCGAGGTGCGCGAAGGCGTGCTTGACGTCGAGCTCGAGCGACCGCAGCGCCTTCTGGAGCGACTCCTTGAAGGTCCGGCCGATCGCCATGACCTCGCCGACCGAACGCATCTGGGTGCCCAGGGCGTCGGAGGTGCCGGGGAACTTCTCGAACGCGAAGCGCGGGATCTTGGTGACCACGTAGTCGATCGAGGGCTCGAAGGCCGCCTTGGTCTCCTTGGTGATGTCGTTCGGCAGCTCGTCGAGGTGGTACCCGACGGCGAGCAGGGCGGCGATCTTGGCGATCGGGTAGCCGGTCGCCTTGGAGGCGAGCGCCGAGCTGCGCGAGACCCGCGGGTTCATCTCGATCACGATCACGGCGCCGTCGTCGGGGTTGACGGCGAACTGGATGTTCGAGCCGCCCGTATCGACGCCGATCTCGCGGATGATCGCGATGGACAGGTCGCGCAGGTGCTGGTACTCCTTGTCGGAGAGCGTCTGCGCCGGGGCCACCGTGATGCTGTCGCCGGTGTGCACCCCCATCGGGTCGAGGTTCTCGATCGAGCAGATGATGACGACGGTGTCGTTCACGTCGCGCATCACCTCGAGCTCGTACTCCTTCCAGCCCAGCACGACT
>JAABRX010000002.1 GCA_011390675.1 Trueperaceae bacterium | reverse complement strand
CCTTGGCGAGGTTGAGCGCGGTCTGCCCGCCGAGCGTCGGCAGCAGCGCGTCGGGCCGCTCCGCGGCGATCACCCGTTCGACGAACGCCGGCGTGAGCGGCTCGACGTACGTGCGGTCGGCGACCTCGGGGTCGGTCATGATCGTCGCCGGGTTGGCGTTGACGAGCACGACCTCGTAGCCCGCTTGGCGCAGCGCCTTGCAGGCCTGCGTCCCGGAGTAGTCGAACTCGGCCGCTTGGCCGATGACGATCGGTCCGGAGCCGAGGATCAGGATCTTGTGGATGTCGTCGCGTCGTGGCATCGCCCGGCGGAGTGTATCACCCCACCCCGAGCCGGCCGGGCGCCCCGGCGGCGGCCGTCTGGGCTCCCGCCGAGGGCGGCTGGGCCCGGGCCCGCCTCGGCGCCGCGCCCGGCCGCCGGCGTCGGTACCGTCGCCGCATGACCCGTGCCCCCCTCACCGTCGCCGAGCTCGACGCCCTCGCGGCGGCGGGGCAGCTGGTCGAGGGGGCGACGGGTGAACTCGTCGCCGGGGTGCTGCTGGCGCCCGCATCGCCGAGCGCGGCCGCGCTGCGGGCGGTGGCCGACCTCGCGGCGGCGCTGGTCGCGGCGGCGCCCGACCACCGCGTCGAGGTCCGCGCCGCGCTCGTCGCCGGCCCGCGCGATCTGCTGCGCCCCGAGGTCGCGCTGGTGCGTCCCGCGTGGCAACCCGCGCCCTCCGCTCGGCCGCGCTTCGGGGAGGTCGCCGGGGTGCGCCGCGGCGCACCCCGGCCGACGCGCTGGCTGGCGGCGGGCGTCGCGCTGGCCGTGTTCGTGGGGGAGGACGAGGCGCCCTTGCGCTGGCGCGCGCACCGCTGCGCGGGCGCCGGCGTGCGCGAGGTGTGGACGATCGCGGTCGGCGAGCGGCGGGCGTCGCGGTGGCGCGCGCCTGCGGACGGTCGCTACACGCGCCGGGACGCGCTCCCGGTCGGTGAGCCGGTGGCGCCCGACGCGCTGCCGGAGCGCCCGGTGGTCGCGTGGCGCTGAGGGCCGCGCGTTCGGGTCAGGCTTCGAGCGGGCCGTCGCGATGCGGGCCGGGCGGGCCGAAGCCGCCCTCGTCGCCGTCCTCGAGCACCGCGTCGAGCGCGTCCAGGACCGCGTCCTCGACGTCGGCGGGCAGCAGCTCGAACAGCGCCTCGAGGGCGTCGGGGTGGAGCGAACCGAGGCGCAGGATCACGGCCTCGCCGTCGTCCTCGCGCATCCGTTCGACCACCCAATCCGCCCACCGCTCGAGATCGGCCGGCGAGAGCTCGAGCGCGTCGCCGTCCGGATCGTCGTCCAGGTCGTCGCTCGGGTCGTCGTCGTCGTCGTCGCGTCGTCCGCGTCGTCGACGAACGCCGCGGTCACGCTCGGGTCGTCGTCGGCGTCCGCGCCCTCGCGCGCGTCGTCCTCTTCGTCCTCGGACGGGTCGTCGGACAGCGCGATCTCGAAGCTCTCGCCGCCGACCTCGACCACGTCCCCCTCGACGAGCTTGCGCTTGCGCCGGGTCTCGACCTCGCCGTTCACGCGCACGTCGCCCTGTTGGATGAGCTGCTTGGCCTGCCCGCCGGTGCCGGCGACGCCGGCGAGCTTGAGCGCGTCGTCCAGCCTCAGGACTTCGGGGTCGTCGGCGTCGGTCGCGGGGTCGTGCGGTGCGTCGTTGGGTGCCATGGCGCCCCTTCCGGAATCAGTCGAGCTCGACCAGCGACGGCGCCGCCGGGTACGAGCCGAGGAACTTGACGAACGCCGCCTTGCGCATGAGCCCCGTCAACGCGGCCGCCACGGCCGGATCCTCGACGTGGCCCTCGACGTCGACGTAGAAGAGGTAGCTCCACGGCTTGTCGCGGCGCGGGCGCGACTCGAGCTTGGTCATGTTCAAGCCGTGCTCGGGGAACTCGACGAGGCAATCGACCAGGTCGCCGGGACGGTGGCGCGTCGCGAGGACCAGGCTGGTCTTCTGCGCTCCTTCGGTCCGAGTCACGGGATCGGCGCCCAGGACGAAGAAGCGGGTGTAGTTGAAGTCGAGGTCCTCGACGTTCTCGGCGAGCACGTCGAGCCCGTACGCGGCCGCGGCGCGCTTGCTCGCGAGCGCGGCCTTCCCCTCGCCGCCGTTCTCGGAGATCAGCTTCGCGGCGCCGGCGGTGTCGAAGTCGGTGACCGCCTCGAAGCCGTGCTTGCGCAGGTACCCCTGGCATTGGGCGAGCGCCTGGGGGTGGCTGTACACCCGGCGGACGTCCTCGATGCGGGTGCCCGGACGCGCGAGCAGGTTGTGGTGGACGCGCACGACCTGCTCGCCGACCACGTGGAGCACGGAGTCGGTGAGCAGGTCGTAGGTCTGGTTGATCGACCCGGCCAGCGAGTTCTCGACCGGCAGGCAGGCGTGGCTGCAGCGGCCCGAGACGGCGGCCTCGAAGGCCTCCTCGAAGGTGGCGAAGCCGATGGTCTCGGCGTCCGGGGCGAACTGGAGCGCGGCCTGTTCCGAGAAGGCGCCCGAGACCCCCTGGAAGGCGACGACGATGCGTCGCGTGGCGGCGGCGTCGGTGGCGGGGCGGAGCACGGAGCGCGTCACGCGCGCAGCGTAGCAGAGCGCGCCCGGGTGCTCCGTGCGGCGCGGCCTCCCCCAGGGCGGTCGTCCGGCGGGGTCGTCAGGCGGGGGCGTCGGTGCGTTCGAGCCGCGCGACCTCGGCGCGCAGCGCGGTCAGTCGGTCGTGCAGGGCGGACGCCTCCGCGGCGACCTCTTCGAGCCGCTCGAGCTCGGTGCGCACGAAGCGCGTGTAGGGCGCGATCGCGTTCCCGAGCCGATCGGCCGCGGCCGTGATCTCTTCGTCGATCTGCCCGCCCAGGCCCCGCTCCAGACCGTCGCGCAGCTCCTGCATCTGCTCGTGGAGGCGCCGTTTGGCGGTCCGTCGGCGATGCGGCAGCACCAACAGCCCCAGACCCATCACGGTGAGCCCAGCGGCGATCCCGGTCACGTCCCACGCGGCCGTGCTCACGATCGCGACGGCCGCCGCGCCCAGGCCGAGCCCCCCCACCTGCATCAGACCGGTCTGCACGACCCCTGCCTGCAGCGCCTCGGCGACGCGCCGCGCTTCACCATCGGTGTCGAAGCCGTCCAACACGCCGTGCGCGCGCTCGCGCAGGGAGCCGATCAGCGCCGCGCGGTCGTAGTGGAAGCGCCCGCCCACCTCGCCGATCGTGCGCTCCTCGCCCGCCTTGCGCCGCTCCGCGACGAAGCCGACGACGTCCTCCCACTGCTGCAGGGTGCGTTCGACGAACCAGTCGCTCAGCGCCGCGACCGCCGTGTCGATCTCGCCCGCCGCGCCGCGCAGCACGCGCGCCTCGAAGGCCGCGCGCACCTTCTCGGGGCGCATCAGCGTCAGGAGCTTGCCCAGCTGCACGGTGTCGTCGAAGAAGACCTCGCCGCGCCGCTCGACCTCGAGCAAGACCGTCTTGACGCGGTCGACGTACGCGCGCCCCTCGCGCTTGAGGTCCTTGGCCCACTGCCCCTGCTGCCGATCGACGTCGTCCAGCGTCCGGCGATCGTCGCGCAGCAGCGCGCGCTGCGCTTCGATCGTCGCCAGCGCTTCTTCGGCGACGTGCAGGGCGACCCCGAGGCCGGCGTCGAGCTTGAGGCGCACGCGGTCGACGTCGACCTTCTCGGCGAGGTAGCGCTCCAAAGCCGGCAGGCCGCTCGCTTCGAGCGCGGCGGCGTCGCCCGCGGTCCGCGCGCGCATCGCGGCGCGCGCCGCGACGTCGAACACGTCCGGCGTGCGCTCGAGCACGTCGCGCGCGTGCGCCAGCACGAAGTCGTGCACCTCGGTGCGGGCCTCCGCACCCTCGAACAGGTCGGCCTTGTTGATCACGATCGCCACCTTCTTGCCCCACCCGGCGATGCGCTCCAGGAAGCCGCGCTCGCTCTCGGTGAAGGGGCGATCGGACGACGTGACGAACAGCACCAGGTCGGCGCGCGGGACGAACTTCTCGGTCAACAGTTGGTGCTTGGCGATCACCGCGTTCGTCCCCGGCGTGTCGACCAACGCGAGCGCCCGCAGCCGATCGGCCGGGTGCGTGACGCGCGCGAACTCCGCCGACAGCTCTTCGGAGGTCGCCTCGGGACCGTGCACCACGAGCGTGACCCGGTCGGTGGTCGGGGTCACCCCCTCGCGCATGACGGTCGCGCCGAGCAGCGCGTTCACCAGCGTCGACTTGCCGGCGTTGAACTCGCCGACGACCACGAGCAGGAAGAGCCCTTCGAGGTCTTCGAGGGCGGTGGCGAGCGCGCGCTCCGGGTCGTCGCCCAGGTGCCCGCGGGCGACGAGCGCCCGGAGGTCGCCGATCGCCGTGCGCTCGCGCAGCAGCAGGTCGGCGACGTGCTCGTCGAGGACGCCGCTCAGGGGACGTGAAGGCTCCATCGCGCCACGCTACCACGCGGCCACCACGCGCTCGGGGGCGTCAGGCACGCTCTTGGACGGGCTTCGGCGGTGCCCTGAGGTATCGTGCCCGCCATGGCCGAACCCGCGACCGACCTCGCGCTGCTGCGCGACCGCCTCGGCGTCATCGCCGACCTCGAGCAAGCCCAGGCCCTGCTCGGCTGGGATCAACACACGTACATGCCCGCAGGTGGCGTCGAAGCGCGTGGACGCCAGTCGGCGACGCTCGCCGGGTTGCGCCACGAGCACCTGGTCGACGATCGGCTGTTCGATCTGCTCGGACGGCTCGAGGGGAGCGGGCTCACCGGCGACGACGCCGCGCTCGTGCGCGAGGTGCGCCGCGAGGTCGACCGCGCGCGGCGCGTGCCGGCCGACCTGGTCACCCGCCTCGCGCTCCAGGCCGCCCTTGGACAAGCGGTGTGGGCCCAGGCGCGAGCTGCGGACGACTTCGCGGCGTTCGCGCCCGAACTGCGCGCGACGCTGGCGCTGCAACGCGAGCGTGCGGCGGCCCTCGGCGACGGCGATCCCTACGACGTCCTGCACGATCTGTACGAGCGCGGGTCGAGCGCGGAGCGGGTGGCGCAGGTGTTCGCGCCGCTGCGCATCGAGATCGCAGCGCTCCTCGACGCCGTGCGCGGCAGCGACCGGGCGCCCGACCTCGACGTGCTCGCGCGCCCGGTGCCCGAGGCGGCTCAGGAAGCGTTCGCGACCGAGATGGTGCGGGCGTTCGGGTTCGACTTCGCGCGCGGTCGGCTCGATCGCACGGTCCACCCGTTCGCGCAGCGCATCGGCCCCGGCGACGTACGGATCACCACCCGGTACCGAAGCGATCGCTTCGCGATGGCGCTGTTCGGGACGCTGCACGAGTCCGGCCACGGCATGTACGAACAGAACCTCCCGGCCGCCGAGGCCCGAACGCCGCTGGGCGATTCCGTCAGCCTCGGGGTCCACGAGTCGCAGTCGCGGCTGTGGGAGAACCTCGTGGGCCGTGGGCGCCCCTTCTGGACGTGGGCGTACGCGCGCCTGCGCGCCCACGCACCCGGCGTCTTCGACGACGTCGACGCCGAGCGCTTCGTCTTCGCGATCAACGCCGTGCGCCCGACCCTCATCCGGGTCGAGGCCGACGAGCTGACCTACCACCTCCACGTGATGCTGCGGTTCGAGCTCGAGCAGCGGTTGATCGCGGGCTCGCTCGACGTGGCCGACCTTCCGGGTGCCTGGGCCGAGGAGAGCGCCGCGCTCGGGCTGCCCACGCCGCCCGACGATCGTCAAGGATGCCTGCAGGACGTGCACTGGTCGGCCGGGATGTTCGGGTACTTCCCGACGTACACGCTCGGGACGCTGCTCTCGGTGCAGCTCTGGGACGCGCTCGGGCGCGCGGTCCCCGATCGCGACGCGCACCTCGCGGCGGGCGACTTCGCCCCGGTCTTCGATTGGCTGGTGGCCAACGTCCACGACCACGGTTCCCGGTTCGCCCCCGACGAGCTCGTGGAGCGCGCCACCGGCGCGCCGCTGTCGGCCGACGCCTACGTGCGGTACGCCCGCGCCAAGTACGGCGCCCTCTACGGCTTCGCGTGAGCGAGGGTCCTCGCGAGCACGAGGGTTCTCGCGAGCGCGACGCCGGCGAGGCGCTGGGTCCCGAATCGCTGCTCGCCTGGTGCACCGCGCACGGCGTCGGCGCGCGGCTGCTGCGGCCGGGCGTGCCCACCCCCACCGTCCCCGAGGCCGCGGCGGCGGTCGGGGTTGCGCCCGAGCGGGTGCTCAAGAGCCTCGTGTTCTGGGTGGACGGGGCGCCCACGCTGGTGATCGCGGCGGGCGAGGACCGGTTGGTCTACCCCAAGCTCGCCGCCGCCTTCGGCACGTCGCGTCGGCGCGTGCGCCTCGCGAGCGCCGACGAGGCCCTCGAGCTGACCGGCTTCCCGGTCGGCGCGATGCCGCCGTTCGGCCACCGCGCTCCGCTGCCCACCTGGGTCGATGCGGCCCGGGTGCGGCCGGGCCTCGAGGTCGTGGCCGGCGGCGGCGCCCGGGACGCGTTGCTCGCCGTGACGACCGACGATCTGCTGCGCGCCACCGCGGCGCGCAGCGCACCCTTGACCGACGCAACCGACGCGTCCGACGCGACCGATGCGTCCGACGCGACCGACCGTTCTTCCGGAGCGGCCGATGCGCCGCCCCCCTCCCCAAGGAGCCCTGCATGATCCGAACCGACGCTCACCCACGCACCATCCGCCGCGCCTCGTGGCGGGCCGCCATCGTGCTCGCCCTCGCCCCGCTCGCCTTCGCCCCGACCGCGTTCGCCCAGGTGGGCCAACCGGTCCCGTTGCTGCTCGAGTCGTTGGCGTTGACGCCCGCTCCGGACGCCGAGCAGGATGCGGCGTCCGTGCTCGTCGTGACCGAGGCGGGGCGCAGCTTGACCCTGACGCCCCGAGGCAGCGCCCTGTACGCCGTCGCCGGCGAGGCGGTCTTCGACGACGAGGCGATCGCCGAGGCGGCTTCGGTGATCGCGGTCGCGACCGGCTACGGCGAGGGGATCGAGGGCCCGGTGCGCGGCTTCTTCGAGCAGAACCTCCCCGCCCTCGCCGGGGCGGGACCGCGCACCATCCGCATCGAGGCCTTCTTGCTGGACCTGGAGGTCCGCGGCGACGCCGCGCCGTACGAGGTCGCCTGGTCGCTGGCGCTCGCCGAGGTCGACGAGGACGCGTTCCCGGTGGCGCGCCACACCAAGGGCCCCGCCGACGCCCGCTACGTCATCCGCGAGTTCAGCGACCTCGAGTGCCCGTTCTGCGCGCGCTACGCAGCCGACACGCTGCCGGCGCTCGAGGCCGAGCTGTTGGCTCGGGGCGACGTGCGCTTCGAGTACCACCACTTCCCGCTCGTCTCGATCCACGCCAACGCCTTCCGCGCTGCGGAGGCCTCCGAGTGCGTCGTCGACGCCAACCCGGACGATGCCGAGGCCTTCTGGACCTACACGGACGCGCTGTTCGAGCGCATGCAGGCGTGGAGCGGGCTGGGCGATCCCGACGCCTATTTCGCGAACCTCGCGGGTCAGATCGGCCTCTCGGGCGAGGGCGTGGCGGCGTGCCTCGCAGCCGGCACCCACACCGCGGCGGTCGGCGCGGCGACCGACGCGGCGCTGGCGCTCGGCCTGTCGGGCACCCCGACGGTCTTCGTCGGTCCGTACCGGCTGCAGGACTTCAACCGGGTCCAGGGGTACCGCGATGCCTTCGGCCTGATCGACGCCTTCGCGGACGCCGAGTGAGCACCGAGTGATCCCGGCAGCCGACCTGGTTGCCCTGCGCGGCGCGCGCGATCCGGAGCGGGCGTTGGCGCGGTTGCTGCGGCTCCTCGCCGTGCCGTCGCCCACGGGGACCACCGCCACGGCCGTGGCGTTCGTCAGCGACGAGCTCGACCGGTTGGGGGTCGCCTGGGAGCGGACCCGCAAGGGCGACCTGCGCTGGCGCCTCGCCGGCGCCGGCCGCGCCCCGGCGCGGGCGCTGGCGGCGCACGTCGACACGCTCGGCGCGGTGGTCAAGGAGGTCAAGAAGGAGGGTCGCCTGCGCCTCTCGCCGATCGGCGGCTACGACTGGGCCACCGTCGAGGGGGCCGAGGTGATCGTGCTGCCGTTCGCCGGGGCGCCGATCACGGGCACGGTCGTGAACGTCAAGCAGTCGACCCACGTCCACGGCCCGGCGCTGCGCGCGCTGAAGCGGGAGGAAGCGGTCATGGAGGTCCGACTGGACGCCCTGGTGGCGTCGCGCGCGGACGTCGCGGCGCTCGGCGTGGCGGTCGGCGACCCGGTCGCCTTCGAAGCGAACGCGCGCACCACCGCGACGGGGTTCGTCAAGTCGCGCCACCTCGACGACAAGGCGTGCGTGGCGACGCTGCTCGAGTTGACCGAGGCGTTCGTCGCGACCGGCATACCGCCGGCCGGCGACCTGGTGTGCGGCGTCACCACGTACGAGGAGGTCGGCCACGGCGGCGCGGCGCTGCTGCCGGGCGACGTCGAGGAGCTGGTGGTGCTCGACATGGCCGCGGTGGGGGAGGGCCAGACCAGCCGCGAGACCGGCGTCACGCTGTGCGTCAAGGACGCGTCCGGTCCCTACGACGCGCGCCTCGGGCGGCACCTGCGCCAGGTCGCGCACCACGCGTCCGTCGACCTCGCGGTGGACGTCTATCCCTTCTACGCGAGCGATGGGAGCGCGGCCTGGCGCGGTGGCGCCGACGTCCGCGTGGCGCTCGTAGGGCCCGGCGTGGACGCGTCCCACGCCTTCGAGCGGACCCACGTGGACGCGCTGAGCGCGACCTTCGACCTGGTCGCGGCGTACGCCCTGAGCACCGGCGACTGACCCTCGACGACGCACGCTCGACGGCGTGGCGCACGCGGTAGAGACGCGTGCGGTACACTTCCGCAACATGCCCGATTACCCAAGCCTGGTGTGGCACCTCAAGAACACCCAGCTCTTCGAGGACCTCTCCGAAGAGGAGCTCGAGCAGCTGTCGCGCATCACGCCCTATCGGCGCTTCGCGCAGGGTGAGGTCATCTACCACATGGAGGACCCGGCCGACGCGCTGTACTTCGTGCGCGAAGGTATGGTCAAGATCTCCATGTACTTCCCCAACGGCAAGGAGATGATCCTGGGGCTGTTGGGTCAGTACGACATCTTCGGCGAGCTGCTGCTGCTCCCGAGCGAGCGGCGGCCGAACCAGGCCGAGGCGGTCATCGACACGACGCTGATCGTCATGCCCGAGGCCGACTTCCAGAAGCTCCTGCAGCAACAGCCGCGCATCGCCATGAAGTTCATCCAGGTGATGTCGACGCGCCTCTGGCAAGCGCAGGTGTCCCAGGCCGAGGTCGGCGCGTTCGACGCGCCGGGGCGCCTCGCCAACCTGCTGCTCCGGTTGGCCAAGGACTTCGGCAGCGAGAGCGAGCGCGGCACGGTGATCGACCTGAACCTCACCCAGCAGGACCTGGCGAAGATGATCGGCGCCACCCGCGAGACGGTGAGCCACTGCCTGGCGCGGCTCCTGGAGTACGGCGCCGTGCGCCGGCGCCGTGCGCCCATCACGGTCAGCACCGAGGCGCTGCAGCAGTTCCTGGACGAAGCCAGCGAGTGAGCCGCCCGGACGAGCGCTTCCTGGTCGTCACCGACCACGGGCGCGTGCTGGTGGTCGTGCGCGGCGACAAGGGGGCCTTGGAGCCCGACCTGCTCGACGTGCGCCGGTACGACGACGCCGCGGCCGAGGGCGTCGCCCTCGAGACCCCGTTGCGCGCGTTCGCGGCCAAGATGGTGGACCTGCTCATGGCGCGGGGCACCGATGCCCTGCCGATGAGCCCGGCGATGCGCGACCTGATGATCAAGGAGAAGGCGGCCGAGGACCTGCGCCGCATCGAGCGCGCGGCGCGCGCGCTGACCGCCTCCGAGTAGACCGAACTACTCCTCGTCGACGACCTCACCGAGCTGCTCCAGGACGTCCTGGTACAGCCGCACCGCGAAGGCCTCGATGCCCACGAGCGCCGCGTCGCCGCGCAGGTCGGCATCGACGCGCTCGTGCGCGATCCGCATCGATTCGGCGAGCACGCGATCGAATACCGGCCATGGCCCGGCGAACGTCGACTCGGTCGCGTCCGCGATGGCGGCCGGCGCGTCGTCGACCGGCGCGTCGGTCGCGTCGGCCGACTTGCGGCCGCGGCGCTTGCCCCCGCGACCGCCACCGGACGCGGCGGCGGCAGACGCCGCGGCAGCGTCGGCGGCCTCGCGATCGAGCTTGACGAGCGCCTCCTCGGCGGCGCGGCGCTCGGCCTCGCGCTTGTTGCCGCCGCGGCCTTCGCCGAACGGCTGGCCTTGCACCTTGACGCGGGCGAAGAACGTGGGTTCGTGGTCGGGGCCCTCACGTTCGGTGGTGAACTGCGGCTTGCCGCGACCGTCCTTCTGGAGCCGCTCGATGAGCGCGGCCTTGGGGTGGATCATGGGAACGTACCTCCGACGCCGGACTTGGTGAATCGGCGTGGCGAACACCACGCTCGCTCTTTGGGAGCGGCGCCCGGGGTCGGTGCGCACGCGCCGTGCTGCCGAGCGGGGGTCCGCCGCAGCACGCCGTTCGTACGCGCCCCTCGGGCGCCGCTCCGCCACCGCCGCCGCGTTCCCGGTTCCGGGGCCGGCACCCGCGTGAGCGGGGGCTGGCCTTCCGGCCGAGCACGAGGCCGGCGGCGGACGGCCCGACACCGCCTGGGGCGGGCCCCCGGCGGCATGAAACCGACACCCGAGCCGGCGCGGCCGGGTGCGCGTTCACGGTAGCACCCCCGGCGTCGGTTAGCATGGGCCCCATGA
Organism: Trueperaceae bacterium; assembly: GCA_011390675.1. Taxonomy (GTDB): domain Bacteria; phylum Deinococcota; class Deinococci; order Deinococcales; family Trueperaceae; genus JAABTL01. The sequence continues at coordinate 32,061 of JAABRX010000002.1, read as the reverse complement.
CCCGGCTGCTGCTCTGTGATGACCACGCGATGTTCCGTCAAGGGCTGCGGAGCATCCTCGAGACGGAGGAGGGCTTCCGCGTCATCGGCGAGGCCTCGAACGGTCGCGAGGCCGTCCGCCACGCGCTCGAGACCCGCCCCGACGTCGTCCTCATGGACATCCAGATGCCCGAGCTCGACGGCGTCGCGGCCACCAAGGCGATCCTGACCGAGCGCCCCGAGATGAAGGTCATCATCCTCACCATGTACCGGCAGGACCGGTACGTGTTCGAAGCGATCAAGGCGGGTGCGCGCGGCTACCTGCTCAAGGACGCCGACGCCAACGACCTCATCGACGCGATCTCGCGCGTCGCGGCCGGCGAGACGCTGTTGTCGGCCGAGATGGCGGCCTCCATCCTCGACGAGTTCCGGCGCTACGGCGAGCTGCCTCGCCACCCGGAGCACGCCCTCTCGGAGCTCACCGAGCGTGAGGAGGACATCCTGCGCCTCCTCGCGCAAGGGCGTTCGAACCTCGAGATCGCCGACGCGCTCGGCGTGTCCGAGAAGACCGTGCGCAACCGGCTCTCCGAGATCTTCTCGAAGCTGCGCCTGAACAACCGCACGCAGGCGGCGCTGTACGCGCTGCGTGAGGGCATCGCGACCCTAGAACCCGGCGAGAACCGTTGAGCGAACGTCCGGCGCAGCGTCCGTCGACGAGCGGCGGCGCGGCGGCGGACGAGTCCGGGGCCGGCGAGGTGGTCGTGCGCGCCGGCTGCGGACGCACGCGCGGCGTCCCGGCCGCGGACGTCGCCCGGGCGGGCGCGCCGGCCGTCTGGGCCTACGTCGCGTTGGCCTTCCCCGAGTGCCCCGAGTGCCCCCACCGGGTCGACCCGGAGGGAGCCGCCTCGTTCTGCGTCTGGCGACCGGTGGACGCTCCACATCCCTTCGCGGCGCTCGCGGGATGGGACGCATCGTCGTGAGGGGTGCCGAGCTCGACCGGCGGTTGCGCGACCACCTGAGGGCGATCGCCGAGACCGCCGCGCCCCCGTTCGCCGAGGGGCGCCGCGGTGCCCTGGTCGCCGAGCGCTGGCGGCGTGCGGGGCTGGAGCCCACCATCGACGACCTCGGCAACGTGGTCGCCGACCTCCCTGGCGGCAGCGGCCCGCGCGTGTTGCTCGCCGCCCACCTCGACAGCGTGTTCCCCGAGGGCACCGACGTGCGCGTGCGCGAAGTGGCCGACGACCGCTGGTGCGGGCCGGGGATCGGCGACGACGCGGCCGGGCTGACGCTGCTGACGGTGCTCGCCGAGGAGGCGATGGCCGGCCGACCGCAACGGCGGCCGCGGCTCGTGCTCGCGGCGACCGTGGGGGAGGAGGGGCTCGGCGACCTGCGGGGCGCACGGCGCGTCGTGGCCGACCACGGCGGCGCGATCGACGCCTTCGTCGCGGTCGACGGGCACCTGGGGCAAGTGGTCGACGCGGCGGTCGGATCGCGGCGCATCGAGGCGCGCTTCCGCGCTCAGGGCGGCCACGCGTGGGGCGACCACGGCGCACCCAGCGCCGTGCACGCCCTCGGCGACGCCATCCATGCGCTCGCGCGGGTGCCGGTGCCGAGGGACCCGCGCTCCTCGCTCAACGTCGGCCTTGCGTCGGGCGGGTCGTCGGTGAACGCGATCGCCGAGGAGGCGCGCCTCACGGTCGACGTGCGCAGCATCGAGCCGGCGACGCTCGAAGGGCTCGTGACCGAGACGCAGCGGCGCCTTCGGGGGGTGGCGCGCCGGCACGGCGTCGAGCTGGAGTTGATCGACGTCGGGGATCGACCGGCGGGGCGCACCGCGGACGCCGCGCTCGTGGCGGCCGCGCGCGCGGCCTTGGCGCGGGTCGGGCTGGTGGCCACCGTCGCGGCGAGCAGCACCGACGCCAACGCCGCCGTGGCGGCCGGCATCCCGGCGATCGGCTTCGGCGTCTCGACCGGGGGCGACGCCCACCGGGTCGGTGAGTGGCTCGATCCGCGGTCGTTGATCGTCGGCTACACCGCACTGGAACACCTGCTCGGCGAACTCGCGCGCGGCTGAGCTGCGGCGGCGGGTCGGCCGGATCGGCCGCGTCAGCCGTGCGCGCGGCCGCGGCGCTCGAGCCGGGCCTGCAGCGCGAGGTCGTCGACCTGTTCGTTGCGGGCGTGGCCCGCGTGCCCTTTCGTCCACGTCCACTGGACGCGGTGGGTGCCGGTGAGCTCGAGCAGCCGCTCCCACAGGTCTCGGTTCTTGACCGGCTGCTTGGAGGCCGTCCGCCAGCCGTTGCGCTGCCAGTTGGCGAGCCAGCCGTCGGTGAACGCCTTCTTCAAGTACTGGCTGTCGGTGACGATCGTGACCTCGCACGTCTCGGTCAGCGCCTCGAGGGCGCGCACCGCGGCGGTCAACTCCATGCGGTTGTTCGTGGTCCCGCCCTCGTACCCGCTCGCCGTGCGCTCGAAGCGACCGAAGGAGAGGTGGTACGCCCAGCCCCCTTCGCCGGTCTGGGTCTCGCACGAGCCGTCGGTCGTCGCGACCACCCGCTTGGGCGTGGGGGTGCTCGAGGAGGGGGGGTTCGGCGCGGTCATCGTGGCGCATGCTACCAAGCGGCGCGCCGACCGGCGCCGCCGCGGACGCACCTTGTACAAGGTACGTACCACGATGCGATTCACCAAGAATGCGTGGGGCACGCGAACGAGTAGATCGGGTCGCGGTCCGATGCTGCGATGCGCTTGACATCTGTCCAAGGTTGGACCTATGCTCTGTACAGAGCTTGATCAGAGGTTGTTCAAGCGCCGGCGATGCCCCCCATCCCCGGAGCCCCAGGAACGGAGTCGCCGATGGCGCGAGGCAAGTACACGGTCAACGAGGTCGAAGAGCGCACCGGCGTACCGGCCACGACGCTTCGTCAGTGGGAGCGTCGGTACGGGCTTCCGATGCCCGAGCGCTCCGACTCCGGGTACCGGTTGTACGGCGACGACGACCTCGGCGACATCCGCGCGATGAAGGCGCACGTCGCCGACGGCGTGCCTGCGTCCCGCGCCGCTGCGATGGTCAAGGAGCGCGCCCAGCCCGCTGCCGGACCGCGCCCCATCGCCGCGCTGCGCGCCGACCTGGTCGCGGCCCTCGTGGAGCTCGACGACGACCGGTCCGATCGCGTCCTGAGCGAAGCCCACGCCCTGCACACGGTCGAGGCGGTCGTGCTCGACCTGCTGGGACCCGCGATGGTCGACCTCGGCACGCTGTGGCACGACGGCAAGATCGCGACCACCACCGAGCACTTCGCCTCCAGCTACGTCAACGGCCGCCTGCGGGCGCTGCTCGCCCTCGCCGGAGGCCAGCGCGGCGGGCCGTGCGTGATCGTCGCCTGCGCGCCGCTCGACCAGCACGAACTCGGCGCCCTGATGCTCGCGGTGATTCTGCGCCGTCAGGGCTACCAGGTCTACTTCGTCGGCGCCAACACGCCGGTCGAGGACCTCGCCACGATGGCGCGCGACGTGCAGCCGTTCGCGGTCATGATCTCGGCGTCGTCGAAGGATGCGATCCACCAGCTCGTCGCCAAGCGCCACCACCTCGAGGGCATCGCGCCCGTGCTCGCGCTCGGCGGCTACGGCTTCAACGCCGAGCCGGCGCTCGCCGAGCGCGTCGGCGGTCGGTACCTCGGGGCCAGCGTTCCCGAGGCGCTCGAGCGGCTCGCGGCCGAGGTGCGCAAGCACGGCGCGACCGGCGCCCACGTCGAGCGCCGCGCGCAGGCCGACAGCGACCTGCAGGGAGCGCGCGAGTGAGCAGCGCCCCCGCCCTGCACGCCGACGCCGTCGTGGTCGGAGCGGGCATCGCCGGTGCGACCGCGGCGGCGCTGCTCGCCGCCCAAGGCCGTCGGGTCGTGGTCCTCGAGCGCGACGCCCATGCGGGCGGCTGTGCGGCGTCGTTCGACGACCGCGGGTTCGCGTTCGCGGTCGGCGCGACCGTCGGCATGGGGCTCGAAGAGGGCGGCATCTTGCGGCGGGTCTACGACCGTGTGGGCCTGACGCCGCGCTTCGCGCCGGTCGACCCGGCGATCCGGGTGTTCGTCGGGGACCGCACGGTCGACCTGCACGCCGACCGCACCGCCTGGGCGGCCGAGGTCGCCCGCGCCTTCCCCGGTGAGGACGCCGCCAAGCGCGGCTTCTGGGCCGAGGTCGCGGTGCTGGCACGCGGGCTCGCGCACGCCTCGAAGCGCTTCCCGGTCCTGCCCCTGCGCACCCTCGACGACGTGGTCGACACCGCGCGCGCCGCCCACCCCTCGCTCGTGCCCGTCGCCCTGCGCTTGCGCTCGACGGTCGCCGACCTGTTGCGCCGCCACGGCGTCACCGACCCCGTGCACCGCGCCTTCGTGGACGGTCAGTTGGTCGACGCCATGCAGACGACCGCCGACGACTGCGCGGCGCCCAACGGCGCCCTCGCCCTCGACGTCTACCGCTACGGAGCGCAGTACGTGCCCGGCGGCCTGGCGACGATCGCCGACGACCTGCTCGCCAGCGTCGTGCAGCGCGGTGGCGAAGTGCGCTTCGCCACCCGCGCCCGCCGCCTGCTCGTCGACGCGGCCGGCCGGATCGCGGGCGTGGCGACGCGCGCCGGCGACGTGCGCGCGCCGGTCGTCGTCTCCGCGGTGCCGCTCGCGAACACCGCCGAGCTGCTGGGCGCCGAGGTCCCGACCCGCCTCCACCCCCGGGCGGAGGCGCAGCGTGGCCGCCAATGGGGCGCCTTCACCCTCTACCTCGGAGTCGACGAGCGCGGCCTGCCGAGCGACGTCCGCCCGTTCCTGCAGGTCACGGGGCTCCCCGAAGCCGGCGAGCCCACCCCGCTCCACGATGGCGGCAACCTGCTGATCTCGGTATCGCCCGCCTGGGACCGCGCCCGTGCCCCCGAGGGCAAGCGCGCCATCACCGTGTCCACGCACGTGGACGCAGGCCACTGGATGGCGCTCGCCGAGGACCCGCAGGCGTACGCGACGGCCAAGGCCGCGTTCACCGAGCGCCTGCTCGACCGCGTCGAGGTGGCGTTGCCCCACGTGCGCGACGGCATCGAGGTGCTGCACGCCGGCACGCCCCGCACCTTCCACCGCTACACGCGCCGTTCCGAGGGCGCGGTGGGCGGCCTCCCGCAGACGCTGGCGCACGCCAACTTCGCCGCTCCGTCGCACCGCACCGACGTCCCCGGCCTGTTCCTCGCCGGCGACACCGTCTTCCCGGGGCAGGGCACGCTCGGCGTCGCCGTCTCCGGGTTCGTCGCCGCGCGCAGCGCGGTGCGCTACGGAGCGCGCATGCGTTCCAGCGCCCGCTCGCGCCCGGATCTGCGGCGCAGCGCGCCGACCGCCTCGGAGGTCGCCCCCGACGACCACCGCGTCCCGCCCATCCCCCAAACCCCCCGCGGCCCCCGACGGTCCGCGCCGACCCAGGAGGTCTCCGCATGACCATCTCGCCGCGCTACCGCTCCGCGTCCAACCGCCCCGCTACCCTCAACCCCATCGACGCGTCCGTTCCGGCCGCGACCGCGAGCGCGACGAGCGCCCCGGAGGCCCCCGTGCAGACCCTGACCTTCCAGCGCCGCCAGACCCTCTACCACTCGGGCGACGCCGCCCAGTCCGTCTTCCGCGTCCGCGACGGCCTCGTGCGCATCACCCGCATGACGCCCGAAGGCCGCGTGCTGACCGTGCGCCACCTGATGCCGGGCGACTTCTTCGGCGAAGAGGCGATGGACGAGGGCAAGCGCGAGGAGGTCGCGGAGGCGCTCACGACCGCGCAGATCGAGGCGATCGACCCGGCGCTGATCAACCAGCAGGACCTGATGGCGATCACGCGCTCCCTGTCGCACCAGATGCAGCGTCTGATGGATTACGAGTACCACTTGCAGACCGGCGACCTGCGCCAGCGCGTGGCGCGCTACCTGCTCACGCTCGCCAAGACCCCGCTCGCCAAGCGCGACGGCGCCGGGCGCCCCGTGATCTCCGCCACCCACGAGCTCGTCGCCGAAGGCACCGCCAGCACCCGCGAGTCGGTGTCGAAGATCATCACCGAACTCCGCGCCGAAGGACTGATCTCCTCCGGGTACCGCAGCATCACGCTGGTCGACGGCGATGCGCTCGACGAGGTGGCCGAAGGCTTCTGATCACCGACGAGGCCGCCCCTTCGCGGCCCCGATCGATGCGCCCCTGCCGGGAGGTTCCCGGCAGGGGCGCTGCCGTGCACCGGGGGGTCACGCCCGCTCGAGCACCACCACCGCGGCCGCGTGATCGCGCGCATGGGTGAGCGTGAGGTGGGCACGCCAGCCTTCGCGCTCCATCCGCGCCGCGACCTCGGGTGCGAACGCCAGCGTGGGCGCCTCGCCCTCGCGGCGCACGACGCCGACGTCGCGCCACGCCAAGCGCTCGGGCCAGGTCTTCTGGAAGGCCTCCTTGGCCGCGAAGCGGGCGGCCAACGCCGGCACCGGATCGCGACGGGCGACGGCGAACGCGGCCTCCTCGGGGGTGAAGCAGCGCGCCACGAAGCGCTTCGGATGGGCCAGGTACGCGCGCCGCACGCGCTCGATCTCGACCAGGTCGAGGCCGACGGCGACGATCACGCCCGGCCGGTGGCGCCGGCCGCGCCGGACCCAGGCTCGACGGCGCGACCGGGCGCGACGAGCTCCTCGATCCCGTCGGGCCCGGCCAGGAAGGCGCGCTCGGTCATCCCCAAGAACAGTCCGTGCGCGACCACGCCCGGAAGCGCATCGGCAGCGGCCGCGAACGCCGGCGCGTCGAAACCGCCGCGCATGCGGCAATCGATCACCACTTGGCCGTTGTCGGTCACGACGGGTTCGCCGCGCTCGGTGCGCAGCACCGGGTCGGCGCCGAGCGCGCGCAGAAGCTCGGCGGTGCGCCGCCAGCCGAAGGCGACCACCTCGACCGGCACCGGCGCGCGGTCGCCGAGGAAGGCCACCTGCTTGGTGCGGTCGCCGATCAGCAGGAAGCGCTTGGCCGCCGCGGCGACGATCTTCTCGCGGGTGAACGCGCCCCCGAGCCCCTTGATGGCGTCCAGGGTGGTGGTGACCTCGTCCATGCCGTCGATCGCCACGTCGACGCCGTCGGCCGGCAGGTCGATCAGCGGCACCTTGGCCTCGCGCGCCAACCGCTCGGTCGCGACCGAGGTGGCGACCCCGCGAACGTCCTGCACCTCGTGGGTCGCCAGGCGCCGGCCGAGCTCGCGCACCATGTGCAGCGCGGTGCTCCCGGTGCCCAGCCCCACGATCATCCCGGAGCGGACGTGATCGAGCGCCGCGTGCGCGGCGCGTGCCTTCCAGCGTTCGACGTCGGTCATCGGATCCCCTTGCGGCGGCCACGATGCGACCGCGTCGCGGCCAATCTACCCGACCCGGCCGCCGTGGCGGCCGCGGGTAGACTGAGCGCCGTGACCGCGCTCGCCGATCCGCCCCCCATCGTGCTCGCCTCCGGGTCGCCGCGTCGCCGCGAGTTGCTCGCCAGCCTCGGCGTCGGCTTCGAGGTCGACGTACCCGACGTGGACGAGACGCGCTCGCCCGGCGAGGACGCCGCGGCGATGGTCCTGCGCTTGGCGCGCGCCAAGGCCACCGCGGTCGCCGACCGCCGCCGCGCCGCGGCGCCCTCGCCGCTCGTGATCGCCGCCGACACCACCGTCGTGGTCGACGGTGAAGTGCTCGAGAAGCCGCGCGACGTCGACGAGGCGACCGCGTTCGTGGCGCGCCTCGCCGGGCGCGTGCACGAGGTGCACACCGGCCACGCGCTGCGCCTCGGCGAGCTCGAGGTGGCGGCGGTGCGCACCACCCAGGTGCGCTTCCGGCCGCTGGACCCCGACGAGGTGCGGGCGTACGCCGCTACCGGCGAGGGGCTCGACAAGGCCGGCGGCTACGCCATCCAAGGGCGGGGTGCGGCGTTGGTCGACGGCATCGAGGGCTGCTACGGCACCGTCGTGGGGCTGTCGTTGCCGTGGCTGGTGGTCGCAGCGCGGCGCCTGGGGGTGCGGCTTGCCTAGCTTCGTCCGCGCCTGGTACGTCTTCGTCGCGCTCGCCCTGCTCACGTTCGCGCTCACGGCCTTCGTCGGGCGGGTGCCGGCCTCGCTGTCGGCGGCCGTCGCGCTGCCCAACGCGGCGCTCTACCGCGCCGGCGTCCACCTGCGCGAGACGGTGGCGGCGATGCTGGAGCGGAGCGCCTACCGCGCGGAGATCGAGGCGCTGCAGCGCGACCGCGTCGCCCTCGAGGAGGCGGTGCGGCGGCTCGACCTGCAGGTCGAGGGGCTCGAGCGCCTGCTCGACGCGCGGCGCGCGCAATCGCCGGCCGCGGTCGCCAGCGTCCCGGTGATCGCGCGCAGCGCCGGTGGCGTCGGTGACACGCTGATGCTCGGCGTCTCCGGGGTGGCCGGGATGCAGCCGCAGATGCCGGTCACGAGCGACGCCGGGCTCGTCGGCGTCGTCACCGAGGTCACGGGGCGCACCGCGGTCGTGCGCACCCTGCTCGACCCGCGGTCGCGCGTCGGCGTGACCGTACGCGGCAAGGGGGGCCAGGGCGTGGCGATCGGTGACGCAGGCGGCGTCGTGCGCGTCGACCGCTTCGTCGCGGAAGGGGCCGTCGAGGTCGGCGACGTCGTCGAGACGAGCGCCGTGGGCGGCCTCTTCCCGCGCGGGTTGCGGGTCGGCGTGGTCGTCGAGGTGTTGCCCCAGGACCCGAACGAGCTGCGGCGCTCGTTCCTGGTCGCGCCGGCGGTCGACTTGGCGACCACGCTCGACGTCGTGCTCATCGCGCCGCCCTGAGGGGCGCGCTCGGTCAGGCGGGCGGCACGTTCAAACGGGCTTGACGACCAGGTTCACGAGCTTCCCGGGCACGACGATCTCGCGCACGATCTGCATGCCGTCGAGGTGGCGCGCGACGTTGCCGGACGCCTTGGCCGCGGCGACGATCGCCGCGGCGTCGGCGTCGGCGGGGACCCGGATCTCGCCGCGCAGCTTGCCCGACACCTGCACCGCGATCACCAGCTCGTCGACGACGAGCGCCTCGGGGTCGGCCTCCGGCCAGCCCTCCAGGTGGACCGAGCTCGTGGCGCCCAGCCGCGCCCACAACTCCTCGGCCAGGTGCGGCGCGAACGGGGCGAGCAGCAGCGCGAAGGCGCGCCGCGCCTCGTCCCAGGCGACGGCATCGTGCGCCGCACCGGCCGTCTTGGCCTTGGAGAGCGCGTTCTGGAGCGTCATCAGCTCGGCGACGCCCGTGTTGAAGCGGAAGCCCTCGAGGTGGTCGGTCACCTTGGCGATCGCCTGGTGCACCGCCCGCCGCAGGTCGCGCAGGGTGTCGGCGCTCGGGACCTCGCCGGGTTCGGTCGGCTCGAGCAGCGCCGTCCAGGCGCGGTTCAGGAAGCGCGTCACGCCTTCGATCCCCTGGTAGTTCCAGGGGCCGCCCTGGTCCCACGGACCGATGAACATGAGGTAGACGCGGACCGCGTCGGCGCCGTAGGCGGCGACCAGCTCGTCGGGGTTCACCACGTTGCCCCGCGACTTGCTCATCTTCTCGCCGTCGGCGCCCAAGATCATGCCCTGGTTGAACTGCTTGAGGAACGGCTCGCCGTGGTCGACGAGGCCCAGGTCGCGCAGCACCTTGGTGAAGAAGCGCGCGTACAACAGGTGCAGGATCGCGTGCTCCACGCCGCCGGTGTAGAGGTCGACGGGCGCCCACGCCTTGACCAGGTCGGCGTCGAGCGGGGCGTCGTCCTTGTCCGGCGACAGGTAGCGGAACCAGTACCAGGACGAGTCCATGAAGGTGTCCATGGTGTCGGTCTCGCGCCGCGCCGGCCCACCGCACGACGGGCAGATGGCCGCGAGGAAGGCCTCGTGGGTCGTCAGCGGCGACTGCCCGGTCGGCAGGAAGTCGACGTCGGTGGGGAGGCGCACCGGCAGGTTGACCTCGTCCTCGGGCACGATGCCGCAGGCGTCGCAGTAGACGACCGGGATCGGCGTGCCCCAGTAGCGCTGGCGGCTGATCAGCCAGTCGCGCAGCCGGTACGTCACCTTGCCGCGGCCGATGCCCTGCTCCTCGAGCCAGGCGATGATGCGGGCGATGCCCTCCTTGCCGGCGTCCTTGCCGACGCGCACCCCGTCGAAGGGCACGGAGCGCACGAGCACGCCGTCGCCGGCGTAGGCCTCGGCCATCGTGGCGCCGTCGAGCGCCTCGGCACCTTCGGGCTGGACCACCACCCGCACCTCGAGCCCGAACGTGCGCGCGAACTCGAAGTCGCGCTGGTCGTGGGCCGGCACCGCCATGACCGCACCGGTGCCGTAGGAGGTGAGGACGTAGTCGGCGATCCAGACCGGCACGTGCTCCTCGGTGACGGGGTTGGTCGCGTAGGCGCCGGTGAACACGCCGGTCTTGGTCTTGCCCTCGGCCATGCGGTCGATGTCGCTCATGCGTCCAGCGGCGGCCTGGTAGGCCTCGACGTCGGCGCGCTGGGCGTCGGTGGTGAGCGCCGGCACCAGCGGGTGCTCGGGCGCGAGCACCATGAAGGTCGCTCCCCACAGCGTGTCCGGACGGGTGGTGAACACCTCGATCGGGCCGGCCTCGGTGGCGAAGGCGACCTCGGCCCCCTCGCTGCGCCCGATCCAGTTGGTCTGCATCGTCTTGACCTTGTCGCGCCAGTCGAGCCCCGAGAAGTCGAGCAACTCGTCGGCGTACTCCGTGATCTTGAAGTGCCACTGCGCCATCAGGCGCCGCTCGACCAGCGCGCCGGAGCGGTCGCCGCGGCCGTCGATCACCTGTTCGTTCGCGAGCACGGTCTGGTCGACCGGGTCCCAGTTGACGGTGCTCTCCTTGCGGTAGGCGAGCCCGCGCTTCATCATCTGGATGAAGACCCACTGGTTCCAGCGGTAGTACTCCGGATCGCAGGTGACGATCTTCTTCGACCAGTCGAACATGGCCCCCATCTGGTCGAACTGCTCCTCCATGCGCGCGATGCGCTCGTAGGTGAGCGTCGCCGGGTGCACCTTCTCGCCCTGACGCGCGGCGCGCACCGCCGCGTTCTCGGCGGGGAGCCCGAAGGCGTCGAAGCCCATGGGGAAGAGCACGTTGTAGCCGCGCATGCGCCGGTAGCGGGCGGCGGCGTCGGCGGGCGCTTCGGCGTACCAGTGGCCGACGTGGAGGTCGCCCGACGGGTAGGGGTACATGGTCAGGAAGTAGAACTTGGGCTTCGACGTGTCGGAGAGGTCGACCTCGTAGAGGCGCTGGTCGCGCCAGGCCTGGCGCCACTTGGGCTCGACGGCGGCGGGGTCGTAGCGCTCGAAGCGCTCGTCGGGGCGCGCGTCGAGGCGCTCGGGGGCGTGGGGCGCGGTCGGGGTCGGTTCCATCGTCCGAGCAGTGTAACGCCGGACAAACGGTCCGCGTCCTACGGTGCCGCCATGCCGCACCCCTACCTCGCCATCGGACGGCGCGCCGCGCTCGCCTTCGTTCTCGTCCTCGCCGTCGCCGCCTGCGGCGCCGTCGACCCGCCGCGCGCCGACGCGGTGCGGTTGGCGCCCGGCGGCTTCGCCACGTTCCCCGACGGCTCGGTGGTCGTGGCCCCCGCGGGGGCGCTCGAGGAGGCGATCGACGCCTTCGCGAGCCCCGCCGGGGCGGCCGAGGGCGCGTTCCCGCCCGGGGTGGAGCCGGTGGGCGAGGCCGTGCGCTTCGGCGCGCTCCTCGACGTGCGGGCGGGCGCCGCACCGCTGGCGATCGGGCTGCCGGTGCCCGAGGGCGTGACGCCGGAGCGCGCCGCGGTCGCCGTCCGGATCGAACCCGGGGACGCCACCGGCCGTTACCTCACCGCGCCGGTCTGGGAGGTGCTCGACAGCGTGCTCGACGCCGAGGGGGCGGTGCTGCTGGCCTCGGTGGGCGGCCTCGCGGACGGGGGGCGGCTCGCCGTGGTGGTGGTGGGCGAGGGGCTCGACACGCCCCGCCTGCCGGCGCGGGCGACGACCGCGGCGCGCGTGGCGCCCAGCCAGGCGGTGGGCTTCACGGCGAGCTGTACGGGGTTCGACGGTCCGTACGCCGCCGTGACGAACCCATGGGGCATCCCCTGCGCGGCGGCCGACGAGGCGCACCTCGAGGCCGCGCTGGTGATCGTCCACGGCGACTTCACGGGGCTCGGCTTCCCGGCGCCGGCGCTCGCGCGCTCGATCTCGTTCGCGGACAGCGCGGCGTCGCTCCTGGACGGGGTCGTCGAGCTGGTGTACGGGCCGTACGAGGCGCAGCTCCGGCCGTACCGGCCGGTCGGCCCCGACGCCGACACGTGGGGGTGTGGCGTGCAGCAGAAGCCGGGTGGCTCCAGCAACTCTGGGGGCTACGCGTCTTGGCCCGAGACCCTGTTCGTCTGCATCGACGCCGACGGGGTCCTCGACCCGGCCGGATGGGGCGTGCGCGTGGCGCGGCACGAGTACTTCCACGCCACCCAGCACGCCTACCCCAACTTCGGCTCCTACACCCGCGGCCGCGACCTCTGGGTGGTCGAAGGCACGGCGGTCGCCGCCCAAGCCTCGCTCGCGACCATGGTGCGCGATGGGGGCTTCCTGGCGCGCGCCATCGACGAGCGGCTGACCTCCGAGGCGTCGGTCCTGCATTACCGGGCGCAGGACTTCTTCGTGTTCGTCGGTGACGAGCTCGGACGCGGCCTCGAGTACCTGCGCTTCGTCTTCACGCGCGGCGCCCGCGCGTACGACCTCGACGCCGCCTTGCGCGAGAGCCTTGGGGTGGAGGGCGGCCTGGCCGAGATGTACTGGCGGTGGGCGCGCCACCAAGCGATGAACGACTCGGCCGTGGCCGCCGCACCGTGCGGCCCGGTCCCGGACGTCGGCGTCCCGAGAACGATGGCCTTCACGGCGAACGCGTCCAACGGCCTCGCGGAAGGGGTGCTGCCGAGCCTCACCGCCCACCGCCACGACCTGGTGTTCGACGCCGACCCTGCCGTGGCCTACGAGGTCGAGGTCCGGGTCGTGCCCGATCGAACCGGCGCCATGCGCGTCCGCACGTACGAGAGCGGGCAGGACGCGTCCGGTGCGACGCCGTGCGCGCGCACCGCCGACGGCGACTGGTTCACCGCGTTCGTACCCGCCGGGGGCGCGAACACCGAGGTCTCCGTCCTGGTGGTGAACACCGAGCCCGACCGGATCCAGGTGCACCTCGGCTACCGCCTCGAGGTCCGGGTGCGGCCGACCGTGGTGATCGAGGAGCCTGCCGACCGCGAGCCGCGCCCCGCGCAGGATCCGGTGCCGCTGCGCGCGCGCATCACCACCCCGGACCCGCGGGTCGCCTCGTTGCCGATCGAGTGGCTCGCCACGTACTTCGTCCCCGGCCAACGGACGCTGCAGTGGGCGTTCGAGAGCGCGTCTGGTGAGAACCTGGTGTTTCGGACCGCGGACCCGTACTGCACCGGGGTGCTGGAGCTCGAGGCGCTCGTCGACTCGCTCTCGGTCACGACCGAGTACGCCAACCTGCGCGACGTCCGGACGGTGCCGCTCACCGGTCGAGCGGTCCTCGCGCCCCGGGCCGTGATCGTGGCGCCGCCGCGGCCGGTGCACCACCTGGAGATCGCCCTGGCGTCGCTCCAGGTGCCGCCGTACACGCTGCGCGGGTACGCCAGCCAGCCGCGCTGTGGTGCGGACGGCCTGCCGGGCGCGACCGCGTCGTGGCGGAACCGGGCCGACGCCGCGCTCGCCCAGGGGACGACGCCGCTCGCCTTCGAGGTGGACGACGCCGACTTCTCCGATGGCTCCGGCGGGTGGGGTTCGCTGCGGCTCTGGCTGCGGGTCGAGGCCGACGGTCGGACCGGCCAAGAGAGCGTCCTGCTCGTGCCCTGCGCCGGTCGCGACGGCGATGCCGAGACCGCGCTGCCGGGGGTGCCGGCCTGCCCGGCGGCCGTCGACGGCTTCTGGTACGACCTCGACGAGGCGTTCGAGACGCTGAGCACGCTGCCCACGTGGCAGGAGCTCGACTTCGCGCTCAACGGGCGCGCTGGCGACCTCGAGCGGGCGCTGAACCTCGCTTCGGGCTCGTTCCCAGCCGATCCCGCCACGACCTTGCCGCTCCTGGACGTCGCCGTGCCCGTGCGCGACTACCTCGCGACGCTCGTGGGCACGCTGGACGTCGCGACCACGCCCGATGCGGCGTTCGCCGCGCTCGACGAACTGGACGCGCTCGTGTTCGGCGACGAAGCGCTCGTGGGCGCCAACGTCGATCTCTACTGGATGGCGTCCGGCCTGGTGCGCAGCGCGCTCGCCGCCTTCGATCGCGCCGACCCGTTCTGGGACCCGAACGGCGGGCTACCGGCCGAGGGCGACGCCTGGGCGCGCTTCGCGTTCGTGCGCGACGTCGACGCGGCGCTCGTGGAGGCCGATGCGGTGGCGCCGGCGCGCTCCGCGCTGGCGGGGCTGCTGACGACCGCCACGCGCCGGGCGAGCGGCGAGCCCGTGCACCTGCGGGCCGCGACGCTCGGGGCCTTGCACGGGGCGCGCGACGCGCTGCAGGAACTGGGGTACGGCGAGCGCTGAGGCGCTGGTGGCGTCAGGCGTTCGGGAGCTCGGTGGCGCCCACGTGGGCGTCGTCGAGCCGCCCCGCCAGGTGGTCGAGCACGGCGCCCACGTAGAGCCGTGCGCGGGCGTCCGGCTCCTGCTCCAGCACGATCCAACGGCGGGCCTCGAAGAAGAGGCAAGCGCGCAGTTCGTCGAGGTCGTCGGGCAGCGTGCGATCGGCGAGGAAGCGCGCGACGGTGGCGTTGGCGAGCGTCCCGCAACCTTCCATGCCGAAGCGCGCGTAGCCGTCGTACGTGTAGGCGAAGGCCACGATGTCGTCGAACTCGGCGCGCGGATCGGGGACGTCGCGCGACGTGAGCGCGCGGTGGGGGACGGAGGCGATCTCGGGCACGGAGCATGGTACGGGGCCGCGGGGGCCCCCGCGGTAGGATGGCGCCCGAACGCCGGCGTCGGGACCGCTCGGGCGCACGTCCGAGATGGCACGGTCGGGCCGTCGGCCAGGAGGCACATGGACTACGACCTGATCGTCATCGGCTCCGGCCCCGGCGGGTACCACGCCGCCATCCGCGCCGCGCAGCTCGGCCTCAAGACCGCCGTCGTCGAGAAGGGCGCCGTCGGGGGCGTCTGCCTCAACGTCGGCTGCATCCCCACCAAGGCGCTCCTGCACGTGGCGCACACGCTCGAGGAGAGCAAGCACGCCGCCGAGTACGGCGTCGCCTTCGATGCCCCGAAGGTCGATCTGAAGGCGCTGGAGAAGTGGAAGGCCGGCGTCGTCAAGAAGCTGACCGGCGGGGTGGGCCAGCTCCTCAAGGGGAACAAGGTCGACCTGATCGAGGGCGAGGCGCGATTCTCCGACGCCCACACGGTCACGGTGGGCGACCGGAAGGTCACGGCGGACAAGTTCATCGTCGCCACCGGGTCGCGCTCCGTGGAGCTCAAAGGCTTCGAGTCCGATGGCGACCGGATCGTCGACTCCACCGGTGCGCTGCTGCTCGCCGAGGTGCCCAAGCGCTTCCTGGCGATCGGCGGCTCGGCGATCGGTCTCGAGTTCGCCGACATCTACGCCGCGCTCGGCAGCGAGGTGACGGTGGTCGAGTTCATGGACCGCATCGTCCCTACCGCCGATCCCGACGCCAGCAAGGCGCTGCACAAGGCGCTGGCCAAGCGCGGCATCTCGATCAAGACCGGCACCAAAGCGGTGGCCCAGAAGAAGACCAAAGCGGGCACCGAGGTGACGCTGGAGGCCAAGGACGGCAGCCAGGAGACGCTGGTCGTCGACAAGCTGCTCGTGGCGGTGGGCCGCCGGCCCAACGGCCAGGGCCTCGGGCTCGAGGAGATCGGCGTCGCGGTCGACGAACGCGGCTACGTCCCGACGTCCGAGACCATGCAGACCGACGTGCCGCACGTCTACGCGATCGGCGACGTCGCCACGGGGCCGCTGCTGGCCCACAAGGCGATGAAGGAGGGGTTGGTCGCGGCCGAGCACGCCGCCGGCAAGCCCGCCGCCTACGACACCCTGGTGCCCAGCGTGATCTACACCAACCCCGAGCTGGCCAGCGTCGGCATGACCGAAGCCGAGGCCAAGGAGGCCGGCTTCGAGGTGCAGGTGGGCACCTTCCCGCTCGCGGTCTCCGGCCGCGCGATGGCGATGCAGGCGACCGACGGCATCACCAAGCTGATCGCCGACGCCAAGACCGGACTGCTGCTGGGCGCGCACCTGGTCGGCCCCGGCGCGGGCGACTTGATCGCCGAGGCGACGCTCGCCATGGAGATGGGCACCACCCTCGAGGACCTCGCCGCGACGCAGCACCCGCACCCGACGCTGTCGGAGGGCTTGATGGAGGCGGCCGAGCACGCGCTCGGGCACGCGATCCACGTGCCGAACAAGCGGAAGTAGCGCGTCTGGGCTCGAGCGGCGGCGTCCTGCGCGCCGCCGCTCGAGCCCCAGACGATTCAGGTCGTGTACAGCGCGTTGATCTTGACGTAGTCGGCCGATAGGTCGCAGCCCCAGGCCTCGCCCTCGGCCGCGCCGGCGGCGAGATCGACCTCCACGAGCACGTCCGGCGAGCGCATCGCTTGCGAAAGCTCGGCAGCGTCGAACTCGAGCGGCTGCCCGCGGTACACCTCCGTGCCCTGCACCATCACGGTCACCGCCCCCAGGTCGGCGACGGCGCCCGACTGGCCCACCGACGAGAGGATGCGCCCCCAGTTGGGGTCGCGGCCGTGCACCGCCGCTTTGACCAGGCTCGAGGCCGCGACGCCCTTGGCGGCCGCCATCGCGTCGGCTTCGTTCCGTCCACCGCGCACCTTGACCGTCAGCAGCGACGTGGCACCCTCGCCGTCGCGCGCGATCGCGCGGGCGAGGTCGGCGGCCACGGACTCGAGCGCGGCGGCGACCTCGTCGGCCTCCGCGCGCAAGCGGTTGCTGGCGAGCACGATCGCCATGTCGTTGGTCGAGGTGTCGCCGTCGACGGTGAGCTGGTTGAAGGTGCGGCGCACGATCCGCGCCCAGGTCGCGCGCAGCCACGACTGTTCGACGATCGCGTCGGTGAGGACGAAGGCGAACATGGTCGCCATGTTCGGGTGGATCATGCCCGAGCCCTTGGCGACGCCGACGACGCGCGCGCCGCCGTGCAGCCGAACCTCGATGGTCTTGGGCACGAGGTCGGTGGTCAGGATCGCCTCGGCGAACGGGGCGACCTCGTCGGAGAGCGCCGCCACGGCGAGCGGCACGCCGCGTTTGACCGCGTCGAGCGGCAGCCGCCGGCCGATCACGCCGGTCGAGCCGGTCAGCACGTCCTGCGGCCGCTCGAGCTTGAGGCCAGACGCCGCCGCCGCGGCCATGTCCTCGTTGTCCCACACCCCGACGTCGCCGGTGGCGCAGTTCGCGTTGCCGGCGTTCACGAGCAGCGCACGGACCGGCTGGTCCGACGCGGCGCGGGCCCGGTTGCGCACCACGCACGGTGCCCGCACCAGGTTCTCGGTGGAGGCGAGCGCCCATGCCAGCGGGCCCTCGCCGACGAGCAGGGCCAGATCGGGCTTGCCGGACGGCTTGATGCCGGCGCGCACGCCGGCGGCCTGGAACCCGATGGGGAGCTTCATGGCCACTGACCCTCCAGGCGCAGGCCGAGCGTCTCGTCGAACCCCCGCGCCACGTTGAACCCCTGCACGGCCTGGCCGGCCGCGCCCTTGCCCAGGTTGTCGATCGCGGCGAACGCGACGACGGCGCCGCTGCGCGCGTCCCAGCGCACCGTGACGTGCGCCCGGTCCGACCCGGCGACCGCCTTGGTCTGCACCAGGTCGTCCTGTACGTGGACGAGCCGGTCGCCGGCGTAGAAGTCGCGGTAGAGCTCGAGCAGCGCGGCGTCCGAGAGCTCGTCGGTGCCGGGGTGCGCGACGGTGGTCGCGAGGATCCCGCGCGCCATCGGCACGAGCACCGGGTTGAAGGCGAGCGACACGGGCGAACGCTCGCCGTGGGTGCGCGCCGCCTTGCCGTGCTGGGCGACCCGACCGAGGTTCGCCTCGACCTCGCCGGTGTGGCGGTGGGTGCCGGCCACCTTGTACGCGCGCGCGTTCTCGTCGAGCTCGGGGTAGTGGAAGCCGAGGTCGGTCGCGCGGCCGGCGCCCGAGACGCCGGTGACGATGGTCGCGACCGGGTGGGCGCCCAGCAGCCCCGCGGCCGCGAGCGGCGCGAGCGCGAGCGTGACGGCGGTCGCGTTGCAGCCGGGGCTGGCGACGATGGCGGCGCCTGCGAGCTCCGCGCGGTGCAGCTCCGGGAGGCCGTAGATCGCTTCCGCGAGGCGCTCGGGGCACGGGTGCTCGCCGTACCAGGTGCGGTAGTCGGCGAGGTCGAGGCGGAAGTCGGCCGACAGGTCGATCACCTGCAGGCCCGCGCTGCGCGCCTGGTCGACGATCGGCGCCGTCGCCGCGTGCGGGGTGGCGCAGAACACCACCTCGCTGGCCGCGAGCACGTCGTCGGTGTCGACGAAGCGCAGGTCCAGGAGCCCGGCCAGATGCGGCCACGACGCGTCGATCGGCTTGCCCAGGTACTGCCGCGAGCCCAGCGCCACCAGCTCCACCTCGGGATGGCGGCGGAGCCGCTCGATCAGACCGGCGCCGCCGTAGCCGCTCGCGCCGAGGACCCCGACGCGCAGCGCCACCTCAGGCGTCCCGCAGCAGCTGGAACAGCACGCCCTTCTGGGCGTGCAGGCGGTTCTCGGCCTGCTCGAACACGATCGAGCGCGGGTGGTAAACCGCTTCCTCGGTGCACTCCTCGCCGTAGTGGGCCGGGAGGTCGTGCATGAAGACGCCGCGCGGCGAGAGCGCGTCGAACCACGTGGGGTCGATGGTGTACCCGGCGAACGCCTGTCGGCGGCGCTCGGTGTCTTCCTCCTGGCCCATCGAGATCCAGACGTCGGTGTAGAGCGCGTCGGCCCCCTCGGCCGCCTCGCGCGGGTCGCGCACCACGGTGACGTCGGCGCCGCGCTCGCGGGCATGCGCCAGGATCGTCGGGTCGGGGTCGTAGCCCTCGGGGCAGGCGATGGTGAGCCGGGTGCCGGCGTGCATCGCGGCGTTCACGTGCGAGTGGCAGACGTTGTTGCCGTCGCCCACGAAGGCCACCTTGAGCCCCGCCAGCTCGCCGAAGGACTCCTTGAGGGCGAGGTAGTCGGCGAGCAACTGGCACGGGTGGAGCAGGTCGGAGAGCCCGTTGATGACCGGGACGTCGGCGTGGTGCGCGAGCTCGGTGAGGGTGCCGTGCCCGTACGTGCGCGCCATGATGCCGTCGACCCAGCGCTCGAGGTTGTACGCGACGTCCTTGATGGTCTCGCGCACGCCCCAGCCGATGTAGTTCTGGGAGAGCAGCACGGAGTGACCGCCGAGCTGCACCATCGCGATGTCGAAGGTGCTGCGGGTGCGCAGCGACTGCTTCTCGAAGATCATCGCGATCGTCTTGTGCTCGAGGGGCCGGGGGCGCACCTTCGCCTTCCAGGCGCGCTTGAGCCACAGGGCCGAGTCGAGCAGCCCGTGGAACTCTTCGGTGGAGAGGTCGGCGAGCGACAAGAGGTCGCGGCCGCGCAGGCTGTCGACGATGGGCAGTTCCATGGGGCGTCAGGCTATCAGACGCCGAGCAGCCCCAGGTACCAACCGACGAGCGCGTCGGCGAACGCCAGCGCCAAGAAGCCGCCGACGACCAGGAACGGGCCGAACGGGACGAAGCGCGAGCCGCCGAGCGCCCGCTGCGCCACCCCGACGACGGCGCCGAGCACGACCGCGAACAGCAGCCCCACGAGAAAGCCGTCCCAGCCCAGCATCGCGCCCAGCGCGGCGGCCAACTTGACGTCGCCGAAGCCCATCGCGACCGGCTCGCCGTCGTCGTCCTCCGGTGCCCCCGCCTCGTCGAGCGGTGCGGTCCGCTTGCCGGAGGCGATCTCGGCCCCCCACCACCACGCAGCGCCCAGGAAGGCGAACGCGCCGGCGCCGATCACGGTCCCGGCCGCGCTCTCGACCACGCCCACGCCCCAACCGAGGAAGATGCCGGAGGCGGCGAGCACGAGGACGAGCAGCCAGAGGGCGTAGAGCAGCGGCTCCGGGGCGCGCACCGGTCGGCGGGCGACGGTGCTGGCGAGCACCTGCGCGGCCCCCGCCGCGAGCGCGATCCGCCAGCCGCCGACGGCGCCCGCCAGCGCGGCGACGTTCACGGCGTCGAGCGAGAAGGGCCAGAGCCGCTCCTCGGTGTCCGCGAAGCGGCGCAGCACCAGGCCGCCGATGCGGTTGATCAGCACGAGCACGCCGCTGGCCACGGCCGCGCCGACGAGCGCCTCGGCGACCGTCGGCAGTCCGCTCGAGCGCGCGTACAGGGCGGCGCCGGCCACGCCGACGAGGGCGGCCGGCAGCGTGAGCGCGTCCGGGAGCAAGAAGGTGTCGAGGTCGATCAGGGCCGCGGTCGTCAGCATCGCGAACAGCGCCAGCAGCGGCACGACGGACGCCCCGTGGAGCTCGACCGGGTAGGCCCAGGCGAGGACCCCGAAGCCGACCGCGAAGAACGCCTCGACCCGCGCGTACCGCGGCGCGATGGGCGCCCCGCAGGTGCGGCAGCGGCCGCGCAGCGCCAGCCACGAGAGGACGGGCACCAGGTCGATCGGCGCCAGCGTCCGACCGCAGCTCGGGCAGCGCGAGCGGGGCGTCACGACGGACTCGCCGCGCGGCCACCGGTAGACGACGACGTTCGCGAAGCTCCCGATCAGCGCGCCCAAGACGGCGACGAGCGCGATCCAGGCGACGCTCACGCGCTCAAGCGCGCTTCGGTCGTGGGGGGTCGAGGGGCAGGAGACGGCATGGGGACAGGCTTCTCATGGTGCCCATGCTACGCTCCCTGTCGCTATGAAGAGACTCACCTTTTCCCTCCTGGCCGCGCTCGCCGTCGCTTTGACCCTTGGCGCCAACCTCGGTGCGCAAGATGCGCCCGCCCGCCTCGCCTTCGTCGACTCACAAGCCCTCATCGCCGCGCACCCCTCGGGCGGCGCCGCCAACGACCTGCGCGAACTCGCCGCTCAAGAGATCGGCGAGCTGCGCGGGCAGCTCGACGAGCTCGTCGCCCGCGCCCAAGCGCAGGGTGGCGAGTTGAGCCCCGAGGACGAAGAGCGCTTCAACTTGCTCCGTGCCACCTACGAGTCGGTCCAGGCTCGATACCAGGCCGACATCGCCGAGGCCGCGCAGCCCGCCATCGAGGCCGTCAACGCCGCGATCAAGGCCGTCGCCGACGAGGCCGGCATCGCCGTCGTCATGGACATCGGCGCGGCGGCCGAGAACGGGCTCGTCGTGTACGCGGCGGAGGGGTTGGATCTGACGGAGGCCGTCGCGGCGCGGCTGCAGTAGGGCGCAGCCGCGCCGTTGCGGTTTCGCTGCGCGAAACCGCGCGGTGAACGCGGGCCGCCGACGTCGTACGGGCGCAGGCAACATCTGCGCTGAACGAAAGCGCGATCAGAGATCGACATCGCGACCGGCGCTGAGCTCTTCGAGCCAGCGCCGGTCGTCGTCGTCGAGCGGGGCGCGCTCCAGCAGGTCGGGGCGCCGCTCGAGGGTGCGCCGGAGCGCCTCGCGCCGGCGCCACTTGGCCACCTCGGCGTGGTGGCCCGAACGGAGCACGTCGGGCACCCCGGCGCCCTCGTGCTCCAGCGGGCGGGTGTACTCCGGGTAATCGAGCAGACCGGTCGTGAACGAGTCCTGGCGGTGGCTGTCCGCGTCGCCGAGCACGCCGGGCAACAGCCGTGCGGTGGCCTCGACCACGCACAGGGCGGCCAGTTCGCCGCCCATCAGGACGAAGTCGCCGATCGACACCTCGCGGTCGACGAGCGCCTCGGCGCGCGCGTCGAAGCCCTCGTAGCGACCGCACAGCAGCACCAGGTGGCGCCGCGTCGCGAGCTCCTCGACCACGGCTTGGGTGAGCGGCGCCCCGGCGGGGGAGAGCAGGGCGACCTCGTCGGGCTCGGGGTCGTCGGCGCGGGCCTCGGCGATCGCTGCGGCGGCGACGTCCACGCGGATGACCATCCCCGCGCCGCCGCCGTACGGGGCGTCGTCCACCCGACCCGTGCGGTTGCCGGCGAAGCGGCGCAGGTCGCGCGCCTCGAGGTGCAGCAGCCCTCGCGCCACGGCGCGCCCGACGAGCGCCTCGCTGCGCCAGGCTTCGATCAGATGCGGGAACAGCGTGTAGACGGTGATGCGCATCGATGCCCCTAAGCCGCCGAGCGCTCGGCGCCGGGCAGGAGGGGGCGTCGGCGCCGCGGTCCGTGCGCGAGCGCGCGCCCGTAGACGTCGGCGAGCGCCGCCGCGCGGACGTCGACGTCGAACCCACGGACCGCGTCGCGCGCGGCGCGGCGGCGCCCTGCCGGGTCCGGCGCGCGCAGGGCGTCGAGGATGGCGGCGGTCAGCGCGTCGGTCCCCGGACCACACACGGTGAGGCCCGGCCCCGCGAGCTCGCGGGCGGCGGCGGAGTCGGCGGCGACGACCGGCGTGCCGCCGGCGAGCGACTCGAGGAAGGTCATCGGTTGGACCTCGGTCGTGGACGCCGACACGAACAGGTCCGCGGTCCGAACGTAGTTCGCCACCTCGTGGTGGCCTACGGAGCCGACCCAGTGCACGTGGGGTTCGTCGCGGGCGGCGAGCGCCGCCCGCGCCGGGCCGTCGCCGACCATCATCAGGTGGAGCCGAGGCTCGGCGCGCCGAGCGTCGGCGACCGCGTCCAGCAAGCGCACCAGCCCCTTCTCGGCCGCCATGCGACCGACGTAGAGCAGCAGCGGTGCGTCGAGCGGCACCCCGAAGCGCGTCCGCAGGTCTGGGTCGGGGGATCCGGCGTGGCGTCCGAGATCGACCGGGTTCGGCATCCGCTCGATCGCACCGGCGTACCCGTAGTCGCGGAGCACGTCGACGATCGCGCTGCCGGGCACGAGCACGACGTCGGCGGCGCGCGCGAAGGCGGCGACGTGGCGCTTCGTCGCCCACGCGGTGATGCCCGCGGGCGTGGGCGCGTAGTGGACGTACGCGTGGTACTGGGTGTGCGCCGTGAAGACGAGCGGCACCCCGAGCCTGCGCGCCCAGGCGTGGGCGACGTAGCCGGCCACGAACGGGTGCATGGTGTGGAGCACGTCGAGGTGGTCGAGGGGGAGCCGACGGCTGGCCATCGGGCCGATCGGCAGCAGCAGGGGGTAGTCGGGCGTGGCGGCCAGTTGCAGGCCCGGCAGCCGATGGACGTCGCCCTCGCGGACCGCGGCCGGGTGGTCGGGGGCGAACACGTGGACCCGATGCCCCAGCCGCCGCAGGCCTTCCGTGAAGAGCGCGGTCGAGGTGGCGACCCCGTTGCGGGACGGGGAGAACGTGGCCGTGACGATCCCGACGTTCACGATCGCACGCCGGTCACGCGCGCCCATCCCCGTCCAGCAGCCCCGGCGGCACGTCGACCAGGTCGACGGTGGTGCCGTCCCAAGCGACGTACGGCGCTGCCCACGGCACCAGGCGTTCGCCCTCCGGACCCTCGATGGCGAGCAGGTCCTGGGCGCCCACGAGCACGTAGGCGACGCGCCCGTACGGAGCGCCGTCCAGACGCACGGGCGCACCCTCGAGGCGCGCGACGTCGACGGCGTCCGGATCGTCGTCCGGGTCCGGTTCGGGGAGCCAGGCGGGATCGGCCCAGACGTGGGCGTGGGTGAGGGCGCGCGCGCGCTCCGGGGCGTAGATCCCCTGGACCGCCAAGACCAGGCCGGCGCCGACGGTGCGCGCCTCGCGCAACCGGGTGGCGCCATGACCGTCGACCCAGACCGGGCCGAGCTCCTTCGCGAGGGCGCGGAGCGCGGTCGCGGCGCTGGAGCTGACCGGTTCGGCCTTGAGCGACCCGCGCACCTGGAACGGACGACCCAACCGAGCGAGCCGCACCCAGCCGGTCGGTGGAGCGGCGGGGTACGGGCTCTTCGCAGGTGCGGGGTGCTCGGGCACCGGCGACTACTCGATCAGATGGACGTCGACGCGTTGGCGGCCGTCGGTGGCGGCCCGCGCGAGGGTGCGCAACCCGTTGATGACGCGCCCGCCGCGGCCGATCACGCGCCCGGCGTCGGCGCCGTCGCAGCGGATCTCGATGCGCACGCCGCCGCGGTCGTCGACCACCTCACGGACGTCGAGGGCGTCGACGTCCGAGACGAGGTTCTGGACGACGTACGCGACCAGTTCGCGCGGCATGCGGTCGGAACTCAGGCCGTGGCTTGCTGGGCGGCAGCGGCGGCGGCGGCGCGGGCGATGTGGCCGCGCGCGCGCTTGGCCTGGACGTCGGGCACCGGGATGCCGGCCTTCTCGAGCAAGCGGAGCGCGCTCTCGGTGGGCTGGGCGCCCCGGGCGAGCCAGTGCGCGGCGCGATCGGCGTCGAGGGTCATGGTGCCGCCGTCGCCGGCGCGCGGATCGACGTGGCCGAGCGATTCGAGGTAGTCGCCGCCGCGCTTGACGCGCGCGTCGACGACGACCATGCGGTAGTGCGGGTTCTTCTTCGCGCCGATGCGCATCATGCGGATCTTGACCATCGTGGGGTCCTCCTGGGGGTGCGTCCCCTTGCGTGGCGACGCCGCGGGGCGTGGCGCTGGGTCGGGGATCGGGCCGCGGCGCCGCGCGGCGGCACCTGGGTCGAGCGTCTCAACCTCGAATGCTACACGACCCGGGGTGCGCTGTCCAATCGATCTGGGCAGGAATCCGCAAGCGCGGCCTTCGTTCGCTCAGAACCGAGGCCGGTTGCGGCCACCGCGCCCGGGGGGTCGCTTGCCCATGCGCTTCATGAGCGTCCGCATCTCCTCGTAGTTGCGCATGAGCCGGTTGACGTCTTGCACCGTGGTGCCCGAGCCGCGCGCGATGCGCTTGCGGCGGCTGGCGTTGAGCAGCTTGGGGTCGCGCCGTTCGCGCTCGGTCATCGAGGAGATGATCGCTTCGACGCGGCCGATCTCGCGCTCGTCGACCTGCGCCCCCGGCGGCATCAGCTTGTTCGCCCCCGGGATCATGCCGAGGACGTCGCTGAACGAGCCCATCTGCTTGATGCGCCGCATCTGCGTGAGCATGTCGGCGAGCGAGAAATCGCCGATCCCCTTGCCCTTCTCGAGAGCGCCGTCGTCGTCGCCTTCGAGCGCCTTGGCCTTCTCGATGAGCGTGAGCACGTCGCCCATGCCCAGGATCCGGCCGGCGATGCGATCGGGGTGGAACGGCTCGAGGCCGTCGATCTTCTCGCTCATCCCGGCGAAGAGGATCGGCTTGCCCGTGACGTGCTTGGCCGACAGCGCCGCCCCACCGCGCGCGTCGCCGTCCATCTTGGTGAGGATCAGGCCCGAGAGGCCGACGCGCTCGTCGAAGCTCTTGGCGACCGGCAGCGACTGCTGCCCGGTCATGGCGTCGACCACCAGCAGCCGCTCGGTCGGTTGCAGGGCGTCGCGGAGCTCCTGGAGTTGCCCCATCAGGCCCTCGTCGATCTGCAGGCGACCCGCGGTGTCGACGATCACGAGGTCGCGGAAGTCCGCCTTCAGCGCGGCGTCCAGGCGCTGTTTGGTCACGCGCACCGGCTCGTCGTCGCCCACCTCGAGCACGGGCACGCCGATCTGCTGCCCGAGGATGCGCAGCTGCTCGCGCGCCGCGGGGCGCTGGGTGTCGGCGGCCACGAGCAACGGGCGGCGCCCCTGCGCCTTGTACCGGTAGGCGAGCTTGCCGGCGGTCGTCGTCTTGCCGGCCCCCTGCAGGCCGACGAGCATCCAGACGTTGCCGTCGTTGCGCAGGTTGGGGACGGCCGCCTTGCCGCCGAGCGTCGCCACCATCTGCTCGTGGACGATCGCGACCACGCGCTGGTCGGGGTTCAGGGACAGGAGGGTCTCCGAACCGATCGCCTTCTCCTGGACCTGCGCGACGAAGTCCTTCGCCACCTCGAGGTTGACGTCGGCCTCGAGCAGCGCGACGCGCACCTCGCGGAGCGCGGCCTTGACGTCGGCCTCGCTGAGCTTGCCGCGGCCGCGGAGGCCGTCGAAGACGTTCTGCAGTCGGTCGCCGAGGCTCTGGAACATGGGGGTCGATCCTCTCCTGCACGGGCCGGTGCGCGTCGGACGCGGGTGCGTGCGCGGTGTCCGGGCGCCCAGGGTACCCACGTGGACGATGAGGGTCAATCGCGCGGCCCGACCGTGGGTCGGTCGGCCCGGCCCGATCGGCGGTCGACCGACCTGATTTGGGGTCGGCCGACCGGATTTGGGGTCGGCGCCCACGCGCGCTTCATCGCGTTCCGGTACAACGGGGCATGCACCGTACGCGACGCCGCCCCCTCGGCCACGCGCTCCTGGCGTGCCTGGCCAGCGCGTGCCTCGCCGGGAGCGCCGCGGCGCAGGTGGGGTTCGCGCCGGGCGATCCGCCGCTGCCCGCGGCGGCTGCGGCCGCGTGGGCGGGGGCGGTCGAGGCGCTCGCGGCGGCCGTCGACTCGCCGCGGCCGTGGACGCCCGATGCCCCCGCTTGGCGGACCGCGTTGATCGCGGTCCGGGGGGCGATCGAGGCCGCACCTGGGCATCCGGTCCCGTTGCGGGCGTCGCTGCGCACCCATGTGGCGGTCGGCTGGTGGGTGCGGGCGGTGGCCGCCGTCGACGCGCTCGAGGCGGCGCGCCCCGAGGACCCGTGGGCCGAACCGGAGCAACGGATGCCCGCGCCGCCGGGCACCCTCCTGGAGGTGGCCACCGAGGCGCTGCGGGGGTACGGGTTCGCGCGCTACCAAGCGGAGGACCGCGAGGCGGCCCGCGCCGCCTTCGCTCGTTGGCTCGAACTCGTACCCGACGACCCCGACGCCCACCGCTGGTTCGGGCGGGTGCTGTTCGAGGGGGGCGACCCGGGCGCGGCCCTGCCGTACCTGCGCCGTTGGGCGGCGTTGCGGCCCGACGACCCGGACGCCGCCTACTTCGTGGCCGAGGCCGAGCTCGGTGAGCGCGTCGGCGTCGTCGCCAGCGCGGCGTTCCGCCGCGGCATGGCGGCCTACGAAGCGGGCGACCTCGAGGTCGCGGCGACGGCGTTCGCCGAGGCGGTCGGGGCGGCCCCCGAGTACGCCGACGCGCACGCGTGGGCCGGCCGGGTGGCGTTGGAAACGGGCGATCCGGTGGCCGCCGTCGCGGCGTTCGGTGCCGCGTCGGCGCTGCGCCCGGACGACGCCGGGCTCGCGTACTTCCTGCGCGCCGCCGAGCTCGAGCGCGACTTCGGGGTCGAGGCGGGGGGTGCGTTCCTGGAAGGGCTGGCCGCGTACGAGCGGGGCGACCTGGCTGCGGCGACGGCGCGCTTCGTCGCCGCGACCGAGGGGAACCCGGGGTTCGTCGAGGCGTGGGTGTGGCGCGCGCGCAGCCTGCAGGAGGCCGGCGCGCTCGAAGCGGCGGAGGCGGCCTGGGCGCGCGTCGTCGAGCTGGACCCGGCGGACGAGCGCGCCCTCTTCTTCCGCAACCGCCTGCGCGAGCAGCTCGCGTACGGCCGCGACGCCGATCCGGAGGTCGCCGCCGCCTTCGCCGCCGGGGTGGCGGCGTTCGAAGCTGCCGATCTGGCGACGGCCCGGGCGCGCTTCGAGTCGGTCGTCGCGGCGGACCCCGGTTCGGGCCTCGCCTGGAGCTGGCTCGGGCGCGTCGCGTACACCGTGCGCGACTTCGAGGCGGCCGCCACGGCGTACGCGCGCGCCGCGGAGCTCCTGCCCGAGGATGCCGACGTCGCTTGGTTCGCCGAGGACGCCGCGTTCCGGGCAGCCCCCGAAGCGGCGCCCGACGTCGATCCGGACGGTGGCGCCGACCCCGACCCCGACGCCGAGCAGCCGTGACCATGCGCACCGTCGTCCTGCGGGTGGCGGCGTTGGCGCTGCTCCTCCTGCTCGCGGTGTTCGGGGCGCTCGCGCTGCGCACCATGCAGCGCCTGCCCGACACGGTGGTCTACCTGGTGCGCGACGAGGGGGGCGCGTTCACGCTCGAGGCGGTCGCCCGACGCCTGCGGCCCGAGGGCGCCCTCGAAGCCGCGCGAGTCGCCGTGGAGGCGCTCGCCGCGGGCCCGACCGCGGCGGAGGCGGCCCGTGGGTTGGCGAGCGAGGTGCCCTCGGGCACGGACGTCCGGAGCGTCACGTGGGTGGGCGACGTGCTGGTGGTCGACCTCGACGAGGCCGTCGTCGCGGGTGGCGGCACGGCCTCGATGATCGGGCGCATCGCGCAGCTCACGTACACGCTGACGCAACCGCGCGGCGTCGAGGCGGTCGAGGTGCGCGTCGACGGGCGCGCGCTCGAGGCCTGGGGCGGCGAGGGCGTGATGGTGGCCTGGCCCTGGCGGCGACCGGACGGGGCGCTGCCGAGGTGGTGACCGGCACGGGGGCCGCCTGCGGGCGTCGCCGGCGCGCGGTGCTCGCTGCCGTCCTGATCGCCGTCGGCCTGCTGGCGCTCGCGACGCCGATGGCGCGGGCTCAACCGAGCGCGCTCCCACAGCCTCCGACGACCTCGGCCCCGATCGCCGCGGCGTGGGACTCCGCCGAGGGTCGCGGGCGGGTCGTCGACGCCGTGGTGGCGCTCTTCGCGACCGAGTACCACGCGCCCGAACAGCGCGACTGGGCCCTGTGGGGCGCCGAGTACCGCGAGGCCGCCGCCGTGGCCGACGGCCGGGCCGCCTTCGATGCCGTGATGGGGCGCATGCTGCGGTCGCTGGCCGACGGGCATTCGAGCTGGCTGGGGCGCCCGGCGGCGGCGTCCGCCCCCGCTCCGAGGTCGCCGAGCGACGCGGAGCCGGTCCGTCTGGGCGTGCAGCTCGCCTACGTGGAGGACCGTGGGCTGGTCGTCGAGCGCGTCTACCCGAGCACGCCGGCCGACCGCGCCGGGTTGCGTCGGGCGGACGTGATCACGGCGGTGGGCGACCTCGACCTGCGGCGCGTGGGCAGCCTGTTCGCCGCCAACGCCGCGCTGGCCGACGCGCTGCGCGCCGGACCGGCGGCGCTCACGGTCGAGCGCGGACGCGTCCGCTTCGACCTCGACGTGGTCGGGGCCGCGGTCGACTTCGAGGCGGTCGCCGCGCGCCCCTACGCGGCGCTTCTGGACGATGGCGTCGGCTACCTCCACGTTCCGACGTTCAACACCGAGGACGTCGCGGCCGACGTGCATGCCGCGGTGCGGGGGTTGGTCGCCTCCGGGGCACGGGCGTTGGTGCTCGACCTGCGCGGCAACCTGGGCGGACGCGTGCTCGAGGCCGGACTCACGTTCGCCGCGTTCGGCGACGGGACCTGGTCCGTCGCGGTCGCGCGGGGCGAGGAGGCATGGCGCGCGACCGCCGGCATCGAAGCGGCGCCCGGAGGCCCGGTGGCGGTGGCGCGGTTGCGGCAGCCCGACGGCCGGTCGCTGGGCGAGCAGCGGTTGGCCGACCCCGTGCGCTTCGACGGTCCGGTCGTCGTCCTCGTGGGCTCCGAGAACGCCAGCGCGGCGGAGGTCCTGGCCGCGGCGCTCGCCGAGGGGATCGGCGCTCGGGTCGTCGGTGAGCGGACGTCGGGGAACGTCGAGGCGGTGCGCGCCTTCGAGCTGCCCGATGGAAGCCGCGTGCTCGTGGCGATCGCCGACCTGCGCAGCCCGTCCGGTGCGTCGCTCGTGGGCGGCGTCGCGCCGGACGTGGTCGCGCGCGCGGACGTCCGCGACCTGGCGCGCGGCGTCGACCCGCCGGTCGCGGAGGCGCGGCGGCTGTTGGGAGCGCTGCCGTTCACGCCCGGGACGTACTTCTGAGGGCTTCGTCCGGCGCCCGCACGAGCACGCGGGCGGCCCCTTAGGGCCGCCCGCGAACTCCTCATCCGGGGTGCGTGCTACACTCGTCGGCGCTGCCGAACGGTCGTGCGCGTCGTCCCAAGATGCCACGCCGCGGTTTGGTGCGCCCGACAGGATTCGAACCTGTGACCTTTCGCTCCGGAGGCGAACGCTCTATCCGACTGAGCTACGGGCGCGCGGGAACCGCATGAACGCAAACGTCAAGCTAGCACCACCCCTGGAGGACGTCAACACCCATGAAGCTCAGCCGTCGCGCCAACACGATCATCCTCTGGTTCGTCTCGATCGGGCTCTTGCTCGGGATGGTCATCACCTTCACGCCCAGCCTCGGTGGCCTCGGTGGCCTCGGCGGCTCGGGCGACACGAGCGCGATCGCCTTGACCGTCAACGGCGAGCCGATCCGCGAGCTCCAGGTCGCCCAGACCCGCTCGAACCCGCTCTTCGTCACCGTCACCGAGGGCGAGGTGGGCGAGGACCTCGAGCTCTTGCTCGTCGACACCCTCGTCCGCCAGGAGGTCGTCCGCCAGGACGCCGCGCGTCAGCGCGTCAGCGATGGCGACGTCCGCACGGCCGTCTCCGAGTTCCGCGCCAGCCGCGGCGTCGACGGTCGCTCGAACGACCAGGCGTACCTCAACCTGATCGCCGGCTCCGGGTTCACCGACCAGACCTTCCGCGAGTACCTCCGCGAGCAGCTGCGCCAGCAGCGCTGGGAGGCTTCGCTGGTCGACGGCATCGAGGTGTCGGACGACGAAGCGCGCGCCTTCTTCGAGGGCAACCGCGACAGCTACCTCAGCGAGGAGCGCATCGAAGCCCGCCACATCGTCACCGAGTCCCTCGAGGCCGCCACCGAGGCGCGCGCCCGGGTGCTCGCCGGTGAAGACGCCGCCGACGTGGCGCGCGAGGTGTCGGTCGAACGTGCGGATCGCGACGGGGCGCTCGGCGCTGCCGCGGGCGAGACCGACCCGCGTCCCGTCGGCCGGCCGGCCCTCCCGACGCCGGTCGCCACCGCGGCCTTCGGGCTGCGCGGACCGGGGGTCACCGAGGTCGTGGAGTCGGACGGCCGCTTCCACGTCGTGGTCGTCGAGGCCTACCTCGCCGCCGAGCGGCGCCCGTTCGACGAGGTCGCTGCGACCGTGCGCGAGGACGCGCTCTCCGCCAAGCAGGTCGGCGTGCTCGAGCGCGCGGTCGAGGACCTGGTCGCCGCCGCCCGCGTCGAGTTCCCGGCCACGAGCAGCCTGAGCTTCGAGGACGAGCCGGTCGCGCGCGTCGGCGACGTCGAGATCCTGCGCTCGCAACTGGTGCGCTCCACGTACACGAACCCGCAGATCCAGCAGTCGCTCTCGCCCGACAGCGCGATCCTGATCACCGCCTTCTTCAAGCCGGCGATCCTGGGTCAGCTCGTCGACCAGGAGCTCGCGGCGCAGGGGGCGAGCGAACTCGGCGTGCCGTTCGTCGGCACCCGTTCGCAGGTCGCCCAGAGCGCGCTGGCGTACGTCGCCCGCGACGCCGAGGCCGCCGAGGACGACGTCGTCGCCTACTACGAGCAGAACCCGGCGCAGTTCACGGTGCCGGCCTCCGCCGACGTGCTGCGCGTCGACCTCGGCTCGATCGAAGCGGCCGCGGCGTTCCGTGAGCGCACCCTCGCGGGCGAGGACGTCGTCGCGGTCGCCGGCGATCTCGAGGCCGGCGTCGAAGAGCTCGGCACCGTCCGCCCCGGCGAGCTCGAGGGCATCCTCGACACCACGCTGTTCGGCACCGAGGCCTTCACCGAGCTCCCCGACGGCGTCTGGTCGATCTCGGACGTGCTCGCCATCGCCGAGGAGCCGGAGGCCGAAGCGCTGCCCGACGCCGTCGATACCGAGGGCGAGGCCGAAGAGGCCGACCCGCTCGCGACGTTCGTCGAGCGCTACGTGGTGCTCGTCGCCCAGCGCACCCCCGAGCGCCTCCGGCCGCTCGACGAGGTGCGGGCACAGGTCACCAACACCGTGCTCGCGCAGGAGCGCGCGGAGCTTCGCGACGCGTGGTTGACGGAGTTGCGCGCCCGCATCGACGTCGAGGAGTCGCTGGGCGAGGCGGTCGACGC
This sequence comes from Trueperaceae bacterium, assembly GCA_011390675.1. Lineage (GTDB taxonomy): Bacteria > Deinococcota > Deinococci > Deinococcales > Trueperaceae > JAABTL01. Next base: position 159 of record JAABRX010000002.1, on the reverse strand, counting down.
GCCGTTCCTGTTCGGCGACGAGCCGGCGGACGAGGCGACGGACGACGCTGCGGACGAAGTCGCGGACGATGCGGCGGACGGTGGCGAAGCGGCGGACGGTGGCGAAGATGACGCCGCCGCCGACGACGGCGAGGCCGCGGTCGAGGATGGCGCCCCGGC
>JAABRX010000318.1 GCA_011390675.1 Trueperaceae bacterium | reverse complement strand
ACTCAGCCCTTGCGCCAGGGCATCGCGCGCCGCTCCACCCACTGCAGCAGCGCCGTCAGCCCGACGCCCAGCGCCATCACCACGAACAGCCCCGCGTACATCTTGGGCGTCACCAGGATCTGCCAGTAGTAGAAGATCAGGAAGCCCACGCCGCGATCGGCGCGCACGAACTCGACCGCGACGATCACGATGAGCGCGGTACCGAGCGCCAGCCGGAGGCCGTTGAACACGATCGGCAGAGCGCCCGGCAAGATCACGTGGCGGAACATCTGCCAGCGGTTCGCGCCGAAGTTGCGCCCCGCCTGCAGGTAGACCGGGTCGATCCCCTGAACCCCCGCCATGGTGCTGATCGCCACCAGGAAGAAGGCCGAGATCGCCACGACCGCGACCTTGGGGCCCTCGCCGAACGGGTCGGGGAACACGAGCATCAGGATCGGGAAGATCGCGATCTTGGGCAGCACGTAGATCGCCGACATCGTGGCGTCGAGCATGTGGCGCACCGTGCGGTTGAGCCCCATCGCGATCCCGACCAGGATCCCGGGCGCCGCACCGATCGCGAAGCCGCCGAGCACCCGACCGAGCGTGGCCCACAGGTGGCTCTCGTCGATCAGGGCCCGCACCCCGGTCCAACCCTCCGCCGCGAAGCGCTCGGGCACCAGCCAAGGTCGCCCGATCAGGCTCGTGCGGTTGAAGCGGTCGTACGACACGATCAGGTCCCAGAGCGCCCCCGCGATCTGGGTGGGCGGCGGGAACCAGCGCGGGTTGAGCACCCCGGACGTGGCCAACGCCTGCCAGACCGCGAGCAGCGCGATCGGGAACCCGATCGCGAGCGCCTTCTGGTACGCGCCTTGGTGGCGGACCGCCAGCCGCCCCTCGAGCGCCTCGGCGAGCAGCACGACGCACACGAAGGCGACCGCCAGGAGCCCCCACCACGCGCGCGTCCACAGGTCGAACGCGAACCCCGTGGCGACGGTGGCGAAGAGGATCGCGGCCGGCACCCACCACGAGGACGCCGGGCGCCGCGCGGTCACGCGGCCACCTCGTTCTCGCCCTGCGCCATCGCCGCGCGCACCTCGTCGCGCAGCGCCTCCCAGACCGCGCCCGTGAGCGCGGCGAACTCGGGCGTGCTGGTGGTCGTGAGGTCGCGCGGCCGCGGCAGATCGATGCGGAACTCGGTCTTGACGGTGCCGGGGTGGGCGGTCATGACCACGACCCGGTCGCCGAGCAGCACCGCCTCCTCGATCGAGTGGGTGACGTAGACGACGGTCTTGCGCGTCTCCTCCCACAGGCGCAGCAGCTCCTCCTGGAGCACCGCGCGCGTCTGGGCGTCCAGCGCGCCGAGCGGCTCGTCCATCAAGAGCACCTGCGGGTCGTAGGCGAGCGCGCGCGCGATCGACACGCGCTGCTTCATGCCGCCCGAGAGCTGCGCCGGGTAGTAGTCCTCGAAGCGCTCCAGGCCGACCTTGACGAGCCAACGGCGGGCCAGCGCCTCGCGCTCGCGCTTGGGGACCCCGCGCATCTGCGGGCCGAACGCGACGTTCGCCAGCACGGTCTTCCACGGGAAGATCGCGTACTCCTGGAACACCACCGCGTTCAGCGGCTGCGTCGGGTCGGGGCCGGGCACGATGCGCGCCTCACCGGCGGTGACGTGGTCGAGGCCAGCGAGGATCCGCAGGAAGGTCGACTTGCCGCACCCCGAGGGGCCGACGACGCAGACGAACTCGCCCTCGGCGACCTCGAGGTCCACCGACTCCATGGCGGTGACCATGCCGCGCCGGGTAGGGAACCGCTTCTGCGCCGCGCGCGCGACGATCTTCACCGCCGCGCCCGGACGGGGTCCGGGCGCGGCATCGGGCAGGTCGGTCACGAGGCGCTCAGCCGTGCGCGCGGCGCGTCGCTCGGACCCGCGTCACTCGGACCAGGCGCCGAGCTGCTCGAGCGCCCAGTCGACGAACTGGGTGTCGGCCACGCCGCTGAGGTCGATCGGCGCGTCGTAGTCGGTGCGGCCGTTCTCGCGGTGCACGCGCTCGACGTCGGCGAGGCCGTCGAGCGGGATCGCCTGGTTCGGGTCGTACACGACCGGCGCACCGGCGCGCAGAGCGTCCTCGGTGGCGTTGACGAACGCCAGGTACGCCGCGAGGTTCTCGGGCGCCAGGTAGTCGTCGCCCTGCATCAGGCGCGCGGCCTGCATGAGCGCGAGCGCGAAGCGCCGCGCGA
>JAABRX010000317.1 GCA_011390675.1 Trueperaceae bacterium | reverse complement strand
GGCGTCGTACGCCTCGACGCCCTCGTCCTCGATCAGCGCCGCGCGCGTGAAGCCTGCGCGCAGGCGTTCGCGTCCGTCGATCGACACGTGCCCCTCCCCGTCGACCATGCTCCCCGCGACGCCGACGCCCAGGGGGACCACGGCGGCGGCGCTGGGCGCGGCGCGGAAGCCGGCGGACGCTGCAGGGCGCAGCACGCTCGCGTCGTCGTCGCGCACCAGCACGCATGCGGCGTCCACGCCGAGCCGCTGCACGACCTGGCGCACCGAGAGGTCGAGGGTCGCGCCCAAGGCTTGGCCGCTCGTGATGGCGCGGTCGATCCGGTGCAGCGCCGAGAGCTGCTCGAGGCGGTGCGCCAAGCGCGCTTCGGACGCTGCGAGCACCGCGCGGCCGCGCTCTTCGCGCGTCCACAGGTCGTGGTTGTGCCAGAGCAGGCCCAGCAGGCTCGCCGCCATCCGCAACGCCATCGTGGTCTCGCCGAGGAACGCGCGCGGCTCCGGACCCACCACCTCGAACACCCCGAGCACCGTCCCGTCGACCTCCACGGGAACGGCGACGACCGTCCGTGATGGGCCGTCGTCCGCGTGGGGTTCGCGCTGGCTCGCCAGGACCTCGCGGCCCGTCGCGAGCGCGCGCGCGACCGCGTCGTCCTCGCTCGCTCGCGGCGGCGCCGCGAGGTCGATCGGTCCGTTGGCGGTGGTGGCGAAGACGCACACCCGTCGGTCCGGTCCGGCCCGCCAGAGCCGGAGGCCATCCCAGGCGCCGAGCTCCGTGAGGAAGCCGCGCAGGGCGTTCCCGATGCCGCGGTCGCGCTCGGCGTCGACGCGCACGTCGAGGGTGCCGAGCTGTTCCAGCAGCCGGTGGTACGCGCCGAGGGCGCGCTCGTGGGCCGCGCGCTTCTCCTGTTCCAGGACCATGCGCAGCCGGTGCTGGCGTTGGCTGGTCGCGGCGATCAGCAGCGCGCTCGCCGCGACGAAGGCCCAACCCTTGATCGTCTGGACCATGGCCAAGGCGCCGGGGTCGGGGAAGAGCCACAGGGCGATGCGGTCGGAGGCCGCGATCCACACCATGGCGACGGCGAAGTAGACGAGCGCCGGAACGGTGGGATGGGTGGCGAACCAACGGCGCAACGGGGTGCTCCTCCTGGGTCGGATGGCGCCATGCGCCTTGGGTCGAGCCTTGGGTCGAGGCTTGGGTCAGGAGGATACGGCATGCGATCGGGCGCGTGCGTGCAGCATTCGTCGCGCGGCTGCGCCCAGCCGCTCCGCTAGACTCGGGGTCGATGCTCCCGACGGTCGAGATCCACCCGCTCGTGACGATGGAGATGCTGCGCGCGTGCGAACGGCTCCAGCGCCAGGTCTGGGGGTTCGACGACCTCGAGGTCGTGCCGGCCGCGCAGATGCGTGCGGCGCTCCACGCCGGCGCGCTCGTGGCGGGCGCGTTCGTCGGGCGCGAGCTGGTCGGGTTCGCGTACGGCTTCCCGGCGTTGCCGGCCGCGGGGGGCCTGGTCGGTCCCGGGCTCCACTCGCACATGACGGCGGTGGTGCCCGAGGCGCGCGGTCTGGGCGCGGGGCGGCGCCTGAAGTGGTACCAGCGGCGCTGGTGCGTCGAGCACGGGATGAACTGGGTCACGTGGACCTTCGATCCCCTCCAGGCGCGCAACGCGCGGCTCAACCTCCACCACCTGGGTGCGGTCGTCCGCGAGTACGAGGTCGACTTCTACGGCGTGCTGGGCGGGGTGCTCGCGGGCGACCTCCCGACCGACCGCTTCGTTGCGACGTGGGACCTGAAGGCGCCGCGCGTCCGGGCGGCCGCGGGGCGGGATCCATTCGCGACTGCGTACCGGCTGCCGGACGAGGGACCGAGCCGACCCGCTGCCGCCACGGCGCCGGAGTCCGCCTCGACGGCGAACGCTGCGTGGGCCCTGCGCCGCGCGGAGGCCGACGATGCCCCGGGCGAACCCGCCGTCGGCCTCGAGGCGGACGCGATCTGGACCGCGGTGCCGCGCGACGTCAACGCGCTCCGCCGCGAAGCGCCGCCGCGCGCCCTCGCCTGGGCGGAGGCGACCCGGGCCGTGGCGCTCGATCTGATCGCCCGCGGGTACGAAGTCGATGCCTTCGCGGACGGGGCGTACCGGTGGCGCCGCCGGGTGGCGAGCAACAAATAGAAAGAGACGCTTGACAATCTGTAAAGCTTGGCCTATCATCTTCATCAGAAGAGGAGGGGCCATGTTCCCGCACACCGCTTGGACCGAAGGCGCCCAGCGCGCCGCCCA
>JAABRX010000316.1 GCA_011390675.1 Trueperaceae bacterium | reverse complement strand
GTCAAGCAGCAGATGGACGCCAACCAGCGCGAGTACTACCTGCGCGAGCAGATGAAGGCGATCCAGAAGGAGCTCGGGGGCGACGAAGCTTCGGAGGCGGCCGAGCTCCGCGAGAAGGTCGAAGCCAAGGAGCTTCCGGACCACGCCAAGGAGCGGGCGCTCAAGGAGATCGACCGGCTCGAGAAGATGACGCCCGGGTCGCCCGAGGCGACCGTGGTGCGCACCTACCTCGACGTGCTGCTGGAACTCCCGTGGTCCGAGGCCGACGACGAGGTGCTCGACGTCGCCCACACCGCGACGGTGCTCGACGAGGACCACCACGCGCTCGAGGAGCCCAAGGCGCGCATCCTCGAGTCGCTCGCGGTGCGGCAGCTGACGAAGCAGCGCGAGGTCAAGGGCGGCCGGGCCGCGATCCTGTGCTTGGTGGGGCCGCCCGGCGTCGGCAAGACGTCGCTCGGCAAGTCGATCGCGCGGAGCATGAACCGCGCCTTCGTGCGCATGAGCCTCGGCGGGGTGCGCGACGAGGCCGAGATCCGCGGCCACCGGCGCACGTACATCGGGTCGCTGCCCGGGCGCATCCTCCAGGGCATGAAGACGGCCGGCAAGGTCAACCCGGTCTTCCTGCTCGACGAGGTCGACAAGATGACGGCCGACTTCCGCGGCGACCCGTCGTCGGCCCTGCTCGAGGTCTTGGACCCGGAGCAGAACGACACCTTCACGGACCACTACCTCGAGATCCCGTACGACCTGTCGAAGGTGCTGTTCATCACGACCGCGAACAGCCTCTCGACCATCCCGCAGCCGTTGCTCGACCGCATGGAGGTCATCCAGATCGCGGGCTACACGCTCGCCGAGAAGATGGCGATCGCGCGCACGTACCGCGTGCCCCGCCAGGTCGAGGAGCACGGCCTGGAGGGCAACCTCGCGATCACCGACGAGGCGCTGCGCAAGGTCGTCACCGAGTACACGCGCGAGGCCGGCGTGCGGCAGCTCGATCGGCTGATCGCCAAGCTCGCGCGCAAGGAGGCCAAGGCCTTCCTCGAAGCGGCTTGGGACGGGGAGCGCGTGGTCGACGCGGATCGCACCCGCGAACTGCTGGGCGTGCCGCCGTTCCTCGAGGAGGCCACCGAGAAGGTGCCTCAGGTGGGGCTGGCGCATGGGCTCGCGTGGACCTCGGTGGGCGGCGTCACCCTCGACATCGAGGCGGTCGCCGTGCCCGGCAAGGGCAAAGTCGCGCTCACCGGTCAGCTGGGCGAGGTCATGAAGGAGAGCGCGCAGGCGGCGATCGCGTACCTGCGGCGCCACGCGGCCGAGTTCGACCTGCCCGCGGACTTCCACGAGACCCGCGACCTGCACGTCCACGTCCTCGAAGGGGGCACCCCCAAGGACGGCCCGTCGGCCGGGATCGCCATGGCCACGGCGGTCGTCAGCGCGTTGACGGGTCGCGCGGTGCGCGGCGACGTCGCGCTCACGGGCGAGATCACCCTGCGCGGACGGGTGCTGGCGATCGGCGGCGTCAAGGAGAAGCTGCTCGCCGCCCATCAGGCGGGCATCGCCACCGTGATCCTGCCCGCGGCCAACGAAGCGAACCTCGAGGACGTCCCCGAGGCGGTGCGCGGGGAGCTCGAGGTCGTCACGGTGCGCTCCTTCGATGAGGTGCTGCGCCGCATGCTCGTGGCTCCGAACGACGACGCCCCCGACGTCGCTGCGCCACCGCCGGCGCGGGCGGCCGTCGCGCCGCCGCCCGCGGGCCGATCCTGAGCGCCTAAGGACCGCCTAGGGGATCTCGTTCGCAGGCTGGATCGCGGGGTCGGCCGGGTAGCGGGCGCGGGCCAACACGCCGGCCCCGGCGAGCTCGATGCGCCCCGACCCGGCGGCGAGCGCCAGGCTCTCGCCGCGCGCGAGCTCGCGTCCTCCGCTGGCGTGGCGCACCTCGACGGGACTCCCGCCCAGATGCGTGACGACCTCGAGCGATTCCGGTCCGACGACCCACGCCACCCCACCCTCGGCGGCGACCCGCTCGAGGACGAAGGCGTGGGTCCTGGCCAGCTCGGTCCGGCCGGCCGCGACGGTGCGCGGCGCCGGCGCCACCGAGGCGCCCGGGGTCAACCGGGCCACGTCGAGGCCTTGCGCGACGTGCAGCTCGCGGGGACGGCCGTCCGCGCCCACGCGCCCGTGGTCGTAGAGCCGGAAGGTCAGGTCGGACGCCTGCTGCACCTCGTACGCGAGCACGCCGCCGCCGAGCGCGTGCACGGTGCCGGCCGGGTTGACGACCA
>JAABRX010000315.1 GCA_011390675.1 Trueperaceae bacterium | reverse complement strand
GGCCACCTCGAAGAGCGGATGCGCGACGAGATCGCGCGCGCCCGCCGGTACCGCACCCCGCTCGCGCTCGCGATGATCGACCTCGACCGCTTCAAGCAGATCAACGACCGCTTCACCCACGTGATCGGCGACCAGGTGTTGCGCGCGGTCGCCGGCGTGCTCCGCGACCAGGTGCGCGGCGTCGACCTGGTCGCGCGCTACGGGGGCGAGGAGTTCACCGTCGTGCTGCCCGAGACCGGCCTCGAGGCGGCGAAGGCCGTGGTGGCCAAGCTCGCCGCAGCGCTGGAGACCCATCCGTGGCGGGTGCTCCACCCCGACCTCGGGCCGGTGACGGTGTCGGCGGGGATCGCGTGCACGGACGAAGGGCTCGATGCCGGGGCCCTGCTCGGCGTCGCGGACGAGCGCCTCCTGAAGGCCAAACGGTCGGGCCGAGCCCAGGTGGTCGCCGGGCCCGAGGTGCCTCGGCCCTGAACCGCCCATCGGGGGCGCAACGCTGAGGGCACACCGCCCACGGGCACGGCCGCGCCATCGACGGGGCGTGTACCGAGGCGCGCGCGCGCCGGTTGACGGCGGTCGCGACCAAGCCGTAGGTTGCAGTTATGAAAAGTGGTTTGCGAACCCGTTCGGGTTCTGCGCGGTCGGGCACCGACCGGCCCGTGGGTCCGTCGACGCCGCTGCAGACGGACGACGTCCGGGTCGCGAACCGACGGGCCATCCTGCAGGCGATGACCGACGAGGGCCCCGCGTCGCGGGCCACGCTGGCCCAGCGCACCGGCCTGTCGGTGCCCACCGTCGCGACGATCCTCCAGGAGTTCGTCGAGGAGGGCTTCGTCCGGACCGCCGGCCAGGAGGACGGTACGGGCGGCCGCCCGGCCCAGCGCTTCGCCCTCGACGCGGACGCGCGCCATCTGCTCGCCGTCGACCTCTCGGGCCACCGCGCGCTCGCGCTGCGCGTCGACCTGCTCGGTCGCGTGGTCGACCGGCACGTCGGGATCCCGCTGCGCCCCGGTCTCGAGGCGGACCTGGTCGGCTGGCTCGGCGAGCTGGTGGCCGACCCGAAGGCGCCGACGGTCGCGCGCCTCGCCGTCGCGGTCCCCGGCATCGTGGACCCGACCGACGGGCACATCGACCTCGCCCCCGCGCTCGGCTGGCACGAGTTCGCGCTCACCGACCTGCTCGAGGGCGCCCTCGCGCGCCCCACCCTGCTCGAGAACGACGTCAACGCGCTCGCGCTCGCCGAGCTCGGCTACGGCGTCGGGGCCGGGGCCGAGCACGTGGTGTACGTCGCCATCGGCAGCGGCATCGGCGCCGGGCTGATCGTGCAGGGGCGGCTCCTGCGCGGCGCGCACGCGGCCGCCGGCGAGATCGGCTCCTCGCTGACGCCCGAGCCCGCCCGCGGCGCCGCCGGCGTCGAGGGCGCCCCGTTGGAGCGCGACCTGATGGCGCTCGCCGCGCGCTTCCTCACGGCCGAAGGGCACCTCGACCTGAGCGGCCCGGAGCAACGGGAGGCGTTCGAGCGCTTCGCCGAGAGCGTGCGCTGCGTGCTCCACAACCTCGCCTGCGCGCTCGACCCCGACCTGCTCGTGATCGCGTGGCCCGCCGACGAGGAGGGCCTGCTGGTCGACCACGTCGTGGCGCGCTGGACGGGGCCGATGCCGGTCCGGATCGTCGCCGGCGCGCTGGGACCGGGGGCGGCGGCTCGTGGCGTCGCCCGGAGCGCGCTCGCGCTCGTGCACGAGGACCTATGCCGGTCGATCGGCCGCGACGGCACGGCGACGCCGGCGGCGCGGCAGGGGCGCGGCGGCGCGCGCGGTGCGCGGCCCTCCGCCCAGGACGGAACCCATGCCTGAGCTCCCCTTCCCCATCGTCGACCTCCACGCCCACTTCCCGGTGGTCCATACCATCGGCCTGCACGACGCGCGCGAGGAACCGCGCCACCCGGCGCTGGAGGCCTACGCCCGCGACCGGCAAGCGCGCATGCACAAGGAATGGGGGACCGCGCCCGAGGAACCGCGCGCGCGCACCCCCGAGGAGATCGACGCCGCCGCCGACCGCTGGGCGGCCGAACTCGACCGCAAGAACGTGCGCTGGCTCAACTTCGTCACCGGTCAGAGCAACGACCTGCTCGCGGGGATCGTGCGCCGCCATCCGGACCGCTTCACCGGCTTCGCCCACCACCCGCTGCTTCCGGGCGCCGGCGCGGAGACGCGCCGCGCGATCGACGAGCTGGGGCTCAAGGGCTTCAAGGCGCTCGGCCCCATGACCGAGCTCCCCTTCGAGGACCCGAGCCTGCGCGACCACTGGGCCTTCCTCGCCGAGCGCGGGCTGCCGGCGCTGATCCACTTCGG
>JAABRX010000314.1 GCA_011390675.1 Trueperaceae bacterium | reverse complement strand
CCGGGGGCGAAGAGGGCCCCCGCGCGCTCGAAGACGCTCGCGCTGTCGTTCCGATCCAGGGCCGCGCGCGCCCACGCGCGGTCGATGCGGCGCCACAAGTCGGGCCCGACGAGCGCGCCGGCGTGCGGTCCGGTGCCGTCGATGCCGTCGCTGTCGGCGCACAGCGCCCAGATCGGGGCGCCATCGGGGAGCGCGAGCGCGAGGCCCAGGGCGGCCTCGCTGTTCCGGCCGCCGCGCCCGTCGCCGCGCACCGTGACGGTGGTCTCGCCGCCGCTGACGAAGGCGCACGGGGGCTGCAGCGGCCCACCGCCGTCGAGGCACCCGAGGGCCACGGCGGCGAGGAAGCCGCCGGCGTCGCGCGCCTCGCCGGTGAGGTCGGGGGCGAGGAGGGCGGTCGGCAGACCCGCGCGCCGCAGCCGGCCCGCCGCCGCCTCGAGCGATCGCCGCGCGGAGGCCACGACGATCGTCCGCACGCGCGACCAGGTCGCGTCGCTCGCCTCGGGCGCGGGCTCGAACGCCCCCGCCACGAGGCGCGCCCGCGCGCCAGGCGCGGCCACCTCGTGGCGGTCGAGGACCGCGAGGGCGTCCGCGTCGCTCGTCGGGTCGGGGACCGTGGGTCCGCTGGCGACGTCGGCCGGGTCGTCGCCGACCACGTCCGAGATCACGAGCGCGGTGACGGGCGCCGGCGCGGCGCGGGCGGCGAGGCGCCCGCCGGCAGCGGCGCCGAGGCGTCGTCGGACGACGTTCATCGCCGAGACGTCGGCGCCGCTGCGCAACAGCTCGGCCACGACCTCCTGGAGGTCGGCGAGGGCGAGGCCCGCCGGCGCGCCCAACAGCGCGCTGCCACCGCCCGAGACGAGCACCAGGACGTGGTCGTCGGCGCCGGCGCCGTCGACGAGGGCGAGCACGCGCTCGGTGGCCTCGGCCCCGGCCGCATCGGGCACCGGGTGGGCGCCTTCGAAGACCGCGATGGCGCGGCCGTCGTCGTGCGGCGCGGCGCCCTCGTCGCCATGCCGCACGACGACGGCCCCTTCGACCTTCGTACCCCGCGCCCGGTAGGTCTCCTCCGCCGCGCGCGCCATCGCCACCGCGGCTTTGCCCGCCCCCACGACGATCAGTCGCCCCACCGGCGGCTCGGGGAGATGCGGGCGCACGGCATCGGCCGGGTCGGCGGCCGCGACGGCGGCGGCGAACGCCGCGCGCAACAAGGTCTCGGCATCCTCGAGCATGCGCTCAGGGTACACTCGGCCTCGTGTTCGGTCCCTTCCGCCGCCAAGACCCCCGGTTCCGCGACGACGGCCAAGCGCTGTGGGCGCGCGTCCGCACGACGCGCAACGGCGAGGTCATCCAGGTCCGCTTGTCCAAGACCAGCGAGATGAGCCTGGAGGCCGGCGGCTACTTCGTGCGCAAGACGCTCGTGGGCTCCAAGACCCTCGACCAGGCGACCCTCGAGGTGACGACCAATCGGGGGCACAAGGTGACGCAGGCCGTGGTCGAAGGCGGCGAGCTGCTGCCGGTGCGCGAGTGGCGCGACGCGGACGTCGACTGACGCACGACGCACGCCGGCGACCTCCGACCTGATACCATCGGCAGCGACCGATGGACACCGACCCGATCCTCACGTTTCGCGCGCCCGCCCGGGAACCCGGGCGTGTCGACGCCGTCGTCTCGCCCGTGCTCGAGCTCGTCTACGCCTCCTTCCTGATCCAGAAGCGCGGCCCCGTGCCGCCGAGCGCGCCGACGACGCCCGCCTGGACGCGCCGCGTCGCTGCGGAGGCGCCCGAGGTGCTGACGACCGTCCACGGCCTTTGGGGGCGCGCCGACGCGCCGGGCGGGGCCGAGGGGGATGCGGGCGTCGAGGCCTTCCTGCTGGCCGCGCGCTACGGATACGTTCGCGATGCGGATCCCGAGCGCTTCCTCGGGGACGCCATCGGGCTCGCCGCGCGCTCGCTGGCGGAGGGGGGCGCATGGGGCGACGAGGACTCCGGCGTCGCCGAGCGCGTCGCGGTGCGCTTGCGGGCCCTCGGCGAGCCGACCTTCGCCGCCGCGTGGACCGCGGCCCACCGTCAGCTCTGGCGCAGCCTCCGTCCCGTCTGGGAGCGCGACGGGCGACCGGCGTCCGAGGGCGCCGTCGAAGCCTTCCAGCGCACGTACCAGGCGACCGGTAGCGCGCTCGCGGCCCTGCCCGCGCACCACTTCGTCCGCTTCGAGTCGGGCGCGGCGTCGATCGAGCGCGCCGAGCGCGAGGGCCGGGTCGTCGTCGTGCCGCTCGGGCTCGCCGCCGCGGGCGGGTTCCACTTCGACGTCGACGGCACGCTCTACGTCGGCTTCGGCCTGCAGGCGGAGCAGGTCCACGAGCGGACGGCCGAGCACGTGGCGGTGCTGGCGCAGCGCAT
>JAABRX010000313.1 GCA_011390675.1 Trueperaceae bacterium | reverse complement strand
GCGGGGCATCCGGAGTTGGCCGCGGAGGTGCGCGCGCGGGTGCTCGAGGCCATCGGCGGAGGCAAACGCGGCGGTGCCGGCCGCGACGCAGCTAGCAGCAGCGATGCCGGCAGCGGCGACGACGGCGAGGGCGACGCGTGAGCGGCTTGCTGTACGCGATCCTCGCGCTGGTCGCGGTCGCCGCGGGCTTCGCAGTGGGCTACCTGCTGCGCCGCGCCCGCGATCAGGAGGTGCTCGCCCAGGCGGAGGCCGAGGGACGCGCCATCCGCGAACGCGCCGCGGCCGAGGCTCGAGCGGCCACCGATCGCGGCGCGGAGGAGCAACGCCAGCGGCTCGCCGAGGCGCGCGCCCAGCTCGAGACCGAGTTCGGCCGGGCCCGCGAGCAGTTCGAGGCCGACGCCCAGCGCCGTCAAGCCGCGCAGGCGCAGGAGCTCGAGCGGGCCCGCGCCGACGTCGAGGAGGGGCGCAGCACGCTGCGCGACGCGCGCGAAGAGCTGCGTCGGGACCGCGAGAAGGTCGAGCAGATCGAGGAGCGGCTCACGCGCCGCGGGGAGCAACAGGACGCGCGCGCGCTCCGGCTCGACGAGAACGAGGAGCGCCTCGACCAGCGCGTTCGCGAGCTCGACGCCGAAACCGAGCGGCTCCAGGAGCGCCTCGCCGAGGCCGACCGGCGGCTGTACGACGTCGCCCAGCTGAGCCGCGAGCAGGCCGTCGCGCAGGTGCTCGAGCAGCTCGACCGCGAGCTCGAGCGCGAGAAGGCGGTGCGGGTCCGCGCCGCCATCGAGCAGGCCGATGCCGACGCCAAGCGGCGTTCGCAGGACATCCTCGCGCAGGCGATCCAGCGCTCCGCCAGCGAGGTGTCGGCCGCGATCAGCGTCTCGGTCGTGCCGATCCCCAGCGACGCCATGAAGGGACGGATCATCGGCCGCGAGGGCCGCAACATCCGCGCCTTCGAGGCGATCACCGGTGTCGACGTCATCATCGACGACACGCCGGAGGCGGTGCTCCTCTCTTCGTTCAACCCCATGCGCCGGGAGGTGGCCAAGCTCGCCCTCGCCGAGCTCGTCGGCGACGGCCGCATCCACCCCGCGCGCATCGAAGAGGTCGTCCAGAAAGCGCAGCAGGAGATGCAGACGTACATCCGGGAGCGCGGCGACGAGGGTGCGCTCGAGGCCGACGTGGTCGGCATCAAGCCGGGCATGATCCAGCTGCTCGGCCGCATGCACTTCCGCACGAGCTACGGGCAGAACATCCTCAAGCACTCGGTGCAGGTCGCCCACCTGAGCGGGTTGATCGCCGTGGAACTCGGGCTCGACGTCGCGATGGCGCGGCGTGCCGGGCTGCTGCACGACATCGGCAAGTCGATCGACCGGGAGATCGAGGGCACCCATACCGAGATCGGCGCCCAGCTCGGTCGCCGCTTCGGCGAGCCGCGTGAGGTCATCGACGCGATCTACAACCACCACGACCTCGAGCGTGCCGAGACCCTGTACCCCGTGCTCGTCAACGCCGCCGACGCGATCAGCGCCGCGCGCCCCGGCGCCCGCCGCGAGACGCTCGAGACGTACCTCAAGCGCCTCGAGGGCCTCGAGAGCATCGCCACGTCGTTCCCCGGCGTCGAGAAGTCGTACGCGATCCAAGCGGGGCGCGAGATCCGCATCATCGTCGAACCCGACAAGGTCGACGACGCGTCCGCCGTCCTGCTCGCGCGCGACATCGCGCAGCGCATCGAGCGCGACATGGAGTACCCCGGGCAGGTGCAGGTGACGGTCGTGCGCGAATCGCGGGCGGTCGAATACGCTCGGTAGCGGACCGGATCGACCCGATCGAACGCTCGGAACCGCCCACGCCCGCCGCACCGCTCCTCGGTGCGGCGGGCGGTTCGTCGGTGGTGCCCCGAGCGGCGCACGGGAGAAGGCCCAGGCCTGGACGACCGGGTTACACTCCGCCCGACGCCCGGTTCCTCGTACCGAGCCACGCCCCGACCCCCCTCCCCCACCCATGTGAGGTGACCGTGCCCCCAGTCCGTGCCCGCCGCCCGAGGTCCCCCCGGTGAGGACCGGCGACGACGTCAAGCTCTTCGCCGGCAGCGCGACGCCCGCGCTCGCGACGGCGGTCGCGCGCCACCTGGGCCTCCAGCTCACGCGCGGCACCGTGTCGCAGTTCCCGGACGGCGAGACCCGCATCGCGCTCGAGGAGAGCGTGCGCGGCGCCGACTGCTTCGTCGTCCAATCCACGAGCTCGCCCGTGAACCACAACCTGATGGAGCTGCTCGTCCTCGTCGACGCGCTCCGGCGGGCTTCGGCGTGGCGCATCAACGCCGTGATCCCGTACTTCGGCTACGCGCGCCAGGACAAGAAGGTCCAGGCCCGCGAGCCGATCACCGCCAAGCTCGTCGC
>JAABRX010000312.1 GCA_011390675.1 Trueperaceae bacterium | reverse complement strand
GATCCTGTACCTCTTCCTCGCCGTTGCCCAGCTGGCGCTCTGGGCCTGGGGGTGGCGCGCCTGGGCGCGCGGCGGCCGGCCGAGCGTCGGCGGGCCGCGCGGCGGCCGGCCGACGGCGTTGCTGTGGGTGCTCGTGCCCACCGCCCTGCTCTGGTACGACAACGCCCGCATCGGCCTCGGCCGCTTCATCGGCGAGGGCGGGTTCCTGTATGCGCTCAGCGTGCCGGCGCTCGCCTGGCACTGGACGATGCTGCCGGTGTTCGTGGTGGCGGCGGGTGCGATCGCTCGCTCGGCCGGGCTCGCGTGGGCGCGACACGCCCTCGGCCGTGCCGCCTTCTGGGCGCTCGCCGCCGCCCTCCTCGCCGTCGACCTGCCGTACGCCATCGGCGTCGTCTTCGGTGCCGTCGGCCCGTTCTCGGCCGTGGAGCTGCGCCTGGCTTGCATCGGCGACGCCATCCGCTACACGGCGACGCTCACCCCCGCCTACTTCTGCGGCCCCGAAACCGAGGCGTACCGGATCGGGCCCGGGCCTGTGGTGGCGATCGTCATGGTCGTGGTCGTGGGGATCGTCGGCGTCGCGCTGTGGCGCGCTCGCGGCTGGCCGTGGCTCGCCGTCGCGGCGGGCGTCATGTTCGTGGCGGCCGCCGGCGGCCCCGCGTGGGGCACCTACGCGCCGCCGGTGGCGAACGTCGGCGAGCTGGCGTTCGTCGCGGGGCTGCTGGGTACCGCGGCGCGTTTCGGCGCCGCGCGCCCCCGTTGATGGCGGTGCGGTGACACACCTGTTTGGCTGGCACGGCCACCCGGGGATCGTCATCGATGCGCGACCGACGGTCTCGATAGCGGCCCCATCGGTAGCGGGCACACGCTCGGGGACGCGCGCGCCCACGTAAGGTGTCGGGCATGCCGAGGGCCTCCATGGATCTCCTTCTCCTCCACCCCCCGAGCGTCTACGACTTCCGCGAGAAGTCGATCCTGTACGGCCCCGTCTCCGACATGGTGCCGTCGTCCGTCATGTTCGAGCTCTACCCGATCGGCTTCCTGACGATGGCCGGCTACCTCCAGGAGCGAGGGATGGAGGTCCGCATCGCCAACGTGGCGCTGCGCATGCTGACCGACAAGCGCTTCGACGTGCGCCGCTTCCTGGCGCGCCAGAAGCCGCGGATGATCGGCATCGACCTGCACTGGATGCCGCACTGCCACGGCGCGATCGAGATCGCCCGCATCGCCAAGGAGGTCCACCCGGACGTGCCCGTGATCTTCGGCGGTCTCTCCTCGACCTACTTCCACGAGGAGCTGCTGGCGTACCCGGAGATCGACTTCGTGCTCCGTGGCGACAGCACCGAGCCGCCGCTCCACCAGCTGCTGCTGGCGCTGCAGGGGGGCGCGACCGGCGACGACGCGCTCGCCGACATCCCCAACCTCACCTGGCGCGACGCGGCCGGCAAGGTCCGCATCAACCCGCTGAGCTACGTGCCGCAGACGCTCGACTACGTCGACGTGAAGCCCGAACTGCTCATCGAGATGGCGATCCGCTACCGCGACCTGTCCGGCGTGCTGCCGTTCAACGGCTGGCTGCGCAACCCGACGACGATGGTGCTGCCGCTCAAGGGCTGCGCCTACGAGTGCATCACCTGCGGCAGCTCGGCCACCACCTGCAGCCACATGACGCTGCGCAAGAAGCCCGTCTACCGCAGCCCGGCCAACCTGGCCGACAACCTCGCGGCCATCGCCCGGCTGTCGCGCGGCACGATCGTCATCCCCGGCGACCTGCTGCAGGGCGGCCTGCGCTACGCGCGCGCGGCCATCGACGAGATCGCCGCCCGGGGCGTGAAGAACGACGTCATGTTCGAGTTCTTCGACGTGCCGCCGGTCGATTTCCTGCGCCACATCGACGCCAAGCTGCACAAGTGGAGCTTCGAGGTGAGCCCCGAGAGCCACGACCGCAAGGTGCGGCACGCGCTGGAGGGCCAGGCGGGGTACGAGAACGAGGAGATGGAGGAGATGCTGCGCGAGGCGCTCAAGCTGCGCTGCACCCGCATCGACGTCTTCTACATGATCGGCCTGCAGCACCAGACCTACGAGTCGGTCATGGAGACGGTCGACTACTGCGAGCGCCTCTTCCAGTTCGGCGACAAGCGGCTGCAGGCCTTCATCTCGCCGATGGGGCCGTTCCTCGATCCCGGCAGCCAGATCTTCGAGGACCCCGAGGAGTTCGGCTTCCGCAAGCTCGCCCACACGCTCGAGGAGCACCGCCAGCTGCTGGTGCAGCCGAGCTGGGAGCACATCCTCAACTACGAGACCGAGTGGATGACGCGCGCCCGCCTGGTCGACGCGACGTACGACGCCGCGGAGCGCCTCAACGAGCTCAAGCGCCGCTACGGCTACATCAGCGAACAGCGGGCGAAAGCCGTGGCCGACGGCATCGCCGGAGCCCGCGCGCTGCGCGAG
>JAABRX010000046.1 GCA_011390675.1 Trueperaceae bacterium | reverse complement strand
CTCTTCCTGGTGCCGGCGCAGCTGATCCTGCCGGAGATCCTGGACTACGCGATGCCCCCCGCCGGCATCGCCCACAACCTGGTCAACGTGGTCATCACCAAGAGCTACCCGGGGCAGGCGTACAAGGTCGGCAACGGCCTCTTGGGCCTCGGCCAGATGATGTTCGCCAAGGTGGTGCTGGTCACCGACGCGGACGTGGCCGCCAACGACCATCCCGGCTTCTGGCGCACGGTGCTCGCGAACGCCGTTCCCGGCCGCGACCACCAGATCGCCAAGGGCCCCATCGACGTGCTCGACCACGCCAGCCGCGCCTGGAGCTACGGCACCAAGCTCGTGATCGACGGCACCGTCAAGCACGCCGAGGAACTCGGCGGCGCCGATGCCGACGCCGCCCCGTGGACGCCGGGGCCCGAGCGCCCCGCCGCGAAGCTGCCGGACCACCTCGAAGTGCTCGACCAGCACCAACCCGGCGGTGGGTTCTGGTTCATCACGACCCGCAAGACCCGCGCAGGCCAAGGCCGCCACCTGGGCGAGTGGGCGGCCAAGCAGAAGGCCGCCGACGGCGTGCGGCTGATCGCGGTGCTCGACGATGCCACCGACCCGCGCGACTTCGAGGACGCGATGTGGACGCTGCTGAACAACATCGACCCCGAGCGCGACCTGCAGGTGGTCGACGGCCCCGGCGGGCCCACCTGGGTGTTCGACGCGACGCCCAAGACCGCCGAGGAGGGCTTCACGCGGAGGTGGCCCGACAAGATCACGCTGCCGGACGACGTGGTGGAGCGGATGGCGCCGGTCGCGGAGCGGCACGGCTTCTAGGCCGCGACCGGTCGTCGCGGAGCGGCACGGCATCTAGCTCGGCGGCGCGATCTCCTGCCGCACCGTGTTGCGGCCCGAACGCTTCGCCATGTAGAGCGCCGCATCGGCGCGCGCCACGAGGCTGTCGGGGTCGTCGCCGCTGCGATGCGCCGCCACGCCGACGCTGACCGTCGTGCGGTGGGCGTCGCCGAGCGGCAGTTTGGCGACCTGCCGACGCACCAGCTCCGCGACCTGCACGGCGTCCTCGAGACCGGTCTCGGGCGCGAGCACCAGGAACTCCTCGCCCCCCCAGCGGACGACGGCGTCGCTGGCGCGCACCATCCCCACCAGCTCGTTGGCGAGGTCGACGAGCACTCGGTCGCCCGCCGCGTGCCCGTGCTCGTCGTTCAGCCGCTTGAAGTGGTCGATGTCGAGCATCAACACCGAGAAGGGGCGCGCGTAGCGGGTGGCGCGCTGCACCTCGCGCACGAGCCACAGGTCGGCCTGACGTCGGTTGCCGAGGCCGGTGAGCGCGTCGGTGTGCGCGAGCGAGCGCATGCGTTCCGCGGTGCGCTCGAGCGACGAGGCGCGCACGTGCAGGTCGGCGAAGAACCGCAGCCCAGCGATCAGCACGGCGTACGCGACCAGCGCCTGGACGAGCACGAACAGGTCGTCGCTCACGCCGCTGCGAGCCGCCGCGACGTCGTGCGGCACCACCAACGCCGCCACCGCTCCGAGCAGCCCCACGGCGCCCTGCGTCGCCGCCCTCCCGGAGAAGGCGAGGAACCCGAACGCGAAGACCAGGGGCACCCAGTGCAGCGTCGCCTGCACGGCCGAGCGACCGAGCGCCGCCGAGTCCGCTCCGTAGAGCGACCACGCGATCGAAGCGACGATGGCGATCGAACCGGCCGCGAACGTCCCGCGCTCCAACGGAGCGAGCGGGATCCGCCGCCACCGGACGATCGACATCGAGATGCCCAACACCAGCGCCGTCGCCAGCTGGATCCGTGCGACGGCCGGGTCGGGCGTGCTGCGCACGAGGTTGAGCGCCAAGGAGAAGAGCGCGCCCGCTGCGCCCATCGCCAGGAACGCTCCGTACACGGCGCGCTTGCGGGCTTCCAGGTCGCGGCGATGGACCGGATAGGTGGTGCCACCCTCCGTCAAGAACGGATCACGGTCCACAGATCAGTATGGCACGGACACCTTTCCGGCCCGTCAGCGCCGGGGCAGCACCGCCGCCGCCACGAACACCGCCGCCTGACCGAGGATGATCGCGCTGCCCGTCGGCACGTCCGCGAGGAACGACGCGAGGACGCCGGCGACGGTGGTCGCCACGCCGATCGCCATCGCCCGTACGGTCGTGCCCGCGAGCGTCCGCGAGCGCAGCCGCGCCGCCGCCGCCGGGATCACCAGGTACGCCGCCATCAACACGATGCCCACGACCACCGCGCTCACGGACACCACGAGCGCAGCGGTCGCGAACAGCAGGTACTCGAGCGCGCGCGTGCGCACGCCGTCGGTGCGCGCCAGCTCGTCGTCGAAGGTGGCGTACGCGAGCCGCCCCCAGGACCCGCCGAGGGCGCTCAGGACCACGACGGTCGTGACCGCGATCGCGATCAGCTCGGTCTGGCGCACCGCGAGGATGCTGCCGAAGAGCAGGTCGAGCACGTTGACGCCCAGGTCGGCGTCCGGCGGGATGCGCGAGAAGAACAGGACGCCCAGCGCCACCGAGACCGCGAAGAAGACGCCGATCGCGGTGTCGCTCGACAGCTCGGTGCGGTCGCGCACGAAGGCGATGCCGAGCGCGGCCAGGAGCGAGAACGGCACCGCCACCCACAGCGGGTCGCGCAGGAACCCGGCCTCGAGGAACCCGAACGTGACGACGACGAAGGCGCCCAGCCCCATCCCGCCGAACGCGGCGTGCGCGAGGCCGTCGCCGAGGAACGAGAGCCGCCGCTGCACCACGAAGGTGCCGAGCAGCCCGCTCATCAGCGCGACCAGCACGCCTGCGAGCAGCGCGCGCTGCATGAAGGCGTACCCGAGGGCCTCGCGCAGGTCGCCCATCATCAGAAGGCCACCGCGTGCTGGTGGCCCACGTGCCCGAACGCCTCCTTGAGGCAGGGTTCGCAGAGCACGTCCTCCGGCAACCCGAAGCCGTGGAGCTTGCGGTTGAGGACCAGCACGCGGCTCGCGTGGTACCGCGCGGCCGCGAGGTCGTGGGTCACCATCGCCACGGTGGCGCCGGTGCGCGCCTGATAGCGCTCCAGCAGGTCGTACAGGTCGTGCTCCGCCAGGAAGTCGACGCCCGTGGCGGGCTCGTCGAGCAGGACCAGGTCGGGGCGGCGCACGAGCGCCCGGGCGAGGTAGGCGCGCTGCAACTCGCCGCCGGAGAGGCGTGCGAGCCGCCGGTCGGCGAGGTGCTCGGCCCCGACGTCACGGAGGGCGGCCACGGCGTGCTCGCGCTCCTCCTTGCGGACGCGCACGGGCCAGCTGCGGCGCACGCCCGACGCGACCAGCTCCACGGCCGTCGCTGGGAACGTGCGATCGAAGGTCTTGAGCTGCGGAACGTAACCGATGCGCTGCGGGGCCGCTCCGGCGTCGGCGCCGAACACCGCCGCGTGCCCCTTGGTGGGTTTCACCAGGTCGAGAACGACCTTGACCAGCGTCGACTTGCCTGCGCCGTTCGGGCCGACGATCGCGAGGAAGTGGCCGGCGTCCAGATCGAAATCGACGCCGTCGAGCACCAGCGCGTCGCCGAAGCGGACGCTGACCCGGTGCACGTGCAGCGCGGGGATCGGCGGCTGCATGCGCACGTCGCGCACCGCGGCCGCAGGGACGCCGTCGCTCACCGCAGGCCTTCGAGGAGCACGCGCGCGTTCCAGCGCATCAGCTCCTGGTACGTCGACCGGTCGGCGGCGCCCCCCAAAGGGTCGAGCTCGAACAGCGCCACGCCGGCCTCGTCGGCGACCACTTGGGCCGGGCGCCGGTTGAGCTGCGTCTCGGAGAAGATCGCGCCGGCACCGGACTCGGCCACCAGCCGCAGCGCCATGGCGAGGTACGCCGGGCTCGGCTCGCGCCCTGGGAAGGGCTCGATCTCGACCACCAGGTCGAGGCCGTAGCGGGCCGCGAAGTAGGGCCAGGCGTCGTGGAACGGGACGAACGCGGCGCCGGCGACGGGCGCGAGGCTGGCGGAGAGCTCGGCGTCGAGGGCCGTCAGGTCGTCGGCGAGGGTCGCGGCGCGGGCGCGGTACCCCTCGGCGTGGTCGGGGTCGACCGCGGCCAGCGCGGCCGCGACGTCGGGCAGCGCGACCACCACGGTCCGCGGATCGAGCCACACGTGCGCGTTCCACGCGAGCACGGCCGCACCGTCGGGCGGAGCGAGGTCCGGGAAGTCGCGCGCGAGCAGCTCCTGCACGGCGGGGAGGGCGAGCAGTTCGAGCCGCTCTGCGCCGCCACCGGCGGCGTCGAGCAGGTCGCGCAGCCACCGGTCGATCCCGCCGACCGTGATCGCCAGGTCGGCGCGCGCCAGGCGGGCGACGTCGCGCGGCGTCGGGTCGAACACGTGCGGCGACGCGCCCACCGGGAGGATCCGGACGACGTCGGCGTCGTCGCCGGCCACCTGCCGCACGAGATCGAAGAGCGGGTGGATCGACACGACGACCGATGGTCGGGCGAAGCCCGCCGCCGTCCACGACGCGGCGACGAGGACGGCGGCGAGGACGAGCGCGCGGCGCCAAGGGACGTTTCGAGAACTCGTTCTCATATCGAAGCAGCCTACACCCGCGCCACCGAGCCCCGCAAGCCCGGCCGCGGTCCGGACCGAGAAGCCATCGACCACGAAGCGGCGGGCGCCCCATGCCGGGGCGCCCGCCGCGCGGACCGATGGGCGCCGTTCGGCGCCGGGGTTACTTGTTCGGGTTGACCAGGAGCGTGGGGTCGAGCTGGCGCAGCGCCTTGGCGCTGATCCACACCTTCTGCGGCTTGCCGTCCACCCACAGGGTCTTCTTGACCAGGTTGGGCTTGAAGGTGCGCTTGTGCACGCCGACCTGCTTGAGGCCGACGCCGCCCTTCTTCTTGGGCGAGCCCTTGCGCTTGCTGGTCGTCTGGCTCATGGTCTTCTTGCCGGTGATCGCACAAACGCGCGGCATGGGGATCCTCCTCGAACGCCCTCGTGGGGCGCGCCCTCGTGGGCGGTCCGGCGCGTGCCGGACGTGGTGCGGGCCGCGGGGCGGTCCCTGCGTCGTACTCGGCTCGCCAGCGTCCCGGAGCGGGCCCGGGGCCTCCCGGCGAGTCAACCTTGAGAGTCTAGCACGAGCCGGGTCGCCGTGGGTAGGCAGGGGGTCAGTCGCTCGCTCCGTTCGGCGCTCCGGGCACCGGACCGGGCAGGCGCTCGGGCACCTGCTCGACCGCCCAGGCGAACTGGTACCAGAGCCCGCGCAGGAGCGTCACCTCGTCGGCGGTCGGCGCCGCGCGCCCGAGCAAGGTGCGGTACTTGCGCATCACCGCGGTCTCGCGCGCGGCATCGGTGTAGCCGACGCGGCGCAGCAACACCCGCATCTGCTCGTACATCGCCTCCACCTGGGCGCGCTCGGGGGCGTCCTCGGGGGCGACGACCAACGCCGGGGTCGCGTCGGACGCCATCGCGGCGACCGTGCCGAGCCGGTGCCATGCGTAACCGAGCACGACCACCGTCTGCGCCAGGTTGATCGACGCCGCGGCCGCCGTGGGGACGGTCACGACCGCTTGGCAGCGATCGAGCGCGTCGTTGTCGAGCCCGCTCTCCTCCGGACCGAAGACGAGCGCGCCGCGGCGGCCGACGAGCGCGGGCAGCACCGCCTCGGGATCGGCCGACGCGTGCCCGTGGTGGCGCCGCCGCCGGGCCGACGTCGCGACCGCCACGTCGCGGTCGGCCAACGCCTCGTCGAGGGTGGCGACCGTCACCGCGGCGTCGAGCACGGCCTCGGCGTGGGTGGCGAGCGCGTACGCCTCCTTGTTCAGGGTGCACCGTGGCGCTACGAGCCAGAGCGGCCCGAGCCCGAAGTTCGCGATCGCGCGCGCGGCCGCGCCGACGTTGGCCGCGTGCTTGGGCGCCACGAGCACGACGCGCGGGGCGTCGGCCCCGCGCGTCGCGGACGAATCGGAACGAGCGTCGTTCAGAACGCGCTCAGGCCGGAGCGGCCTGCATCGCCTTGAGGCGCTTCGCGAGCCGCGACTTGCGGCGCGCGGCGGTGTTCTTGTGCAGCGTCGAGCCCTTGGCGGCCTTGTCGACGAGGCTCTGCACGACCTTCTCGAACTTGGCCGCGTTCGCGGCGTCGCCGGACTCGCCGGCCGCGACGGCCTTCTTGGTGAAGGTGCGGATGGTCGACTTGCGGGCCTTGTTGGCCAGCCGGCGCTTCTCCGACTGCTTGTGGTACTTCATCGCCGATGCGTTGCGCGCCATCGTGGGTGCTCCTTGGGGCCTCGGTGGGCCAGAACGTCGTCTGCGGCGGGGCCGCGCGGGGGTGCGGCCGTGCCGCCTGCGTGCGTCGTCGTCCGACCCCAAGACCGGGTCGGGCTCCGTAACCGGGAGAGTCTAGCACACCGCCACCGCACCCTCAACACGCGGGCAACGAGCGTCGGCGCTACGATGACCCCATGGAACGCCACACCCTCGCCGCCTCCGTGCACGCCAGCGCGCACCTGACCGGGGAGTTCCTCCTCCGCTCCGGCGCCATCAGCCACGAGTACTTCGACAAGTACCGCTTCGAGGCCGACCCGCAACTCCTCCGGGCGATCGGCGAGCACCTGGTACCGATGGTGCCCGAGGGGACCGAGGTCCTCGCGGGCCTCGAGCTCGGGGGTGTGCCGCTCGCGGTGATGCTGTCGCAACTCACGGGCATCCCCACCGCGTTCGTCCGCAAGCAGGCCAAGGAGTACGGCACCCGGCGCCTCGCCGAGGGAGCCGCGATCGAGGGTCGACGGGTGCTGGTCGTCGAGGACGTGGTGACGTCGGGCGGTCAGGTCGTGCGGTCGACCGCCGACCTGCGCGCCGCCGGCGCCGAGGTCGAGCACGCGTTGTGCGTGATCGACCGCCAAGCCGGCGGCGCCGACGCGCTCGCCGACTCGGGCGTGGCGCTGCGGGCGCTCTTCACGATGGAGCAGCTCAAGGCCGCGGCCGGCTGAACGCGGCGCGCGGCGACGCTCAGTGAAGGGCGGCGCCGCCGATCGCGAAGCCGGCGAGCCCTCCCGGAGCGAACGGGATGCCGAGCCGGCGCTCGACCTCGAAGGCGTCGACGTGGACCTCGACGATCTCGGAGTGCAGCGGATCGGCGACGTACACGTGCTCGCCCAGCACGGTCATGGTCGGTCGCGGATCGCCGCTGGCGAGCGCTTCCACCACGGCGACGGAGCGCAGCACCGCGCCGGACGCGGGATCGAGCGCGTGGAGCAGGCCGTCGGCCGCGAGCACGATCAGCACCTCGCCCGCCTCCGCGAAGCCCATCGCCACCGGCGAAGCCGATAGCGCCACGGGCGTGAGCGAACGCGCCATCGGGTCGACGAGCGCGATCCCCTGCCCGAAGTCGCCGATCAGGATCGCCGAGCCTGGATCGCTGACGAGCGTGCCGACGCGCGCGCCCTCGGTGCTGCCCGCTGGGTTGCCGACCTTGTGCGCGGCGAAGGTGCCGCCGGAACGGGCCTCGACCAGCAGGACGCCGTCGCTGCAACCGAAGGCGACGCCGGAGGCCCAGGGCGCCTGGCCGTCCACACCCGGGCAACCCTCGAAGGTGGCGACGGTCGCGCCCGAGCGCTCGACGACGGCGACGGTGCCGGTGCGCTCCACGCCGAGGTAGGCATGGCGGCCCTGCACGGCGACGGTACCGGCACCGGGCTCGCGGCCCTCGAGGGCCACGTAGTCCAGGCTCACGCCCAGCAGGCGCCGGTCGAACCACGCGACGCTCCCATCGCCCTCGTTGAAGAAGGCGAGGTCGTTGCCCCTCGCGAAGACGTGGGTCGGTCGCCGCCCGACGTTGAGGGTCTGCAGGACGTAGGGCAAGCCCTCGACGAGGTCGGCGTGGTCGCCGTGGTCGATCTCGGTCAGGCCCGAGTGGACGAACGTGACGCGGTCGTCGTCGCGATGGACGACGACGGCCAGTTGCGGGTCGGGCAGTTGATGGACGGTCCCGGGGCCGGGCGTCCCGAAGCGCGCGAGCTCCGCGCCGCTCGCGAGGTCGAGGACCAGCAGGGTGGCGCCGTTCGCCTCGGCGACGAGCAACCGGGTGCCGGCGACGCCCTCCGCATGACCGTGGTCATCGTGGTCTTCGTCGTGATCGTGGTCTTCGTCGTGATCGCCGTCGTGATCGTGGTCGTGTTCGGCGCTGGTCGCCTCGGACCGCGGGCTCGCGGAGGAGGACTGGGCGAAGGCGGCGGTGAGGCCCACGAAGCACACGAGGGCAAGCAGGAGGGCGAGCGGTCGACGGGGGTGGCGCATGGGGGGCTCCTGGGGGTGGGGCGAAGGTGCGTTACTGAGAAGTACATCTCATTCTCAAGTTGGTCGCCAGCCTACACCGCCCGGCCGGTACCCCGTCAAGCCCACCGCCGACCCGCTCCCGGGCGCTATGCTCGGTCATGTCCAACGACACGGTGTTCCTCAAGATCGTCAAGGGCGAGATCCCTGCCGACGTCGTCTACCGCGACGAACTCGTGACCGCCTTCCGCGACCTCCACCCGCAGGCGCCCGTGCACGTGCTCATCGTCCCCAACCACGTGATCCCGACCGCCGCCGACGTCACCGAGGCGGACGAGGCGGCGCTCGGACGGCTGTTCCTCGCGGCACGCACCGTCGCGGAGCAGGAGGGCATCGCCGAGGACGGGTACCGCCTGATCGTGAACTGCCGGGCCCACGGGGGCCAGGAGGTCGACCACCTGCACCTGCACCTGCTGGGCGGTGAACCGCTCGGCCCGATGCACGTGCGCCGCGACTGACGCCGACCCCCGTGCCGACCCCGGCGACGCCCCTGCGGTCGAGAACGTGTTCTCGACCGCAGGGGCGCTGGCGCGGATCCGGGTGGTACGCTCGCGGGACGATGCGTCAGACCGTCCAACGCCGCGCCATCCTCCAAGCGCTCGACGAAGCCGCCGGGCCGCTCACACCGAGCGAGGTCCTGGAGCGCGCCGCGCACCACCACCACGCGCTGGGGCTCGCGACCGTGTACCGCAACCTCAACGCCCTCGAGGAGCACGGTGAGGTCGTCGCCGTGCACCTCCCCAACGAGTCCACCCGCTACGAGCTCGCCGGCCGCGGCCACCACCACCACTTCCGCTGCGAGGCCTGCGGCCGCGTGTTCGAGCTGCACGCGACGTGCCCCGTCGCGGTGCTCGAAGGCGTGACCCTCCCGGGCGGCTTCGAGGTGCGCGACCACGCCCTCACCCTGTACGGCCTGTGCCCCGACTGCCGGCAGGCGGCGTGACCCTGCCGGCCCTCCAGCGCATCGGGCGCGCAGCGCTGGCGCTGCTCCTGGTCGCGCTCCTCGGCGCCGGGTTCGCACAATCCGGCGAGGCGGAGTCCGGCGACGCCGAGTTCGGGTACGTCGAGGGGCGCATCGTCGACCTGGTCGACCGCGACGCTCCACCCGACGGGGCCCTCGTGCAGTTGCCCGACGGGCGCGTGATCGCGGCCGACCTCCCCTACCCCGATCCCGACGGCACCTTCGAGGTCCCGGCGTACCGCGCGGGCGAACGCGTCGAGCTCTACTTCGCCCCTGGACCCGACGGGACGCGCCAGTACGTCGTGAGCGACTGGGTCCGTCGCCCCGCGCTGGCGTGGCTGCTGGGGCTGTTCGCGGTCGCCTCGTTCCTGGTCGCCGGCTTCAAGGGCTTGCGAGCGGTCGCCGCGACCGGCGTCAGCCTCGCGATCGTCGTGGCCTTCATCGTGCCGCGCATCCTCGGCGGCTGGGATCCCGTGCTCGTCTCGCTCCTGGGCGTGGGCGGCATCCTGCTGCTGGCCATCTACTTCGTGCACGGCATCAGCTGGAGCACCACCGCGGCGCTCGTCGGTACCTTCGCGGCGGTCGCCGTGACGATGGTGCTGGGCATCGGTTTCAGCGACGGTGCGCGGCTGACCGGCCTGGGCACCGAGGACGCGATGTTCCTGCTCGCCGCGGCCCCTCAGGTGGCGCTGCGCGGGCTGCTGCTCGCGGGCCTGCTGATCGGCGCGCTCGGCGCCCTGACCGACATCACGATCGTCCAGGCGAGCGTCGTGCGCGAGCTGGCGCACACCGATCCGTCGCTCGGCGTGCGCGAGCTCTACCGGCGCGGCATGAACGTCGGGCGCGACCACGTGGGGTCGCTCGTGAACACGCTCGTCCTCGCGTACACCGGTTCCGGGCTGTCGCTGCTCATCCTCCTGAACGTCAACGACGTCTCGCTCGCCCGCGCGCTGAACCTCGAGCTGGTCGCCAGCGAGGTCGTGCACACGCTGGTCGGCTCGGTCGGCCTGATCCTCGCCGTCCCCATCACCACCGGCCTGGCCGCCTGGTGGTTCCGCGGCGACCGCTTGCCGCTCAAGCCGGGCGAGCTCCAGCACGCCCACCACCACTGAGGCCGCCGCCATGAACCCGATCGAAGCCGTCTTCGCCGCCTGGAGCCTCGACCCCGAGGCCTTCCGCGCCGCCGCGACCGGCGCGCGCTTCGGCGTCGCGGTGGTGCTCGCGGCCGGCCTCGCCATCGCCGTCGGCCAGAGCCTCGCCCTGTTCGCCGTCGGCGTGCGGCCGCGCCGCTTCGCCGCCAGCCTGCTGGTGCAGGCTGCGCTGTTCGCCATCGGGTTCCTCACGTGGGCGACGAGCGCGTGGCTCATCGCGACGCTGGCGTTCGAGGCGACGGGGACCTGGCGCGCGACGATCGCCGCGACCGGCCTCGCGCACGCACCGCAGCTGTTCGGTGCGTTCGTGCTCGTGCCCTACTTCGGCACCGCGATCGGCGGGCTGCTCTCGGTCTGGACCCTGCTCGCGGTGTGGGTCGCGACGGCGGCGGTGTTCGACCTGAGCGCGCCGCAGGCGCTCGCCGCCAGCGCCGGCGGCTGGCTGCTGGTGCACGTGTTCCAGCGCACCGCCGGGCGACCGCTCGCGCGCCTCAGCCGGCACGTCCGCCGAACGGTCGCGGGCACGGAACTGCGGCCCGTGCGCCGGAGCGGACGCTGATGCCCGACCTCGGCACGCTCGGGTGGGTCGCCCTGTTCGCGCTGCTCGTCGCGGGCGCGCTCGCGCCGCTCGAGACGCTCGGCTGGTGGGCGGGTTGGTTCGGCGACCCGCTCGCGCCCCAGGAGACCCATCCCCACGCCGAGCACCCTCAGGATCCCGAGGACGACGTCGAGGAGGTCCCGACGGCGCCGGCGGCCGTGTCCGCCGTCGATCCATGGGTGGTGTTCCTGAGCGGCATCCACGCGGTGGGCCCGGTGGTGTACGGCCGCGGCGAGGCGCGCCTGGTCGCCGGTCTGCGCGGCGCGATCCCCGAGGGCCGCGTGGTCCAGGTGTTCCCGTACTCGGTGACCAACCGGGCCCTCACGGGCCAACGCGCCTTCGCGGTCGTGTGGCGGTGGGCGCTGCGCGGCAAGCTCGGGAAGCGGCGCCTGGGGGCGGCCGCCGGCTTCCTGATCAACGCGCGCAACTTCTGGCAGGTGCTGGTCTCGGCCGACCGTCGCTACGGCCCGATGTACAACCGCGGCTCCGCTGCCTTGGTCGTGCGCGCGCTCCGACGGCGCGGCTACACGGGCGGCGGGCGCGTCGTGCTCATCGGCTTCTCCGGTGGCGGTCAGATCGCGCTCGGAGCCGCCCCCTACCTCAAGGACGCGACCCGCGCCGAGGTGGTGGTCGCCTCGCTGGGCGGCGTGATGGCGGCGGACCCCGGCGTCCTCGAAGCGGACCGCGTCTTCCACCTGCACGGGCGCCGCGACCGCGTCCAGCGCTGGGGCGCCTGGCCCTTCCCCGGGCGCTGGCGGCTCCTCCCCTGGTCGCCGTGGAACGTCGCCCGCCGGCGCGGGACGCTGCATTCGGTGACGATCGGTCCGTCCGACCACACCGGCGCCAACGGCTATCTGGACGAGGAGGCCACCGCCGCCGATGGGCGCAGCTACCTGGACGTGACGATCGACGTCCTCGCCGCCGTGGCGCGCGGCGTCGCCGCCGACCGCCTGCCCGTGGCCGAGACCGGGCGCTGACGCGACGCCCTCGGGTCCTTACCCCAGGTGCTCGCCCCACACCGCACGCAGCGCGTCGCAGACCTCGCCGAGCGTCGCCCGCGCGCGGAAGGCGTCGCGGATCGGCTCCATCAGCTCGGCTTCGCCACGAGCCGCGTCCCCCAAGCGCGCGACGGCGCTGGAGGCGGCCGCGCCGTCGCGCGCCGCGCGGAACGCCCGCAGCGCCGCGACCCGCTCCGGTTCGACCTGCGGATCGACGGCCTGGACCGGCACGTCGACCGGGGTGTCGTCGGCGAAGCGGTTGACCCCGACGACCACCCGTTCGCCCGACTCGACGTCCTTCTGGAAGGCGTACGCCGCTTCTTCGATCGCCTGTTGCAGGTAGCCGCCCTCGATCGCGGCGACCGCGCCGCCGCGCGCTTCGACCTCATCGAACCAGCGGCGCGCCTCCACCTCGATGCGGTCGGTCAGCGCCTCGACGTGCACGCTGCCGGCGAGCGGGTCGACCGCCTCCGGCACCCCGGTCTCGAACGCGAGCACCTGCTGGGTGCGCAGCGCGAGCGTGGCGCTCGCCTCGGTGGGCAGCCCGAGCGCCTCGTCGAAGGCGTTGGTGTGCAGGCTCTGGGTCCCGCCGAGCACCGCGGCGAGCGCCTGGTACGCGGTGCGCACCACGTTCACGAGCGGCTGCTGGGCGGTGAGGGTGCTCCCGCCGGTCTGCGTGTGGAAGCGCAGCATCGTCGAGCGCGGCTCGCGCGCACCGAGCAGGTCGCGCGCGAGGTGCGCCCACATGCGCCGCGCCGCACGGAACTTGGCGACCTCCTCGAACAGCTCGCCGTGGCAGGCGAAGAAGAACGACAGCCGCGGCGCCACCGCATCGACGTCGAGCCCCGCCGCCTGCGCCGCGCGGACGTACGCGACGGCGTCGGCCAGCGTGAAGGCGATCTCCTGCGCGGCGGTGCTGCCCGCCTCGCGCATGTGGTACCCGCTGACGCTGATCGTGTTCCAGCGCGGCGCGTGCTCCGCGCACCAGCGCATCAGGTCGACCGTGAGGCGCATCGACGGCGCCGGCGGGAAGATGTAGGTGCCGCGCGCCACGTACTCCTTGAGGACGTCGTTCTGGACGGTGCCGCCCAACGCCGCGAGCGGCGCGCCCTGGCGCTCGGCCTCGAGCGTGTACAGCGCGAGCAGCATCGCCGCCGGAGCGTTGATCGTCATCGAGGTGGTGACGTCGGCGAGCGGGATGCCGTCGAACAGCGTCGCCAGGTCGTCGACGGTCGCGATCGACACCCCGACGCGCCCCACCTCGCCACGGGCGCGCGGATCGTCCGGGTCGAGGCCGAGCTGGGTCGGGAGGTCGAAGGCCACCGACAACCCGGTCACGCCCTGGGCGCGCAGGTGGCGGTAGCGAGCGTTGCTCGCCTCCGCGGTGGCGAAGCCGGCGTACTGGCGCATGGTCCACAGCCGCCCGTCGGCGTACATGCGCTCGTGCACGCCACGGGCGTACGGGAAGGCCCCGGGCGCACCGAGGCGCGCCTCGAGGTCGGGGGGGAGCGCGATCGGCGCGCCGGGCGCTGCGTCGTCGGTGGGCATGCCGCATCCTACCGACCGGCCGGCGCCGCCTCGCGCCTCCGCGTGCGCGGTGCGAGGACAAGGACGCTTGACATTTCGTCAAGCGTCCTTGATACTGCCGCCATGAGCAACCCCATCGTCCGCACCCACGGTTGGCGCACCTTCGGCGCCGGCATCCTCCTCTACGCGCTCGCGGTCACCGCCGCCAGCTTCGTCGTCGGGCGTTCCGATCCGGGCGTCGGCCTCCGGGTCGCCCTGGCGCTCGCGCCCGCCGCCGCCTTCCTCTGGGGCATGAGCGGCTGGCTGCGCGCCGTGCGCGCCTTCGACGAGCTCGGGCGCCGCATCCACGCCGAGGCGGCGACGATCACGCTCGCCGTGCTCCTCGCGCTGGCCGTGACCTACGGCCTCCTGCAGGCCTACGTCGGCCTGCCCGCGCCGCATGCGTTCGTGGTCTTCGGCATCGGTGGCACGACCTACGCGTTCGCCGCCGCCTTCGCCCAGCGGCGTTACGCCTGAGCCGTGCGCAACCACCTGCGCGTCCTGCGCGCCGAGCGCGGTTGGTCCCAGGCCGAGCTCGCGCAGCGGCTCGGCGTCAGCCGCCAGACGGTGAACGCCATCGAGACCGGGCGGTACGACCCCAGCCTACCCCTGGCGTTCGCGCTGGCGAGGGCCTTCGAACGCCCCATCGAGCAGCTGTTCGTGCCCGACGAGGGGTGACGCTCAGGGCAGGAGCTCGAACGGAGCGCCATCCGCGGCGCGCACCACCTCGAAGCGACGCCGATCGAGCGTCAGCAACCGCCGCGTGGCGTAGCGATCGGCCAGCACGACGAGCGAAGCGTCGGTGACGCCGATCGCCTGGTCCCCGTACCGCTCCATGACGTCGGCGGCGGCGCGCAGGTCGCCGTCGTCGAGTGCCGGCAGCACGTAGGCGCCGCCGGCGAGCTCCCGGAGCACGGTCACCGCCGCCCCGGCCCCGACCCGCGTCGCGACCAGGTGATCGACCTCCGCCACCACGAACGGGGAGACGACGAGCGGCGCTCGCGCCGCCCGCACCGCGGCGGCGACCGCCGCGTGGCTCGGCTCCGCCCGGTTGAACAGCGCCACGAGCCCGCTCGTGTCCGCGACGATCACCGCTCGCCGAACCCATCCAGCAACTCGTCGACCCGCCCGGCGAAGGGCTCGGCCTCGAACAGACCGGCCGTGGGCACGGGGCGCACCACCGCGTCGCGAAGCGCCGCGCGGATCACGTCGGCCTCGGACGCTCCGCGCCGCGCCGCCTCACGGGCCAGGGCTGCCTTGAGGTCCTCCGGCAGGTACACGCTCGTCTTGCGCATGCCCCACGATACCCTACGCTCTACCCTACGTCGTCGAGCGTGGCCCCCGTCGCGCCTCGACGCCCACCCCCGCAGCGCGCCCGGTACGCTGCAGGGCGGAGGCAACCCTGATGAACTACCGCAGACTCGGCCGTGCCGGCATGAAAGTGAGCACCGTCAGCCTCGGTGCGTGGACCACGTACGGAGGCTCGGTTCAGGACAAGAAGCTGATCACCGACATCGTCGCCAAGGCGTTCGAGAAGGGCGTGAACTTCTTCGACAACGCCGACGCGTACGCGCGCGGCGCCGGCGAGACCTTCATGGGCGAGGTCTTCGCCGACCTCGAGATCCCGCGGCACCAGCTGGTGTTGTCGACCAAGGTCTTCTGGCCGATGTCCGACGGCGTCAACGACCGTGGCCTGTCGCGCAAGCACGTGCTCGAGTCGATCGACCTGTCGCTCGAGCGCTTGCAGAGCGACTACGTCGACATCTACTTCGCCCACCGCTACGACCCCGAGACCCCGATGGACGAGATCGTGGAGGTCTTCAGCGACGTCGTCCGCAGCGGCCGCGCCCACTACTGGGGCACCAGCGAGTGGACCGCCGCGCAGATCGCCGAGGCGCACACCCTCGCGACCGCGAACGGCCTCGTGGCGCCGGTCACCGAGCAGCCGCAGTACTCGCTGCTGTACCGCGAGCGCGTCGAGGACGAGATCCTGCCGGTCACCGAACCCAAGGGCATGGGCCTGGTCGTCTGGAGCCCGCTCGCGATGGGCATGCTCACCGGCAAGTACGACGACGGCGTCCCCGAGGGCTCGCGCTTCGCCGCGAACGACGGCTTCCGCGAGCGCTTCTTCACCGACGAGAACGTGGCCCGCGTCAAGGCGCTCGAGCCGATCGCCAACGACCTCGGGATCACCCGCGCGCAGTTGGCGCTCGCGTGGGTCCTGCGCCAGAGCGGCGTGTCGAGCGTGATCACCGGGGCCACCAAGGTCGCCCAGATCGAAGAGACCGTCGCGGCCGCCGAGGTCGTCCTCGACGACGCCGCGCTCGAGCGCATCGACGCCGCCCTGGCCTGACCGCCCTGGAGTGACCGAGCACGACGCCGTACGATGGCGTCGTGCTCGTCCTACGTGCCCAGGACGTCGCGGCGCTCGACGCCGCGGCCGCCCACGCCGGCCATCCCCCCGACGCGCTCATGGCGCGCGCCGGGCGCGCCGTGGCCGACCTCGTCGTGCGGGCCGTCCCCCACGCTCGCCGCGTGGCGGTCCTGGTCGGGCCGGGCAACAACGGCGGCGACGGCTACGTCGCGGCGGCGGAGCTCGCGCGGCGTGGCCGCGACGTCGTCGTCTGCGAGCTCGTCGAGCGCCCCGGCAGCGACGTCGCGCGCGACGCCCGCAACGCCCTCGACGCGCTCCCGGCCGGAGCCCTTGAGCGCCTGACGCGGCGACGCGGCCCACCGGACGCCGCGTCGCTCGAGGGCGTCGACGTGGTCGTCGACGCCCTCCTGGGCGCGGGGCGCAGCCGGCCCGTGCGCGGTGAGCTCCTCGATTGGTTCGCCGCGGTCCGTGCGAGCGGCCGGCCGATCGTGGCGGTCGACGTCCCGAGCGGCCTCGACGCCGACCGCGCGGTCGCCGACGGCCCGGTGCTCGCCGCAACCTGGACGCTGCAGCTCAGCGCCGCCAAGCCCGCATCGTTCCTCGAACCGGCACGAACCCTGTACGGCGCGTGGTCGCTCGACGACCTCGGGCTCCCCCATGCGCTCGTCGCCGAGCACGCGTGCGCGCGCGCATGGGACGCCGCGGCGGCCGGGGCGGTACTGCCGCGCCGGGTGCCCGACGTCCACAAGTTCCGCGCCGGCACCGTCCTGGTCGTCGCCGGCTCGCCGCGCTACCCCGGTGCCGCCGCGCTCGCGGCCCGCGGCGCGCTGCGCGCCGGCGCCGGCTACGTGGCGTGCACCGGCGCCGTCGAGGACGCGGAGATCGTGCACCTGGAGTGGGACGCGACGCCCGCCGGCGGCCGCGCGCTGCGCACCGGCGACGTCGCGGGCCGCGCCCAAGCGCTGCTGATCGGTCCGGGCCTCGACGTGGACGACGCCACCCTCGCCGCGCTGCTGGAGGGGTCGCCGGTCCCGACCGTGCTCGACGGCGGCGCGCTGCGGTCCGCGCTCGCGCCGCAGCTGCGCGCACACGGCCGCGTGCTCCTCACCCCGCACGCCGGCGAGGCCGGCCGCTGGCTCGACCGCCCCGCGGCGAGCGTCGCCGCCGACCCGCTCGGGGCCGCCGCCGAGCTCGCGGACCGCAGCGGCGCCGTCGTGGTGCTCAAGGGTGCCGGCACCGTGGTGGCGGCGCCGGACGGAACGCTGCACGTCGTTCCCGGGGGACCTGCGGCGCTGGCGACCGCCGGCGCCGGCGACGTGCTGGCCGGGGTGCTCGCGGCCCTGTGCGCCGCCGCGGAAGCGGACGCCCCAGGGATGCTCGACGGCCGCCGGGTGGCCGAGCTCGCCGCGGCCGGCGCCCTGATGCACGCGGAGGCGGCGCGGCAGGCGCTGGCGCGCCTCGCGCGTGCGGGCGCGCCCCCATCGACCGGCATGACCGCCGGCGACGTCGCGTGCGCGCTCCCCTCGGCCCGCGCGGTCCTGGAGGCCGCCGCCGACGGACGCGGGTGCTAGGCTCGGCCGCGATGCCGCCCGCCGCACCGCTCCGCGTCCGCGTTCCGGCCACCAGCGCCAACCTCGGACCCGGCTTCGACTGCCTCGGCCTCGCGCTCGACCTCCACCTCGAGGTGCGCGCGCGCGCCTCGGATCGCGATCGCTTCGCCTACCGCGGCGAGGGGCGGCTCCCCGATCGCCCCGACGGCCTCGTGCACGTCGGCTTCCGCGCCGTCTTCGAGCACCTCGGTCGCCCTGCGCCGACGGTGGCGCTCGACGCTCGGAACCCGATCCCGCTCGCGCGCGGCCTCGGCTCCTCCTCGGCCGCGCTCGTCGCCGGTGCGGCCCTTGCCGACGCGTGGACCGGCGGCGCGCTCGGGCGCGACGGCGTCTTCCAGCTCACCGCCGCGCTCGAGGGGCACCCCGACAACGTCGCGCCGGCGGTCTTCGGCGGCTTCACGGTCTCGGCGCCACGGCTCGATGGCGGGTACGCCACGTCGGTGCTCGCGGTCCCGCCCGGGTGGCGGCTGCTGTTCGGGGTCCCGGACTTCGAGCTGCCCACCGCCGAGGCGCGCGCGGCGCTCCCGACCACGGTGCACCGCGACGACGCGGTCCGCACCGCCGCGCGGTCGGCGCTCTGGGCCCTCGCGGTGGCCCGCGACGAGCCCGCCCTTTTGCGCACCGCGTCGGTGGACGTGCTCCACGAGCCGTACCGAGAGCCGCTCGTGCCGGGCCTCCGTGAAGCGCGCACCGCGCTGCGCGCCGCCGGCGCGTACGCGGCGTTCCTATCGGGGGCCGGCCCGACGGTCGGGGTCGTCACGCCGGAGCACGCCGAGGCCGCCTGCCGCAGCGTCCTCGAGACCTTCGTCGGCCGGCGCGGCCGCGTGCTCGCCTTGCGCGCCGGCCTTGGGTACGAGGTGTACGGCGACGTTGGATCAACCTTGCAATCTTAAAGTTCGACCTTCGATTTGCAAGGTTGGACCAGGCGCCCGTCACCCCGGGCGACGCGCCCACAGGACCTTGAAGGTGCGCTCGGCCGCCGGGGTGGCGTCGCCCCACGCCGCCCACCCTTCGAGTTCCGCCTCGTAGGGCAGCGCCCGGTTCGCCACGAACCAGGCCTCGCCCCCGGGGCGGAGCGCCTCGTGCGCGGCCGCCACGAACGCCCGCGAGAGCGCCCCCACCACCTGCCGACCGACGTGGAACGGCGGGTTGCACCAGACCGCGTCGAACCCCGAGCCCACCTCCCCTGCGGTCAGGTCCGCGTGCACGACCCGCGCGCGGGGGTCGTCGCCCAGGTTGTAGGCGGCGCTGCGCACCGCGGCCAGGTCGTCGTCGACGGCCACCACCGCCCGAGCGCCGGCCGCCAGCGCCGCGCGGGCGAGCAGCCCGGTGCCGCACCCGAGGTCGAGCAGCCGCTCCAGCGGGGCGCCGCGCTCGGAGAGGGCGCCGAGCAGCACCCGCGTCCCCGGGTCGACCTTCTCGGCGGCGAACGCCCCGACGATCGCGCGCACGGGGCCGTCCGGCGCCTCGAAGGCGGTCCAGGGGTCGACCTCCGCCGTGGCCGGGAGCGGCCCGCGCAGCGCCGACAGACGCCACCCCGCCTCGCGGGCGACCACCTCCACCGAGGCGAAGCGCGCGGCGGCCGCCTTCTCGGTCCGTTTGGCGCCCTCGTCCTTGTGCTGCAGCAACCAGGCGGTGCCGCCGTCGCGCAGCCGCCCCGCGACCGCCGCGAGTTCCGCCGCGACCCGCCGCACGCCCCGGTCGGCGGGTGGCCGCCAGACGATCGCGTCGAAGCGGTCGTCGACCTCCCAGGGCAGGGCGGCGAGGACCGGCACCTGGAGGCCGGCGTCGGCGAGCGTCGCCCGGGCGGCGGCGATCGCTGCCGCCGACGTCGAGGCGACCGTCCAATCCGCCGCGACCCCGGCGCCCATCGCCCAGACGGGCAGCGCGGCCGGCGCCCCGCTGAGGTCGAGGACGCGCCCAGCCAGCTCCAAGCGGCCGCGCCGCAGCGGCTCGGCGAGCGCGATCAGCGCCGCGTCGACGCCGGGGTGCCCGCGCACGCCGACCTTCGTGCGGATGGGCACCTCCTGGTCGCCGACGCGCCAGACGGCGCGGTCGATCCGGTGGTGGTCGGCGAGCATCGCGGCAGGGTCCACGGGGCCAGCCTACGCAGTAGGCCGGTACGCAGTGGGCCGCCGACGAAGGAGGCGCCGAACCGATCGAGCGGTATCGTGCCGCCGTGCACGTGTTGGGCATCGACACCTCCTGCGACGACACCGGCGTCGGCATCGTCGCGATCGACGACGACGGGACCAGCCGGGTCCTCGCCAACGTGGTCGCGTCGCAGGCGGCCGTCCACGCCGCGTACGGCGGCGTGCTCCCCGAGCAGGCGAGCCGCGAGCACCTGAGCGTGATCGACGCGGTGGTCGGCCGGGCGCTCGAAGAGGCAGTGCTGGCGATCGCCGACGTCGACGCGGTCGCGGCGACCTACGGTCCGGGGCTCGCCGGCGCGCTGCTCGTCGGGTTGACCTACGCCAAGGGGCTCGCGTTCGGCCTCGGCGTCCCGTTCGCGAAGGTGCACCATCTGGAGGGCCACGTCGCGGCGAGCGTCGCCAGCGGCGCGGCGGGCGCCGGACCCACCCCCCCGTTCCTGTGCTTGATCGCCTCGGGCGGCCACACCGTGCTGTTCGACGTGCCCGCGTGGGGCACGTACCGACCGTTGGGGCGCAGCCTCGACGACGCCGCCGGCGAGGCCTTCGACAAGGTCGCCCGGCTGATCGGGCTCCCCTACCCGGGGGGCCCCGCGCTCGCGGCGCTCGCCGCCGAGGGCGACCCCGAGGCGGTGGCGCTGCCGGTCCCGCTGGCGCGCCAAGAGGGCTTCGACTTCAGCTTCAGCGGCCTCAAGACCGCCGTGGCCGTGCGCCTGGAACGCGAGCCGGACCTGCGGCCGGCGGACGTCGCCGCGGCGTTCGAGCGCCGCGCCGTGGACCATCTGCGGAGCGTCGCGCAGCGCGCCGCCGCGGCCTTGGGCCGGCAGGACCTGGTGGTGGCCGGCGGCGTCGCGGCCAACCGACGGTTGCGCTCCGAGTTGGGCGACGCCGGGCTGCGCGTGTTCCTGCCCCCCGCGGGGCTCGCCACCGACAACGGCGCGATGATCGCGCTGGCGGCCGCGCAGCGGCTGTTCGCCGGCACGGTGGACGCCGACGACCTGCGCGCCGACGCCACGCCGTACCTGCCGCTCGCCGACGCCGTCGCCCGGCCGCGCGACGCCACGCCGCGCCGCGGCTGACCCGCGGGCTGCGCGGGTTCAGCGCACCGGGCCCCACAAGCCGGCCAAGAACGCCTCCTGGGTCACGACCCCGACCACCTTCTCACCGTCCACGACCACGACCAACTGCTCGTGCGACAGCGGGCGCCGCAGGTCGGTCACGGCGATGTCGCCGGGCACCTTGACGAGCTCGTCCCACGACGTGATCCGTTCGCGCCGCACGCCGGAGACGCCGATCGGCACGCCCGCTTCCTGCACGATCACCACGCGGTGGTCGGCCAGGGTCTGAAGGGCGGCGGCCGAATCGACCAGCGGCACGCGCTCGGCCACCCGGCGCGCGGTCGGCGGCGCCACCAAGCCGAACGACAACAGCGTCGGGCTCGGAAGCCGCAGCGCCGAGCGCACCCAGCCGAGGGCCGTGACGAAGGCGGCGAGGAAGACGATGCCCTCGACGAGGCCGGCGAGGTTGAAGCCGACGAAGCCGAGCCGCCCCTCGCGACCGAACGCGAGGAAGGCGAGGAAGGCGACGAGGAGCGCGAAGGCGACCGAGGCCGAGGCGGCGAGGGCGGCTTGACGGCGGAGCTGATCGGGGCGACGCATGCGCAGGGGTCCTCCGGGAGCTTTGGCTAAGGGCCGAAGGCTAGGTGCCGGCGATCGTCGCGGGCGCGGGGTCGTAGGGGGGCGGCTCGGAGAGCGGCGGCAGACCGAGCGTGGCCGGAAGGTGCTCGGGGTGGTCCACGTCGGCGGCGATCGCCGCGTCGTCGGAGACGAAGACGCGCGCGTCGAGCCCCAGCAGCGTCCGGACCCGCGCCTCGATCCCGTCGAGCCGCGCCCGTCCGGTGGCCAGGGCCAGGAGCGTCCCCCAACCGACCCGGCGGGCGAGGGCGAAGGGCTGCTTGCGCGCCTCGTACGCGAGGTCGACGAACGGGAGCAGCGCCGGCACCGCCTTCGGCGTGAGCAGCACCGCGTTGCCGCCGGTGACGCGGCCGTCGGCGAGCCGCACGAACGTCCGCTTCTGATCGGGGAAGCGGGCGCGCGACGTGGCCTCGGCGACGACCGGGTACACGAGGTCGGCCATCGGCGCGCCGCGCACGAACGCGCGCACGCCCTCCGCGTCCCACCACGGGATGTCGGCGGTGACGATCAGGTAGCGCGCCACGGGATCGCGCCCCATGGCGGCGCCCAGGCCCAGGGTCAACGAGTCCACCAGGCGGTTTCCGGCCGGCAACGCCACGTCGACCAAGCGGCGCACCCGCCCGTCGGTCGGGCCCACCCACACCACGTCGTCCACGACGCCGCTCGTGCGCAGCGCCGTGGCGACGTAGGCGCCCATGGGGACGTCGCGCAGCGGCAC
Organism: Trueperaceae bacterium; assembly: GCA_011390675.1. GTDB lineage: Bacteria > Deinococcota > Deinococci > Deinococcales > Trueperaceae > JAABTL01. The sequence continues at coordinate 7,686 of JAABRX010000046.1, read as the reverse complement.
CAGCGCCTTGCTCGCGGCGCCGACGGTGCGCGCCAGGCGATCGTCGCGGTCGCCACCGGCGAGCACGACGGCGACCAACCGGCCCGATGGCGCCTTCGACGCGGGAGCGCGATCCTGGTTCATGTGCTGCGCAGAATACCGTGCGCGCCGCCCAAGGACGGAGCCCTGGGCGGCGCGGCGGTTCGTTCGAGCCGTTCGGGGCGCCGGCGCGCCCCCGTGCTCAGAAGCGGGTCTGCCGCAGCGTGACCGCGGTCGTGCGGCCGGCGTCGACGCGCACCGATTCGACGACGGTACGGTATCCGGGGGCGACCAGCGTGACCTCGTACGTGGCGGAGGCCAGATCGCGCAGGACCAGGCGGCCGGTGCCGTTCGGGATGACGCCGACGTCGCGGCCGTTGAGGAAGACGCGGGCGCCGCCGACGTTGGAGGTCACCTCGAGCGTGCCCGCTTGGGCGCGCAGCGTCGCGTCGACGCGGGTGTCCTGGCCCGCGCGCACCTCGAAGGTGCGGCGCAGCGTGTCGTAGCCGGAGCGGCGGAACTCGACGCTGTAGGTCCCGACGTCGAAGCTGGTCGAGCCGATCGGCGTGGTGCCCAGGTAGCTGCCATCGACGTACACGTCGGCGTCGCTCGGAGTGCTGGCGAAGCGGGCCGTGCCGGTGCGCACGACGGGGCGGAAGGTGGCGGCGACGGCGGTGCTCCGGTCGGGGCGCACCTGGACGCGTTCCGTGTACGTGCCGCTAGCGGCGACGACTTCGATGTCGTACGTGCCCGGACGCAGGTCGTAGCGCAGCGGGGTGTAGCCGGCGAACGAGCGGTCGACGTACACCTCGGCGCCGCTGGGCGTGCTCGAGACCTCGAGCCTGCCGTACGCCGCCTGGGCCGGACGCGAACCGACGTAGTACAGCGCCGTGGCCGACACCCAGTCGTTCTGCGGCAGGGGCGAGACGATGATGCGGAGCGCCCGTGCGAACGCGTCCTCACCGATGCTCGAGGTGGCGAAGTCCTGCTCCGCGCGGAACGAGGCCAGCGTCGAGGTGTCGAGCTGGTCGCGGCTGGCGACGGCGATCACCTTGGCGAGGCCGTTCGGCGGTGCGACGTTGAACTGGTAGCGCGCACCCGAGGGCGGGAAGGTCCGGGTCTGACCGGCGCGCACGACGGGTTCGCTTCCGGCGCCGTCGAAGCGGTTGGGAAGGACCTGCACGATCTCGCCATCGGCGGCGATGCTGAACAGGTACACGTAGGCGTCGACCGACGACCGCACCGAGATGCGGATCGGCTCGCCCACGTCGTAGGACGGCGTGTCGCGCCCGCTGGTGTCCTTGTCGACCCACACCTCGAGGTCGTACGCGGGCACGGGGTTGACGACGATCGAGCGCGGGCTGATGACCACGTTCTGGGCGAGCGCGGCGCCGACGAGCGCCAGGAAGAGCGCGGCGAGGATGGACCGCACGGACGTGCGACGAGCGAGGGATCGGAACATGTGGGCCCCCTTTCTGGCTTCACGCTAGCACCGGCGTACCCGCCATCCACCTGTGGATGTGCTGAACGCCCCTTCACGTTCAGCGACCCGTGCGCCCACGGTCGGCGCGCGATACTGCGGCATGACCCGAGTGCTCCCGCCCCTCCATGCCCCCTGGATGCTCTCCCTCCTTCTCGCCGCCGCCGCGTTCGCCCCTACCGCCGCAGCGCAAGAGCGCACCGTCGACGACGTCCTGAGCGCGCTCGAAGCCAGCGCCGCCGCGATCGTCGACCTCGCGTTCGTCCTCGAGGGCGAGTTGATCGACGAGGCCGGCCAGACGTTCCGCCTCGAGGTCGAGGTGCTCGCGCTCCCCGCCGAGCCGGCGATCGGCCTCTACATCCTCCAGCCCGACGCCATCGCGGACAACCAGATCGTGGTGGTGGGCGACGAGGTGCGCAACTACACCTTCCTGACCAACCAGGTGAGCCTCTTCGACGCGTCCGACCCCGACGCCTTCGGTGGCCTACTCGAGCCCAACGCCGACGGCTCCTTGCCGCTGTCGCTCGACCTGGCGACGGTGTTCGCCGGCTGGGACGCCACGATCGAGGGCGAGGACGGCGGTACGGTCACCGTCCGATTCGCCAACCGGGACCCGGAGGCCGCGATGCAGACGGTGCTCGCCACCGTGACCAGCGACACGTGGGACCCGGTGCAGCTGGTGTTCTTGCGCGCGGGCGACGCGCTGTTCGCCGACCTGCGCTTCGTCGACTGGAGCCGCGACCAAGGGCTGACGCTCGACGACGTCACGTACCTGCCGGAGGACGCGGAGGTGTTGGACCGGCGGCGCGATTAGCGGCCGAGCATGCGCTCCGGGACCACCGCCGCGTCGAACTCGGCTTCGGTGAGGTAGCCGAGCGCCAGGGCCGAGCCCTTGAGGGTGAGCCCCTCGCGGTGCGCCTTCTGGGCGATCTCGGCGGCCTTGTAGTACCCGATGGTGGCGTTGAGCGCGGTCACGAGCATCAGCGACTCGTCGAGGTGCTTGCGCGCGCGCACGGGGTCGGCCTCGATGCCCGCGACGCAGTGGTCGACGAAGCTGTCGGACGCGTCGGCGAGCAGCCGGATCGACTGCAGCAGGTTGTGGATCATCACCGGCTTGAAGACGTTGAGCTGGAAGTGCCCGTGCGTGCCGGCCACCGCGATCGCCGCGTCGTTGCCGATCACCTGCGCGCACACCATGGTCATGGCCTCGGCCTGGGTCGGGTTCACCTTCCCCGGCATGATCGAGGAGCCGGGCTCGTTCTCGGGGAGTCGGATCTCGCCGATGCCGCAGCGCGGGCCGGAGCCGAGCAGGCGCACGTTGTTCGCGATATGCATCAGCGCCACGGCGGTGCGCTTGAGCGCCCCGGAGGTCTCGACCATCGCGTCGTGCGCGGAGAGCGCCTCGAACTTGTTCTCGGCGGTGACGAACGGGTGCCCGGTGAGCGCGGCGATCTTCGCGGCCACCTGCTCGGCGAAGCCCTTGGGGGCGTTCAGGCCGGTGCCCACCGCGGTGCCGCCGAGCGCCAGCTCGGCCAGGTGCGGCAGCGTGTGCTCGACCGCAAGGATCGACTTGGCCACCTGGGCGGCGTAGCCCGAGAACTCCTGCCCCAGCGTGATGGGCGTCGCGTCCATCAGGTGGGTGCGGCCGATCTTGACCACGTCGTCGAAGGCGCGCGCCTTCTCGTCCAGCGCGCCGTGCAGCTTGCGCAGCTTGGGCAGCAGGTGGTCGACCACCTCGCCGTACGCGGCGACGTGCATCGCGGTCGGGAAGGTGTCGTTCGACGACTGCGACTTGTTGACGTCGTCGTTGGGGTGGATGGGGTCCTTGGAGCCGAGCGTGCCGCCGACCTTCTCGATCGCGCGGTTGCTGACGACCTCGTTGACGTTCATGTTCGACTGCGTGCCCGAGCCGGTCTGCCACACCACCAGCGGGAAGTGGTCGTCGAGGGTGCCGGCGAGGATCTCGTCGCAGACCTCGGCGATCATGTTCGCCTTGCCGCCGTCCAGCACGCCCAGGTCGGCGTTGGTGAGCGCCGCCGCCTTCTTGAGCACGGCGAAGGCGCGGATCACCGGCTCCGGCATCCGCTCGCCGCCGATGCGGAAGTTCTCGAGCGAGCGCTGGGTCTGCGCGCCCCAGTAGCGGTCGGAGGCCACGCGGACCTCACCCATGGTGTCCTTCTCGATGCGGTAGCTCATGCGCCGATGCTACTACCGCGGGTCACGGGCACGGTCTCGAGGGCTCAGCGCCGCCGCGAAGGCGTCCGCCAACCCGTCGCGCCAACACCCCCAGTTGTGGCCCGCCGCCCGCTCCGCGTAGGCGACGTCGGCACCGTGCGCGTTCAGCGCGTCGCGCACCCGAGCGTTGACCGGATGCAGCCAGTCGAGCGTGCCCACGTCCAGCACCCAGCGCAGGTCGGTGCCGGCGCCGGCCTCGAGCCGTTCGGCGAGCCACGACCGGTCCGATCCATGGTGCCGGCGGTCCTCCGGTGAACCCAGGAAGGCGCCCCCCTGCGCGACCACGCCGGTCCAGTCCGCGGGGGCGTGCAGCGCCAGGATCGCCGCGCCCAGCCCGCCCAGGCTCGCCCCCATCGCCCACCAGCCGGCACCGCTGGCGTGGTGCTCGGCGACGAGCGGGCGCACCTCGTCGTGCACGAAGCGCACGTGGCGCTCGTCCCAGGCGTACTCCTCGAGCCGATCGGCCGGCTCCAGGAACACCAGGTGCGCCGGTCGCGCACGGCCCTGCCGCACCAGCGCCGCGAGCACGTCGGCGGCGCGCGCGAGCCGCTGGTACGCGACCCCGTCGTGCAGCACGACCACCGGCAGCGGTCCGTGGGCGTCGGGCGGCGAGGCCACCACCACCCGCCGGTCGGCGCCGAAGGCGCGCGAGGCGACCTTGTGCCGCCGCACCGTCCAGGCGGGCTCGGCCGCGGGCGGATCGGCCAGCGGGTGGGGCCGGTAACCCGGCCCCTGCACCTCGGTGACCGCGGGATACCAGGGGTTCGAGCCCGTGGCGCCGCGCTCGGGGTCGGCGCGCACGCGCCCGTCGCCGTCGACGAAGGCGTACTCGAACCGGACGTCGTCGGGCAGATCGAGCGTGAAGCGCGCGACGGCGCGTGCGTCGACCGGATGCGGTGCTCGGTGCATGTCGGTGAGGTCGCTGTACACGGTGCGCGCCCAATCGGGCACGCGGATCTCGAGGTCCATGCCCCAGGCTACCGCCCCGTACCCCGCCAGAGGCTCCGGCAGGAACGCGCGTTAGCATGGCGCGCATGACCGAGCCCGTCGACATCGCCACCGCCTTCGACGCCCCCACCGAAGCCACCATGCGCGCCAAGCCCGCCGGCAAGTGGATGCGCTACGACCCCGACGTGCTGCCCGTGTGGGTCGCCGACATGGACTTCCCGCCCGCCGAACCGATCCGCCGGGCGCTGCACGCGCACCTCGACCACGGCAGCTACGGCTACCCGCCGTTCGGTGGCACCCCCGGGCTGATCGACGCGCTCACCGAGCGGCTCGCGACCCGCTTCGACTGGCCCGTCGCCCGCGAAGCGGTGCATCCGATGGCCGGCATCATCCCCGGGCTCTTCCTCGGCACCCTCGCCACCACCGGGCCGGGAGAACAGGTGGTGGTGCAGCCGCCGATCTACCCGCCGTTCTTCGCCACGATCCGACAGACCCAGCGGGTGGTGCTCGAGAACCCGATGGTCGACGACGGCGATCGCTACGTCATGGACCTCGAACAGTTGCGTGCGGCGATCACGCCGTCGACGCGCGCGCTCATGTTCTGCAACCCGCACAACCCGACCGGCCGGGTGTTCTCGCGCGCCGAGCTCGAGGCCCTGGCCGAGGTCGTGCTCGAGCACCGCCTGTGGGTGATCAGCGACGAACTCCATGCCGACCTGGTGTTCGACGGCCGCCACGTGCCGTTCGCCTCGCTCTCGCCCGAGGTGGCGCAACGGACGATCACCATGTACGGGCCGACCAAGGCCTTCAACCTCGCGGGCTTCAAGGTCGGGTTCCTGATCGCGGAGAACCCGGCGCTGCTCGCGCGCGTCAAGGAGATCGCCGGCTACTCGCAACCCGGGGTCAACATCCTGGGTCAGATCGCGGCCCTGACGGCGTTCCGTGAGGGCGACGCATGGCTCGACGCGGCGCTCGGCTACCTGCGCGCCAACCGCGACCACCTGCTCGCGCGCCTGACCGCCGAGGCCCCCGCGGTCCGGACGTACGCGCCGGAGGGCACCTACCTGGTGTGGCTCGACTTCCGCGCCACGGGGCTCGGCGACGACCCCGCCGCCGCGCTGCTCGAGCGCGGGCGCGTCGGGCTGAACGCCGGCGGCGACTACGGCGCCGGCGGTGCCGGCTTCGCGCGCTTCAACGTCGCCACGTCGAGAACGATCCTCGACGCCGCCATCGATCGGGTGGTGGCGACGGTGGCCGCGGGCTGAACCTGGCGTCCCGTCGGCAGGGTGCCGCCGACGGGACGCCGGTGGTGGTCGTCCTCAGGTGGCGGTGGTCCCGCCGTCGACGGTGTGGAAGCCGCCGGTCACGTAGCTGGCCTCGTCGGAGAGCAGCATCACGGCGAGGTTCGCGACCTCCTGGGGCGAGCCGTAGCGCCCCATCGGCACGATCGCCTTGAACGCGTCCTCCTCGGTCGCCCCGACGCTCGCCTCGATGCTCGTCATCATGCGCCCCTTGATGGGCGCGGGGCAGACGGCGTTGACGCGCACGTTGCGGCTGGCGAGCTCGAGGGCGGCGGTGCGGGTGATGCCGATGACCGCGTGCTTGGAGGCGATGTAGCCGACGAGCCCCGGCGATCCCTGCAAGCCGGCGACGCTCGCGGTGTTGACGACGGCGCCGCCGTCGCGGATGCGCGGGATGACGGCCTTCAGGCCGAGGAACACGCCCTTCACGTTGACGGACCACACCTTGTCGAACGCCTCCTCGGGGTAGTCCTGGATGGGCCCCGCCGGCCCTTCGATGCCGGCGTTGTTGAAGAAGACGTCGACGCCGCCCCACAGGTCGACCGCCTTCTGAGCGTAGGCCTCGCACTCCGCCGCCTTGCTGACGTCGGCCCGGTACCCCTCGGCGGTGCCGCCCGCCTCGCGTACCGCGGCGACGGTCGCGTCGATCGCCTCCTGGTTCACGTCGACCACCAGGACCTTGGCACCCTGGCGGGCGAGCGTCAGCGAGGCGGCGCGACCGATGTCGCCGCCGCCGCCGGTCACGATGGCTACCTTGTCGTCGAATCGCAGCATGTCGACCTCCTCGACGGGTCGCAAAAACGAACGCCCTCGGCACGGTCCAGGCGAGGACCGGGCCGGGCGGTCGAGATGCGCACGTCGTGTTCCCACGTTAACGGCTGACGCTGGCACCATGGTCCCGAAGACGACCGCGCAGCGAAGGATGTCATAACGCCGTGACGAGCGGCTGCTAGGATTTGAGCACGAGGGTTTGACCCTCGTGTACGGACGCGATGAAACCTGCCTCGTATCTGGGCGCTTGAGGTGGGTGGAGCGAGTAGCGCAACCGGCCGTTTGGAGTCGTCCCACTCACGACAGCCGCTGGCGCCCAGAGCGAGACCCCCCGGGGTCCCGTACTGCACGGCCCGAACCGTTCGGGCACCCGGCGCCAGCCGGGCCGATGGACGCGATGAAGTCTGCTCTGCATTTGGGCGCTTGGAGCAGATGGAGCGAGTAGCGCAACCGGCCATTGGGACGCACGTCGCGGGTTCACACCGCAGCCGGTTCACGTGCCCACCCCCCCGCTCCGGGGCCATGGGCCACGATGTCCGAGCACGCGCACACCGACGACCTCCGCACCGGCCGCACTTGGCCGCGCCGCACCTGGCCGCGCGCCCGCCTCCAAGGCGCCCGCGCGCTGCGCGCGACCCTGTTCATGGCCGCGCTCGTCGCGACCACGGCGTGCGGTGCGCAGGAAGCGCCCGAGGTCCTCGCCGCCGTGCAGTCCGATGCACCGCTCGCGAGCTACGTCCACTTCGGCGCCTTCACCTACGGCGGCGTCTGGGGTGGGATGGAACCCGTGGTGCAGCTCGAGACCGCGCTCGGGGAGCGTCTGGCCGTCGTGCACTGGTTCATGAGCTGGGACCACACCTACGACGCCGCGCTGGTCGCGTCCGCCGCGACCGGCGGTCGGGTGCCGCTGATCAGCTGGCAACCCATGAACCA